>NZ_JBFBIR010000026.1:0-106142 GCF_040685715.1 Kitasatospora sp. NPDC088264
GGCGGTCAGGAAGTACCTGGGGCTACCGGACGCCGGGCCGGAGATCCCGGTGGTGGCGCGGCCCCCCCGGGGGGGCCGGGCGGGGGGGGCCGGCCGCCGGGACGCCGGTTGGTTCACTGGTCGGCGTCGGAGCCCGGGGCGTCGGAGCCGGCCGGTGCGTCGGCGTCGGCCGGTGCGTCGGCGTCGGCCAGGGCGGGGCCGATGGCCGCGGTGAGGTCGCGGACCGTGGAGGAGTCGAAGAGCAGCTCGATGTCGAGCGAGCAGCCGAGTTCCGCCTCCAGCCGGGAGACCAGTCGCAGGGCGCGCAGCGAGTCGCCGCCCAGCTCGAAGAAGTCGTCGTCCAAACCGACCTCCGGCAGTGCCAGGACCTCGCGGAACAGCCGGGCCACCAGCGCCTCGTGGTCCGCCGTGCCGCCCGGCCCGCCGCTCGGCGCGGCCTCGTCGGCGAACCCGGCCGGGGTGGGCAGGGCGAGCAGGTCGGTCTTGCCGGCCGGGGTGAGCGGCAGCTCGGCGAGGACGGTGACCGCCTCGGGGACCATGTAGGAGGGCAGCGAGCGCCGCAGCCCGGCCTGGACCCCGGGGGTGTCGAGCGGGGCGCCCCGGTCCGCGGGCACCACCCAGGCGACCAGGCGGCCCTCCCGGACGGCGACCGCGGCGGCCGCCACCTCGGGCAGGGCCAGCAGGACCTGCTCGATCTCGCCGGGCTCGATCCGGTAGCCGCGCAGCTTGAGCTGGCGGTCCATCCGGCCGAGCAGTTCGATCCGCCCGTCGGGCAGGCGGCGGGCGTGGTCGCCGGTGCGGTACATCCGGCCGCCCGTGAACGGGTCGGTGACGAACCGCTCGGCCGTCAGCTCGGGCCGCTGCCAGTAGCCCTGGGCCACGCCGTCGCCGCCGATGCACAGCTCGCCGACGCAGCCGACCGGCAGCAGTTCGCCGTCCACGGTGTCCAGCACGTGCAGCACGGTGTTGGCGATCGGGCGGCCGACGGTGACCCGGGTGGTGTCGGCGGTGATCCGCTCGACGCTGGAGTACACGGTGGTCTCGGTCGGCCCGTACATGTTCCACACCGACTCGCCGCGCTCGGCCAGCGGCGCCGCCAGGTCCGCGGGGAAGGCCTCGCCGCAGCTGTAGAGCCGGGGGCGGCCGGCGCCCTGCCAGTCGGAGTCCAGCAGCGCCCGGTAGCGGGACGGGGTGGCCTGGAGCGCGGTGATGCCGTGCTCGACGCTGTAGCGGTCGAGTTCGCGGCCGCTCAGCCCGAGGGCCTGGCCGCCGACGTGCACCGTCGCGCCGACGGCGAGCGGCACCAGCAGCTCGGCCAGCGAGGTGTCGAAGCCGAGCGTGGTGAGGGCGAGGAAGCGGGTGTCGCCGTCGAGGCCGGGGTGACGGCGGGCCAGGCTGTCCACCAGGTTCGCCAGTGCCCGGTGGCCGACGGCGACGCCCTTGGGGCGGCCGGTGGAGCCGGAGGTGAACATCAGGTAGGCGAGGCCGTCCGGGGCTGCGCCCGGCAGCTCGGCGGCGGCGGGGTCGGCGGCCTCCTGGAGCATCAGGTCGAGGTCGGCCAGGTCCAGGGAGGCCAGGTCGACGGCGGTGCCGTCCCAGCCGGCCAGCGCGGGCGCGCCGGTCGCGTCGGTGAGCACCACGGCCGGGGCCGCGTCCGCCAGGACGAGGCCGATCCGCTCCACCGGGTGGGCCGGGTCGAGCGGGACGAACGCGGCCCCGGCCCGGGCGACGGCCAGCACCGCGGTCACCAGGTCGGCGCTGCGGCCCAGGCAGACGCCCACCCGGTCGCCGGGGCGCACGCCGCGCGCGGCCAGCTGCCGGGCCAGGGCCTCGGCCCGCCGGTCGAGTTCGCGGTAGCTGTACCGGGTCTGCTGGTCGACCACCGCCGGGTGGTCCGGGCGGCTGCGGACCGCGTCGTCGATCAGCCCGGACAGCAGGGCCGACGGCTCGCCGCGGTCGATCTCGCTGCCGTTCCAGGTGTCGAGCTGGCGGGCGCGGGCCGCCTCGGGGACGGCGAGCAGCTCGCGGACCGGGCGGCCGGGCTGCGCGGCGATGCGGGTCAGCACCGCGACGACGTGGTCGAGCAGCGCGCCGGTCTCCTCCGGGGTGATCCGCCCGGCGTCCACCACCGCCTGGAGCTGCATCTCGGCGGCGGCCCGCACGACCAGGGTGACCGGGTAGTTGGTCCGCGTCTCGTAGCGGACGTCGCTGACCGTGACCGCGCCGTGGGAGAGCACCGCCTCGGTGCGGTCCGGGTAGTTCTCGACCACCACGACGGTGTCGAACAGCGGCACGCCGGGCGCGGTGTCGGCCCAGCGCTGGATGTCGGTCAGCGGGGTGTGCTGGTGGTCCAGCAGCGGGTGGCGGGTCGCGGCGTGGCGGGCCAGCCACTCGTCGCCGGGCAGCTCCCGGTCGATCCGCACCCGCACCGGGACGGTGTTGATGAACATCCCGAGCATCCGGTCCGCCCGGTGCAGGTCGACGGGGCGGCCCGAGACGGTCACGCCGACCACCACGTCGTCGCGGCCGCTGTGGCGCGCGACCGTCCCCGCCCAGGCGGCCTCGACCAGGCTGCTGAGCGTGGTCGCCTTGCCGGCGGCCAGCCGCCGCAGCGCGGTGACGGTCTCGGCGGGCAGCTCGGCCCGCACCGTGCGGAAGTCGCCGGACGGCTTGGCGCCCGGGCGCACGCCGGGCAGGCTCAGCGTCGCCGGCTCGCGGTAGCCCGCCAGGTAGCCGGTCCAGAACGCGCGGTCGCGCTCGGCCTCCTGACGGCCCAGCCAGGCGATGTACTCGCGGAAGGCGGGCGGCGCGGGCGGCTCGGCGGCGTCACCGGACAGTCCGGCGGTGACCTCGGCCAGCAGCAGCGCGGCGGACCAGCCGTCCAGCAGCAGGTGGTGGTACGTCCACACCACCAGGTGCTCGTCGGGCAGGCGCAGCACCAGCAGCCGCATCAGCGGCGGCCGGGCCAGGTCGAAGCGCTCGCGGGCGCGCTGCTCCAGCTCCTCGGCGACGGCGCGCTCCCGGGCCGGCTCGTCCAGCCCGGACAGGTCGCGGAACTCGATCGGCAGGTCCGCCTTGGGCAGCACCACCTGGTGCGGGGTGCGGATCCGCTCGCGGACGAAGGCCGTGCGCAGCACCGGGTGCCGGGCGATCGCCCGCTGCCAGGCTGCTCCCAGTTCCGTCAGGTCCAGTTCGCCGCGCACCCGGAAGGTGGTCAGCTCGACGTACAGGCCGTGCTCGGGGGAGGTGGTGCTGTGGAAGAGCATCCCCTCCTGGGTCGGCGAGAGCGGGTAGATGTCCTCGATGTCGTTCACTTGGTGTCCTCTCCTGACCGGAACAGGGCGAATACCCGGGCCAGGTCGTCTTCGCTGAGGTCCGCGTCCGAGAACGCCTCGCCCGCCCCCTTCGCGGGGGCCGGATCGGGCTCGGTGGGAGCGGTGGGCGGGGCGGGGGTGTCGGACGCCGGGGCGGCGGCGGGCGTGCGGTCCGCGCGCAGCCGGGCGGCGAGCTGTCCGACGGTGGGGTGGGCGAAGAGGTCGCCGGGGGAGACGGTCAGGCCCTGCCGCTGGAGTTCGGCGGTGATCTGGACGATCAGCAGGGAGTCGCCGCCGAGTTCGAAGATGCTGTCCTCGGGGCCGATCCGGGGGACGCCCAGCAACCGGGACCAGACCGCGGCGATCTGCTCCTCCAGCCCCTCGGGGCCGGTCGCCGGTGCGGACGCCAGGGCGGCCTCCGGCGCGGCCTGCGATGCGGTCGGGACGGGCGTGGCCGGCCCGGCCGCGCGGGGGCTGACCAGCACGTGCGGGAGGTGACGGTTGGCCAGGATCCGGTCGAAGGCCAGCAGGCCCTCCCGGGTCGGGATGCCGCCCTGCTCGGGCCCGGCGGCCGCGGCGTGCCCCGCGTCCGGGCCGGGGGCGGCCGGGGCCGGGCGCAGCACGAAGCCCTCGACGAGCACGGCCGGAGCGCCGTCCGGCCCGGCGACGACCACGTCGACGACCAGCGTGTCGCCCGCCCCGGCGTCACCGGAGCGGCGGTCGACCCGCACCACGGCCTCGGGGCCGAGCGGGCCGAGCACCACCAGGCGGCGGTAGGCGACCGGCAGGTGGCTGCCGGTGCGGGCGGTGACGGCGCCGGTGGCGGTGTCCAGCAGCGCGGGGTGCAGCGGGTGCGCGGCCAGGTCGCCGTGGAACGCCTCGGGCAGGCGCAGCCGCAGCATCGCCCCGCCGCGCCCGTCCTCGCGGACCTCGGTGACGCTCTCCCAGCGCGGCCCGGTGCGCAGCCCGCTGGCGCCGCCGGGCCGCTCCCCGGCGGCGGCGGACACCGCGACCTGCGGCACCGGGGCGCAGCGGGCCGCGAGGCCGTCGAGGTCCAGGCGCTCGGGGGAGTCGCCCCCGTACGGCGCGATCCGGCCCTGGGCGTGCGGCCTGGACGGCACGGCGGTGGAGCGCACCTCCCACAGGTGCCCGCCGTCGGGCGCCGGACGCAGCCGCAGGGTGACCTCGGGCGGGGCGTCGGCGGGCATCCGCAGCGGGTGGGTGAAGACCGCGTCCAGCTCGACCGGCCCGTCCCCGACCGCCAACCGGTGCCCGGCGACGGCGAGTTCGAGCAGCGCGGTGCCGGGCAGGACCGGGACGTCGCCGATCCGGTGCTCCTCGGCCGGCCAGGCGCTCTGCCCGGTGCGGCGCAGCCGCAGCTCCACCGTCCCGTCCGGCTCCGCCCGGCGGGCGTCGAACAGGGCGTGGTCGAGCACCTCGCCGCCGTCGAGCCAGTCGCGCCGGCCGGACCGCAGCGCCATGCCGGTCTGCGACCAGCGGTCCCAGCCGATCGACACGGCGGCCCGGGAGCCGGCGGCGAAGCTGTCCAGGAAGGCGTTGGCGCCGGTGTAGTCGGCCTGGCCGACCGCGCCGGTGACCGCCAGCACCGAGGAGCAGAGCACCAGCACCGGCCGGTCCACGGCCGTCAGCCGCTCCAGCAGGACGGTGCCGAGCACCTTGGGGGCGAGCACCCGCGCCATCTCCCCGGCGCTGCGCAGGGCGGTGACGCCACCGCCGGGCACCCCGGCGGCGTGGACCACCCCGGCGATCGGGCCGTACGCGGCCCGGACCCGGTCGAGCGCGGCGCCGAGCGCGGCCTCGTCGGTGACGTCCGCCTGGACGAGGCAGAGCCGGGCGCCGTGCGCGGTCAGCCCGGCGAGGGCCTCGGCCAGCTCCGGCGGGCAGCTCGCGGCGGGCGCCGCGTCCTCGGGGCGCAGGCTCCGCCAGCCGGCGCCGTCGGGGACGGCACGGCGGGTGAGCAGGACGAGCGTCCGGTCGGCGTCCTCGGCGAGGTGGCCGGCCACGGCCAGACCGATCCCGCCCAGGCCGCCGGTGACCAGCCACACGCCGGACGGCGCGGCGGGCTGCGGCCCGGCCGGGTCGGTGAGGACGGGCCGCTCCGGGGCCGGCACCAGGTGCGCCCGGCCGCGGACGGCGGTCAGCGGCGCCGCAGCGTGCCCGGCGCGCAGCTGCGCCACCACGGTCTGCGCCGCCAGGGCCAGTTCCTCGGGTTCCCGGGTCGGGCAGTCCAGGTCGAGGGCCTGGACGGTGACGCCGGGCAGCTCCTGCGGCAGCACCCGCACCGCGCCCAGCCCGGCGGCGGCCTGCGGGGTGCGGGCGGGCTGCCCGTGCACCCCGTGGGCGGCGTCGGTGACCAGCAGCATCCGCAGCGGCCGGCCGGGGAACGCCTCGCCCAGGGCCCGGGCCAGCTGGACCGGGACGGTGAGGGCGCGCAGCGCGCCGTCGGCCGCCTCGCCCGGGGTGGCCGAGCGCAGCGGCGGGGTGTCCAGGGCCCAGCAGGAGAGGACGGCGTCCGGCGCGGTGCCGCGCGCGGCCAGGGCGGCGGCCAGCGCGGGGAAGGCGGCGGGGTCGTCGGCGTCGAGCGTGAACGGGGTGCCGTGCGTGAGCGCGGTGGATGCCCCGGCGCGGACCAGGCTGACCTGGGCACCGGCGGCGGCGAGCTCTCCGGCGACGGCCTCGGCGAGGCCGGACTCGTCGGCGAGCAGGAGCACCGACGGCGGGAGCGGCCCGGTGCCGGACGGCGGCAGGGCCTGCGTCCAGGACACGACGTGCAGCCAGTCGTCCACGCCGCTCGCACCGTCGGAAACCTGCGCGGGCCCGGCGGGGCCCTGGGCGGTGACGGCGGCGGGTTCGGCGGCGGTGGGCTCGAACCAGTGCCGGGTGGGCTCGAACGGGTAGCCCGGCAGCGAGACGTGCCGGCGCCCGGCGCGCTCGCCGAGGGCGGACCAGTCGACCTCGGTGCCCCGCTCCCACAGCCGGGCCAGCGCGGTGAGCCGGGCCGGCGGCTGGTCCGGGGCGGGCGCGGCGCCGCCGAGGGTGGGCAGCGCGGGGCTTCCGGCGCCCAGGGTCCGTACGGCGAAGCCGCTCAGCCCCCGGCCGGGGCCGAGCTCCAGCAGCGGGCCGTCGCCCGGCAGCGCGGCGAGCGCGTCGGCGAAGCGGACGGTGTGCCGCAGCTGGCGCGCCCAGTACTCCGGTGACGCGGCCTCCTCGGCGGTGAGCTCACGCCCGGTCAGGCCGGAGACGAGCGGCACGGCGGGCGCCTGGACCGGGACGGTGGCGACCAGCCGGGCGAACTCCTCCAGCAGCGGTTCGGCGTCCCGGGAGTGGAAGGCGTGCCGCACGGCCAGTTGCCGGGCGGCCACACCGCGCGCGGCCAGCCGCTCGGCGAGCCGCGCGACCGCCTCGGGGGCGCCGGCCACCACGCAGCGGTCGGGCGCGTTGACGGCGGCCAGCTCCGGCCCGGCCGGGTCGTCCAGCAGGGCGCGCAGCTCCGGCTCGGGCAGCGGGACGCTGAGCATCGCGCCGGGCGCCATGGTGCCCATCAGCCGGCCGCGTTCGGCCACCAGCCGGGCGGCGCCGGGCAGGTCGAAGACCCCGGCGGCGCAGGCGGCCGCGAACTCGCCGACGCTGTGCCCGGCGAGTGCGACCGGCCGGACGCCGAGCCCCGTCCACCACGCGGTGAGCGCGTACTCCACCGCGAACAGGGCCGGCTGGGCGGTCTCGGTCCGGTCGAACAGGTCCGGGTGGGCCGGGTCGAGCAGCAGCTCGCGCAGCGGCGCCGTGGTCCACGGCCGCAGGGCGTCCAGGCAGCGGTCGAGCGCGGCGCGGAAGAGCGGCTCGGCGCGGTACGGCTCGGCCGCCATGCCGGGGTGGCCGGCCCCCTGCCCGGGGTAGAGGAAGGCCACCTTCCGACCGGTTCCGACGGCCTGGACGGCCTGGGCGGCGGGGGACGCCTCGCCCGAACGCCCGGTCAGGACGGCGCGCCGCCACGGGTGGTGGCGCCGCCTGGTCTGGAGGGTGAACGCGGCGTCGCCCGCGCCGGGCGCACCGGGGGCGGCCAGCGCCGTGCCGATCCGCTCGGCGGCCCGGTCGAGCGCCCGCTCGCTCCTGGCGGACAGCGGCAGCAGCTCCCACTGCGCGGGCTCGGCGGCGGGCGCGGCGGGCAGCGGCGGCGCGTCCTGGAGGATCAGGTGGGCGTTGGTGCCGCCGATGCCGAAGGAGCTGACGCCCGCGATTCGGGCGCCGTCGCGGCCGGACCACGGCTCGGCCTCGGTCAGCACCCGGAACAGGCCCGGGGCCAGTTCGGGGCTGGGGCTCTCGAAGTGCACGGTCGGCAGCAGCGTGCGGTGCTGGAGTGCGAGCACCGTCTTGATCAGCCCGGCCATCCCGGCGCAGGTGTCCAGGTGGCCGACGTTCGACTTGACCGCGCCGAGCACCCGGCGGGAGTCCGGGGCGTCCGCGAACACCCGCCCCAGCGCGGCGAGTTCGATCCGGTCGCCGAGCGCGGTGCCGGTGCCGTGCGCCTCGATGCAGGAGACCTCGCCGGGCGTGACCCCGGCCACGGACTGGGCCGCCGAGACGACCCGGACCTGTCCGTCCAGGCTCGGCGCGGTGAAGCCGACCTTGCGGTTCCCGTCGTTGTTGACCGCCGAGCCGAGCAGCAGGGCCCGTACGGTGTCGCCGTCGGCGACCGCGTCGGCCAGCCGCTTCAGCACCACCACGCCGACGCCGCTGCCGAAGACCGTGCCGGTCGCGTCGGCGTCGAAGGGGCGGCAGTGCCCGTCGGCGGAGAGGATGCCGCCCTCGGCGTGCAGGTAGCCGAGCCCCTGGCCGATCCCGGCGGAGACGGCGCCGGCCAGCGCCACGTCGCACTCGCCGCTGAGCAGCGCCTCGGCGGCCAGGTGGACCGCGAGCAGGGCGGAGGAGCAGGCGCTCTGCACGCTCAGGCTCGGGCCGGTCAGGCCCAGCCGGTAGGAGGTCTGGGTGGCGAGGTAGTCCTTGTCCCCGGCGGCCAGCCACTGGACGTCGGCCCGGTCGGCCAGGTGGGCCGCGTTGGGCAGCAGGTGGTGCGTCAGGTAGGAGTTGAAGCCGGCCGAGGCGTAGACGCCCACGCCGCCCTCGACGCCGTCGGTCAGCTGCCCGGCGTCCTCCAGCGCGGTGACCGCGCACTGCAGGAACAGCCGGTGCTGGGGGTCCATCAGCTCGGCGTCGCGGGGCGGGATGCCGAAGTACTCGGCGTCGAACTCCGCGAGGCCCTCCAGCACGCCGCCCGCCCCGACGAACCGGGGGTCGGCCAGCCGTTCGGCGGGGACGCCCAGGGCCGCCAGCTCCTCGGGGCTCCGGAAGGTGACGCTCTCGCGGCCCGCGACCAGGTTGGCCCAGAAGGCCCCGGCGTCGGGAGCTCCGGGGAACCGGCAGGCGAGGCCGGTCACGGCGATCGCGTCCGGCAGGTCCGGCGGTGCGGCGGCCGGGCCCCCAGGGGCGTGGGTGGTCATCGGGCTTTCTCCTCATGGGTGGTGATGCGACGCGGCTCGCGGGGGTCCGGCGGCCGACACCCGGCACGGGGTGCGGGGTGTCGGCCGCCGGCCGTCGGGGTCAGCCGGTCGGGCCGGTGCCGGAGCCGCCTCGGCGGGCGGCGCGGCGCCGTTCGTGGTGCTGCCGGCGGTCGCCGCCGGCGGGCTGCGCGGTGTCGGATGCGGCGGTGTCGGGTCCAGCGGTGTCGGGTCCGGCCGTGTCCGAGGCGGGCTCGGGTGCCGATGCAGCCGGTACCGCCTGCGGCGCCGGGGCGCCGGCCGGCCGGTCCAGCAGCTCGGCCAGGTGACGGATGGTCGGCCGGTCGAACATCTCGACCACCGAGAGCTCCT
Organism: Kitasatospora sp. NPDC088264; assembly: GCF_040685715.1. Classification (NCBI taxonomy): domain Bacteria; kingdom Bacillati; phylum Actinomycetota; class Actinomycetes; order Kitasatosporales; family Streptomycetaceae; genus Kitasatospora; species Kitasatospora sp. NPDC088264. The sequence continues at coordinate 9,200 of NZ_JBFBIR010000026.1, forward strand.
GCCCGAAGTCCTCGGCGATCCGCCGCTGGACCCGGACCAGGTGGATGGAGTTGGCGCCGGCCTCGAAGAAGTTGGTGTCGACGCCGACCTCCGCCCCGTCCATCACCTCCCGCCACAGCTCGGTGAGCCGCTCCATCGCGCCGAGCGCGCTCGGCCCGTGCGCCGCCGCTCGCGCCACCGGTGAAGCCGGGGCCGCCGCGAGGGCGGGGGCGACGGGGACGGCGGAGACGACGGCGGGGGCGGGCACCGCGGCGCCCAGCCGGGCGAGCGCCGCCCGGTCGACCTTGCCGTTGGCGGACAGCGGCAGCGCCTCGACCGCCCGCACCCGCTGCGGAACCATGTAGCCGGGCAGCCGCTCGGCGAGCGCGTCGCGCAGCGCGGCCGTCCAGTCGGTGCCGGAGCCGGGCTCCTCGGCGGACGCGTTCAGCGGTCGGCCGCCGACGAGCGTGTGCAGCACGCGCTGGCCCTCCTCCAGCCGCAGCGCCTCGCGCAGCGGATCCGGGAAGACGTCGCCGATCGGGCAGAGCGCCACCGCGCAGTCGGCGGCGCGGTGGCGCAGCAGCTGCGCCATCGCCCCGGCCTCCAACAGGCAGAAGCGGTCGGCGAGTTCGCCGTACACCGGGGCGATCGCGGCGGTCCGGGAGACCAGGAAGACGGCGAAGCCGGCCTGGTCGAGCAGCGGCCCGTTGGCCTCGCTGTAGAGCGCCCGGTCCAGCGCCCGGGCCGAGCCCGGTGCTCCGTCGAGGGCGACCAGCGCCGGCCCGGCCGGGTCGACGTAGTAGGTGCCGGCCGGCAGGCCCGCCACCCTGCCGGGGGCGACGGCCAGGTAGGTCTGCACCGGGTACAGGCCGCCGGCCGAGCCGTAGGCGTACCGGGGCACGCCGTCCTCGTCCTGGCGGGCGAGCACGGTCAGCAGCGCGTGCAGGTCGGCCAGCCGCACGGGGGCGTCGGCGAACCCGGTGGCGGCGCCGCGCAGGGCGGCGGCCCGGCGCAGGTCCAGGGTGTCGGTCGGCAGGGCGAAGGGCAGGACCTCACGGCCCGCCAGGTCGGCGCGGCGGCCGGGCTGGCGCAGGCGCGCCTCCAGCCGGCGGACCCGCTCGGCGTCCAGGGCCGGGGCCGCCGCGGGAGCGGGGGCGGCGGGCTGCGGCCGGGCGGCCTCGCGGACCACGAAGGCCGCGAGCCGGGCGCCGAGCCCGTTGCCCTCGACCAGCGCCGCCGCCTCCCGGACGCCGTCCATCCGGACCAGCGCCGATTCGATCTCGCCCAGCTCGATGCGCATGCCGCGCACCTTGACCTGGCAGTCCTCCCGGCCGAGGAACTCCAGCTCGCCGTCGGGCAGCAGCCTGGCCAGGTCGCCGGTGCGGTACAGGCGCTCCCCGGTGACCGGGTGGGTCGGGAACGCCCGGGCGGTGAGCTCGGGGGCGTTGCGGTACCCGACGGCCAGGCCCACGCCGGTGATGAACAGGGCGCCGGCGACGCCGACCGGGCGCGGCCGGAAGGCCTCGTCCAGGACGACCATGCCCTGGTTCCGCATCGGCCGCCCGTACGGGATGCTCGGGCGGCCCGGCTCGACCGCGCCGATCGGGTGCAGCACGGACCAGATCGACGCCTCGGTGGCGCCGCCCAGGCTGATCACCTCGGCCTTGGGCGACAGCGCGCGGACGTGGTCGGGCATGCCGACGGGGATCCAGTCGCCGCTGAGCATGACCAGGCGCAGCGACTCCAGGTCGGCGGCCGGGTTGCCGCCGGCGTACGCGAGCAGCATCTCCATCAGCGCGGGGACGGAGTTCCAGACGGTGACGCCGTGCTCGGCGACCAGCCGGGACCAGCGCGCGGGGTCGCGCTCCTCCCCGGGCCCGACCAGCACCAGCGCGGCGCCGGCGGCGAGGGTGCCGAACAGGTCGTAGACCGAGAGGTCGAAGCCGAGCGAGGAGAGGCCGAGGACGCGGTCGGCGGGGCCGACCCGGAACCGGTCGTTGACGTCCACCACGGTGTTGAGCGCGCCGCGGTGGTCGATCATCACGCCCTTGGGGTCACCGGTGGAGCCCGAGGTGTAGATGACGTACGCGAGGTCCGCCGGGGTGGTGGGCGCCGGGGCCGGCTCGGCGTCGGCCGGGGCGGCCAGCGCCTGTTCGAAGCCCAGCAGGGTGACCCCGGCCGGCACCGCGCCGGCCGCGTCCCAGGACTCCCGGGCGAGCAGCGCGGTGGCGCCGGCGTGTTCGAGCGAGCGGGCGACGCGGGCGGCCGGCAGTCCGGCGTCCAGCGGCAGGTAGGCGCCGCCGGCCCGGATCACGCCGATCGCGGCCGCGACCTGCTCCCAGCCCCGGTCGGCGCGCACGCCGACCAGGTCGCCGGGGCCGACGCCGGCCCCGCGCAGCGCGTGGGCCACGGCGGCGGAGGCGCGCTCCAGCTCGCCGTAGGTCACGGTGCCGGTGGCGGAGACCACGGCGGTCCGCTCGGGGGCGGTGCGCGCCTGGGCGAGGAACGGCTCGTGCAGCAGACCGTCGGGCCGCGGGCCGTCCGTGGCGTTGAGCGCGCGGTAGGCCTCGGCGTGGGCGGCGGGCAGGGCGGCCAGGTACGGGTCCGTCCAGGCGTCGGGCCGCTCGGCGAGGGCGGTGAGCAGGCCGGTGTAGGCCTCGAACATCGCGTCGAGCAGGTCCTCGGGGAAGAGCTCCTCGACGGCGTCCCAGGTCAGCCGCAGCCGGCCCTCGTCCTCGGAGATCTGGTGGTCCAGCCAGACCTGGGGGGTCTGGGTGATGGTGTGGGCGACCTTGGCGCCGAGCTCCCGCAGCACCCGGCTGCCGCCGACCTCGCCGGCGCCGAGCTCGCTGGTGAAGACGACCGGCATGGCGGCGTCGGCCACCCCGCGTCGGCGGGCCAGGTCGCCGCCGACCCGCACGCCGCTGACCAGCTGGTGGTCCAGGTCCTCCCAGAGCCGGTCCTGGAGCCGGCGGGCCCGCTCGGCGAAGGAGCCGGCGGTCGCGCCGTCCACCTCGAAGAGGCTGAGCGCGGTGAAGTCGCCGACCATGGCGGCCAGGTCGGGGTGGTCGCCGACGCGGTTGAACAGCGTCAGGTTGAGGGTGAAGCGGTCGGCCGCCGCCCAGGTGCCGAGCACGGTGGCGTAGGCGGCCAGGGCGAGCGCCGAGGGCGTGACCCGGCCGGCGGCGGCCCGGCTCTTCAGCCGCTCCCACAGCTCGGCGGGCAGGTGCGCCTCGCGGCGGTGGAACCTGGTCTGCGTCAGCTCCTCGGGACGCCGCGCCAGCGGCAGCGCGGGGGCGGGCGGCAGGGTCTCCAGGCGGCCGTGCCAGTAGTCGAGGTCGCGCTGCAGCGCGGGGCCCTCGCGGCGGGTCCGCTCGGCCAGCACGTAGTCGCGGAACGAGAGCTCCATCGGGCGCGGGTCGAGCGAGCCCTGGTAGATCGCCAGCAGCTCGCGCAGCAGGATCTGCACGCTGCCGCCGTCGGCGATCAGGGTGTCGATGCTCAGGTGCAGCCGGGCGTCGGTGCCCTCGGTCCGGCTGGCGTGCAGCTCGAACAGCGGCCAGGTGTCGGCGGGCAGCACCTGGTGCGACATCCGGGCGCGGGTCCCGGCGAGGGCGGCGGCCCGCTCGGGCTCCGGCAGCCCGCGCAGGTCCTCGACGGCCAGCTGGTACGCGGGCACCTCGGGCAGGATGCGCTGGGTGCCGTCCTCGGCGAAGACCAGGCGCAGCGCGTCGTGCCGCCGCACCAGGGCCTGCCAGGCGTCCTGGAGGCGCAGCGGGTCGACGTCGGCGACGTCCACTTCGAGGTAGAGGTGGCAGGCGACGTCGCCGCCGACGGCGCCGCTGCGGCCGATCCAGTACGCGCGCTGCACGTCCGTCAGCGGGAAGGGCTCGTGGCGGTGGGCCGGGTCGGGCAGCAGCTCGACCGGTTGGGCGGGCGCCGCGGTGGCCCCGTCGGCGCCCAGCGCGTCCACGGCCCGGGCGAGGGCGGCGACGGTCGGCGAGTCGAACAGGGTGCGCAGCGGCAGCTGGACGTCCAGGTCGCGGCGGATCCCGGCGACCATGCGGGCGGCCAGCAGGGAGTGGCCGCCGAGCTCGAAGAAGTCCTCCTCGGTGCCGACCTCGTCGAGCGTCAGGGCCTCGCGCCAGATCGCGGCGATCCGCTCCTCGGTCGGCGTGGCGGGCGCGGTGCGGTCGCGGCCGGCGGCGGGGACGGTCTCGGGGGCGGGCAGCGCCGCGCGGTCGACCTTGCCGTTGCCGGTGAGCGGCAGCGCGTCGAGCGGGATGAACCGGGACGGGATCAGGAAGCCCGGCAGCTGCCCGGCCAGGGCGGCCCGCAGCTCGGCCGGGGCGGGCGGCGCGGCCGGGTCCTCGGGCACCAGGTAGGCGGCCAGCGCGGCCCGGGCGGTGCCCAGGCCGTAGGCGGTGACCACGCACTGGCGGATGCCGGGCAGCGCGGTGAGCGCGGCCTCGACCTCGCCGGTCTCGATCCGGAAGCCGCGGATCTTGACCTGGTGGTCGTTGCGCGAGAGGTACTGGAGGCGGCCGTCGGGCAGGGTGCGGACGAGGTCGCCGGTGCGGTACAGCCGGGCGGCGGGGTCGGCCGAGCCCGGGCCGGCCGACTCGGAGCCGGCCGACCCGGGGCTTGCCGAGGCGGGGTCGGTCGCCTCGGGGTCGGCGACGAAGCGTTCGTCGGTGAGCCGGGGCAGCCCGAGGTAGCCGGCCGTCACCCCGGCGCCGCCGATCAGGAGTTCGCCCGGCACGCCGACGGGCACCCGCCGCCCGTACGGGTCGAGGACGCGCACGGTGGTGCCGGCGATCGGGCCGCCGATGGTGACCAGGCCCTCGGCCGGGTCGACCACGGCGGTGGTGGACCAGACGGTCGTCTCGGTCGGCCCGTACATGTTGCGGATCGGGCCGCCGAGGTGCTCGGCCAGCCGGCGCACCAGCTCGGCGTCGAGGGCCTCGCCGCCGAGCAGCAGCTGCCGCAGGCCGCGCAGGGCCTGCGGGTCGGCCTCGTCGAGCAGGGTGCGGGCCCGCGAGGGGGTGCACTGCAGGTGGGTGACGCCGTGGGCGCGCACCAGCGCCGTCAGCTCGGTGTCGGCCGCGACCGCGAGGGCGGCCGGTGCGGCGGCCGCGGTGCGGCGCAGCTCGGCCAGCCGGGGCAGGGCGGCCAGCGCGACGTCGGTGTCGACGCCGAAGTCGACCAGGCAGCCGATCTCGTCCACGCCGGCCGCGGCCAGCCGGTGCACCAGCGGCAGGCACTCCTCGGCGGTGCCGATCAGCGAGCCGTGGCCCAGGTAGCGGGCGCAGGCGTGGTCGAGCAGGGCCTCCTGGTCCTCCGCGGTGAAGTCGTTGCTGCGCACGTCCATGCCGAGGCCGCGGGCCAGGTTCTCGATCAGGCCGACCGAGCTGCGCAGGTAGTCGCGGAACGGCTGCCAGGCGTGCGCCCGGACGTCGGCGGCGTCCGCGCCGACGTAGCTGTGCAGCATCAGGGTCACGTGCGGCTCGCCCGGGTGGCCGGCCTCGTGCCAGGCCTCCCGGTAGAGGGCGATCTTCTCGCCGAGTTCCTCGACGCTCTGGCCCAGCAGGTGGGTCAGCAGCCGGGCGCCGACCCGGCCGGCCGTCCGGCAGGTCTCGGGGTTGCCCGAGGAGGTGAGCCAGTACGGCAGCTCGGCCTGGACGGGGCGGGGCAGCACCTGGACGTCGACGGTGCGGCCGCCGGGCCCCTCGAAGGGGAGCCGCTCGCCGCGCCACAGCCGGCGCACCTGCTCGATCCCGCTGACGGTGAGCGCCTGGCGGTCCTGGTAGGCGTCCTTGGCGAGGACGAAGTCGTCCGCGTGCCAGCCCGAGGCGAAGGAGAGCCCGACCCGCCCGCCGGACAGGTTGTCGACGACCGACCACTCCTCGGCGACCCGGACGGGGTGGTGCAGCGGCAGCACCACGCTGCCGGCCCGGATCCCGATCCGCTGGGTGGCCTGGGCGATCGCGGCGGCCAGCACCGAGGGGGCCGGGAACGGCCCGCCGAAGGCGTGGAAGTGCCGCTCGGGCAGCCAGACGGCGGAGAAGCCGTTGGTGTCGGCGAAGCGGGCGCCGTCCAGCAGCAGCCGGTACTGGTCGGGGCCGGGCTCGGCGCCGGCGGTGTCGCTGGCGAAGTAGAAGAGGCTGAACTCGGGGACGGCCGGGGCGTCCTGCGAGGCCGGTGCGGCCGGGGTGGGGGCCGCCGTGCCGGGGTCGGGGTTGACCACGACGCGGTGGCCCCGGCTGAGCGTCCAGAGCAGTTCCAGGACGGAGATGTCGAAGGAGACGCTGGTGACGGCCAGCCAGGTGGCGGGCTCCCCGTCGTCCGCCAGCACGCGGTCCATCGCCGCCAGGAAGGCGGTGAGGTTGCGGCGCAGCACGACGACGCCCTTGGGGCGGCCGGTCGAGCCGGAGGTGTGGATGACGTACGCGGGGGAGTCCGGATCCACGGGTGCGGCTGTGGGCGCGGGTCCGGCGGACTCGGCCGGGGCGTCGAGGTCGAGCAGCGGGGCGCCGGCGGGCGCGGCGTCCCGGGTCGCGGCGTGCACCACGACCACGGCGGGCTCGGCGTCCTCGACCACGTGGCGCAGCCGGGCCGCCGGGTAGTCCGGGTCGAGCGGCAGGTAGGCGGCGCCGGCCCGGAGCACGGCGAGCATGGCGGCGGGCAGGTCGGTGCCGCGGCGCAGGCACAGGCCGACCCGGTCGCCGGGGCGCACCCCGGCGGCCTGGAGGCGGGCGAGCAACTCGTCGACCCGGGCGTCCAGTCGGGCGAAGGTGAGGGCCAGCTCCGGGCGGCCGCCGGGCAGCACGGCCTCGGCGTCCGGGCGGGTGCGCACGGCCTCGGCGAAGGCCGTCACGACGTCCGGCGCGTCCGCGGGCAGCGCCGGGCCGTCGCCGGCCGAGGCCAGCAGGGCCTGCTCGACGGGGGTGAGCGCGAGCAGTTCGGAGAGCCGCAGTCCGGGGTCGGCGGCGCCGCGGGCCAGCACCCGCTGAAGCGCCTCGGTCAGCGTGCGCACGGTGTCGTCGTCGAACAGGTCGCCGCTGAACTCGCAGACGCCTGCCGTGAGTTCGCCGTCACGGGCGAGTTCCAGGCTCAGGTCGGTGCGACACAGGCCGTTGTCCAGCTCGACCAGCTCGACCGTGACGCCGGGCAGGGCGATGTCGGGGGCGGGGACGTTGCGGTAGCCGAACTGCACCTGGTAGAGCGGGGCGTGGCTGAGGTCGCGGTCCGGGCGCAGCTCGCGGACCAGGCGCTCGAAGGGCACCTGGGCGTGGGCCAGCGCGCCGAGCGAGGTCTCCCGCACCCGGCCGAGCAGTTCGCCGAAGGTCGGGTCGCCGGAGAGGTCCGAGCGCAGCACCAGGCTGTTGACGAACATGCCGACGAGCCCGGCGAGTTCGGGCCGGTCGCGGCCCGCGGTGGGCACGCCGACCACGACGTCCTGCTGGCCGGAGTGGCGCATCAGGACGGCTTGCCAGGCGGCCAGCGTGACCATGAACGGGGTGGCCCGGGCCGCCCGGGCCGCGCCCTCCACGGCCTCGGTGGTGGCGGCGTCCAGGGTGAAGTGCACCCGGCCGCCCCGGTGGCCGGGCACGGCCGGCCGGGGCCGGTCGGTGGTCAGCTCCAGGACGTGCGGGGCGCCCTCCAGCCGCTCGCGCCAGTAGCCGAGCGGCTCGGCCAGCGCGGTGTCGGTGAGTTCGCGGCGCTGCCACTGCGCCCAGTCGGCGTACTGCACGGCGAGCGGCTCGGGGGCCGGGCCGCCCTCGCGGAAGGCCCGGTAGCGGGCGCAGAGCTCCTCCACGAGCACTGCGCGGGACCAGGCGTCGCCGACCAGGTGGTGGTTGACCACGACCAGCAGGGCGCGCTCGGGCGCGGAGCGGATCAGCAGGGCGCGCAGCAGCGGGCCGTGCTCCAGGTCGAACGGCAGGGCCGCCTCTCGCTCGGCCAGCGCGCGCTCCTCGGCCTCGCTCCAGCCGGCCTCGCCGCCGGCCGGCTCGACCACCCGCAGCACCGGGGCGGTGCGCTCCAGCACCCGCTGCACCGGGCCGTCCTGGCCGGCGGCGATGACGGTGCGCAGCGCCTCGTGCCGCTCCACCAGGCCGTCCAGCGCGGCCTCCAGCGCGGCGACGTCCAGCGGGCCGCTCAGGCGCAGGCCCACGTACTCGTTGAACACCCCGAGCCCGGGGGTGAGCTGCTCCAGGAACCAGAGCCGCTCCTGGCCGAAGGACAGCGGCGCCGGCAGCGCCGGGTCGCGCGGCGGCACGGCGGGGGCGGTGGCGGCGGGGCCGGCCGTGGCGGCCGGGGTGGTGCCTGCGCGGCCCCGGGCGCGCGCCTCGAAGGCGGCGCGCTGCTCGGGGGTGAGCCGGGCGAGGCGGTCCTCGCGGCGGCCTGCGGGGTTGGTCACTGGTTCTCCAGGTCGGCGAGGATGCGGTCTTCGATCTCGGTGGCGAGGTCGGCGACGCGGCCGCCCTCGAAGAAGACCCGGGCGGGGACGTCGACCTCGAACTCGGCCCGCAGCCGGGCCGCGATCTGGGCGGCCAGCAGCGAGTGCCCGCCGAGCTCCAGGAAGTCGTCGTCCACCCCGACCCGGTCGAGGCCGAGCAGTTCGGCGTAGATCTCGGCCAGGCGCTCCTCGGTCGGGGTGGCCGGGGCGGTGTACGGCGTGGCGAGCTCGGGGCGGGGCAGGGCCGCCGTCCGGGGGGCCTCGGCGGCCGGGGCGGCGGAGGTGCGCAGCGTGCCGTCCGCGATCGCGGCGCCGGCCCGGGCCACCACGGCCCGTCCGGGCGGGCCCTCCAGCAGGGCGGCGAAGGCGCGGGCGCCCTGCTCGGGGGTGAGCGCGCCGGCCAGCATGTCGGCCTGGAAGGCCCGCAGGGCCTCGGGGACCTCGGCCCGGCTGGCCATGCCGACGCCGGCCCACATGTCCCAGTCGACGGCCACCGCGTGGCGCTCGCCGCGCGCGGCCTCGGCCTCCGCGACGGCGGCGAGGTAGGCGTTGGCGGCCGCGTAGTCGGCCTGGCCGTAGGTCGGGATCAGGGTGGCGAGCGAGGAGCAGAGCACCAGCACCTCGGCCTCCCCGGGCCGCAGCGCGGCGAGCAGGTGGCGCAGGCCGGCGGTCTTCGGGGCGAGGACCGTGCGCATGCTGTCGTCGGAGCGCAGCTCGATGGAGCCGCCGCCGGGCACGCCGGCCGCGTGGACGACGCCGTCGATCCGGCCGAAGGCCGAACGGGCCTGTTCCAGCGCCCGGTCCAGCGATTCGGCGTCGGTGACGTCGGCCTGGACGGCCAGCACCTCGGCGCCGCTCTCGCGCACTGTGGCGAGCACGGCCTCGTCGGCGGCGCCGCGGCCGAGCAGGACGAGCCGGGCGGCGCCGGCCCGGGCCAGGGCCCGGGCGAGGGTCAGGCCGATCCCGCCGAGGCCGCCGGTGAGCAGCCAGGTGCTGCCGGCCCGCACCCGGGCCGGGGCGGTCGGGACGGGGCGCTCGGCGGGCTCGACCGTGCGGGTGAGCAGGGCGCCCTCGCGCAGGGCGAGCAGCCGGGCAGGGCCGGTGAGCACGGCGCGCACCACCGCGTCGGCGGCGGCCTCGTCGAGCGCGGCGCCGACGGCGAGGTCGACCTGGGTGCAGCGCAGGTTGCGGTACTCCTCGCCGAGCACCTGGACCGGGCCGCTGAGCAGGGCCGCGGCGGGCCGGGGCTGCTCGCCGGGGGCGGCCGGGAAGGCCCCGGCGGTCACGACGCCGAGCCGGACCTCGTTCAGCACGCTCTCGGCGGACATCGCCCGGGCGAGGTGGACCAGGCCGAAGTAGCCGGCGGTCTCGTCCGGCGTCTCGTCCAGGCCCCAGGCGTACAGGACGGCGGTGGGCGTGCGGACCAGGCCGCGCAGGTCGGCCAGCAGCTTCGCGTACTGGGCCGGGTCGGAGGGGTCGAGCTCGTAGACGCCGCGGCGCACCCGGCGGTAGGCCGGGCCGGGCTGGACGGTGGTGACGATCTGGCCGCGCGCGGTCAGCAGCTCGACCAGGGGCTGGGCGGCGGCGGCCCGGTCCAGCAGGACCAGCCAGGTCTGGCGGCGGCCGGCCAGCGGGTCGTCCCCGGCGCTCTCGCCGAGCGGGCGCCAGTCGACGGTCGCGTGGACGGCGTCGAGGTCCGCGGCGGGCAGCGCGGTGGCGGGCGCCCGGCCGGGGACGGCGGGCTCGATCCAGTGCGGGAGCCGCTCGAACGGGTAGCCGGGCAGGTCGGCGGGGCGGGCGTCGGCGTCGACGGGCTCCCAGTCCACGGCGGCGCCGTGCGCCCACAGGCTGCCGAGCGCGAGGACGGCGCTGCCGGGCTCGTCCTCGGCGCCGCGCCGCCCGCGGGTGGGCAGCGGCGGCAGGGCGAGCCGCGGCCCGGCGGTGCCCTCAGCGGCCGCGCGGGCCAGGTCGGTCAGCACGCTGCCGGGGCCGGTCTCCACCAGCACCATCCGCTCGTCGAGCGCCGCCAGGCGGGTGAGCCCGTCGTGGAAGCGCACCGGGGCGAGCATCTGGCGCACCCAGTAACCGGGGTCGGTGGCCTGCTCCGGGGTGATCCAGTCACCGGTGAGGTTGGACAGGAACGGCACGGTGGGCTCGTGCAGCGTGACCTTGGCGAGCTCGGCCGCGAACTGCTCGGCGGCGGGCGCGCACAGGGCGCTGTGGAACGCCCGCTCCACCGGCAGGCGCAGGGCGCGCAGGCCCCGCTCGCCCAGCTCGGCGGCGGCCCGCTCGACGGCCTCGGCGCTGCCGGACAGCACCGAGGCGCCCGGTCCGTTGACGGCGGCGAGGTCCAGGCCGTGCGCGGCGGCGAGGTCGGCCGCGGCCGCCTCGTCCAGCGGGACGGCCAGCATCGCGCCGGGCGCGGTCTGCTCCATCAGCCGGCCGCGGGCGGCGACCAGGGCGAGCGCCTCGGGCAGGTCGAGGACGCCGGAGAGCAGCGCCGCGGTGTACTCGCCGAGGCTGTGGCCCAGCAGCGCCGCCGGGCGCACGCCCCAGTGCCGCCACAGCGCGGCCGTGGCGTGGCCGACCGCCAGCACGGCGGGCTGGGTGACGGAGCTGCGGCGCAGCAGGTCGGCGTCGCCGCCGCGCAGCAGCTCGACCAGGTCGAGGCCCAGGTGCGGGCGCAGCAGGTCGGCGGCCTCGTCCAGGGCGGCCCGGAAGACCGGGTGCGCCCGGTGCAGGCCCAGGGCCATGCCCGGGTACTGCGCGCCCTGGCCGGGCAGCAGGAAGGCGACGGGGGCGGCGCCCTGCCCGGCGCGGGCCCGGACCGACTCCCGGCGGCCGGCGCCGCGCAGCGCGGCCACGGCGGCGGCGGTGTCGTCCGCGACCACGACGCGGCGCTGGACCAGCTGGCGGCGGCCGGTGCGCAGGGTGCGGGCGACGTCGGCCAGCGGGCGGTCCGGGTGGGCGGCGAGGTCGTCGGCGAGCCGCTCGGCGGCGGCGTCCAGCGCGGCGGCGGTGCGGGCCGACAGCGGCAGGGCGACGGGGACGGCGCCCGGTGCGGCGGCCTCGCGCGGGGCCGGCTCGGGGGCCTGCTCCAGGATCACGTGCGCGTTGGTGCCGCCGATGCCGAAGGCGCTGACGGCGGCCCGGCGCGGGCCGTCGGCGACCGGCCAGTCGGTGAGGCCGGCCGGGACGAAGAACGGGCTGTCGGCGAGGCCGAGTTCGGGGTTGACGGCTTCGGCGTGCAGGCTCGCCGGGATCCGGCCGCCGCGCACCGTCAGGATGGCCTTGATCAGGCCGGTGACGCCGGCGGCGGTGTCCAGGTGGCCGAGGTTGGACTTGACCGAGCCCAGGCCGCACCAGCCGGTGGCGGACCTGTCGTCGGCGTCCTGCTCGGCGCGGAAGGCGGCGGTGAGCGCCTCGACCTCGATCGGGTCGCCGATCGGGGTGCCGGTGCCGTGCGCCTCGACGTAGCCGATGCTGTCCGGGGCGACGCCCGCGACGGACAGCGCCTCGCGGATCACGGCGGTCTGGCCGGCGACCCCCGGGGCGGTGTAACCCGCCTTGTTCGCGCCGTCGTTGTTGACGGCCGAGCCGAGGATGACGGCGTGCACCCGGTCGCCGTCGGCGAGCGCGTCGGCGAGGCGCTTGAGCACCACGACGCCCGCGCCGTTGCCGAAGACCGTGCCGGCCGCCTCGGCGCCGAAGGGCCGGCAGTGCCCGTCCGGGGACTCGATGCCGCCGGGCACCGGCAGGTAGCCGGAGCGGTGCGGCACGGTGACGGTGACGCCGCCGGCGAGCGCGAGGTCGCACTCCTCGGACAGCAGGCTCTGCACCGCGAGGTGCACCGCGACCAGCGAGGTCGAGCAGGCGGTCTGCACGCTGACCGCCGGGCCGCGCAGGTTGAGCTTGTACGCGGCGCGGGGGGCCAGCTGGTCGGGCTGGTTGCCCTGGAAGAGCATCGGCACGCCGAGGGAGTCCCGCAGGTCGGTGCGCGGCAGCAGGTTGTGGATCAGGTAGGTGCTCAGCAGCGACCCGGCGTAGACCGCGATCGGCCCGCGCGCCCGGTCGGGGTCGCAGCCGGCGTCCTCCAGCGCCTCCCAGGCGCATTCGAGGAAGATCCGCTGCTGCGGGTCGATGACCGAGGCCTCCAGCGCGTTGTAGCCGAACAGCTGGGAGTCGAAGCCGGCGACATCCGCCAGCACGCCCTTGGCGGCCACGTACCCGGGCTTGCCGGCCTCGCCGTCCGGCACCCCGGCGGCCCGCAGCTCCTCGGGGCCGAACCGGCTGATCGCCTCGGTGCCGGAGGCCAGCAGCTCCCACAGCGCGTCGACGGAATCGGCTCCGGGGAAGCGGCCCGAGAGGCCGACGACGGCGACCCGGCCGTCGGTCTCGGCCTCGTCGGGAATGACCGGCTGTGCGTTCAAGGTGTTCTCCGTGGGTGAGGTGGGCTCCGCGCGCGGCGGGGCGGGCAGGACCGGGTACGCGGCCGGGGCTCAGACCGCCATGGGGTTCAGGGCCGCCGTGCGGCTCAGACCGCCATGAGGTAGCGCTGGAAACGGGGCATCAGGAACTCCAGGGCCCGGACCTCGACGGGCGTCAGCTCCGGGTGCCAGACGTCCCAGAGCAGGACGGCGCGCTGCTGGGTGCCCTTGTTCCAGGCCTCGTGGATGAAGCTGTCGTCGAAGAGGATCACCTTGCCCTCCTCCCAGCCCCGCTCGTCGTCGCCGACCTTGATGGCGCAGCCGGGCGGCACGATCAGCGGCAGGTGCGCGGTCAGCAGCAGGTTCACGCCGCCGGTGTGCGGGGTGATGTGCACGCCGGGGTTGAGGATGGTGAACATGCCGTCGCGCGGCCCGTGCGGGCTCGCCGAGACGGCGGCGTGGGTCTCGGGGCAGCGCTCCAGGACCTCGTCGCGCCAGCTGCCGTTGCGGTACAGCTGGTAGGTGTCCCAGCCCTGCCAGCCGAGCTCCTTGGTGTACAGGTCCTCGTACGGGGCGAAGCGGGCCTGCTCGGCGCGCAGCTCCAGGAACTCGGCCTTGATCCGGTCGTACGCCTCCTCCATCCGGGCCACCCAGGGCAGTTCGGCGGTGTCGTGCCAGGGCAGGGCGCTGATCCCGGGGAAGAACAGCCGGGTCGGCTCCTGGTCGTCGTGCAGGTACTCCGGGGCCTGTTCGCCGGTGAGGATGCGCAGGCACTCCTCGACCCGCTCCAGCCCCTCGGTGCCGAGGATGCCGTGCAGCTCCGTCATCACGCCCTGAACGTCCATGTCAGTCCCTCCCTGTCGGTGCGGTCCGGGTCGTCGGCCCGGCCGGTGTGTGCTGGTCGGCGGCCGGGCCCTCGGCCCGGTCCCGGGCCTCGCGGCGGGCCCTGGCGCGGGCCCGGACGGCGCTCTGGCGGCGTTCGCCGCGCGGCTCGGCGGTCTCGGCGGCGGCCCGGCCGTCCGGGGCGGCGCCCTCGGTGAGGCCGGCCGCGAACTCGGCGATGGTGGGCCGCCCGAAGACGTCCACCAGCCGGACCGGCCGCTCCAGGCGGCGGGCCAGCTCCAGCTGGAGCCGGGCGGCCAGCAGCGAGTCGCCGCCGGCCTCGAAGAAGTTGGTGTGCCGGCCGACCGGGCCGCCGCCCAGCAACTGGCGCCAGGCGTCGGCGACGAGCTGCTCGACCCCGGCCAGCGGGGCGGCGTCGGCGGGCCGGGCGGCGGCCCCGGGCAGCGGCAGCCGGGCCCGGTCCCGCTTGTTGGTGCGCGTCCTGGGCAGCGCGTCCAGCAGCAGCACGGTGTCCGGCACGACCGCCGCCGGGAGCCGCTCGGCCAGGTGCGCCCGCAGCTCGGCGCCGGTGACCCCGGGCGCCGCGACCGCGTAGCCGACCAGTCGGCGGGCCCCGCCCTGGCCGTGCGCGGCGGCGGCCGCTTCGCGGACCCCGGGGTGCAGCTCCAGCAGCGCCTCGATCTCCTCCAGCTCGATCCGGTTGCCGCGGATCTTCAGCTGGCTGCCGATCCGGCCGACGAACGCCAGCTCGCCGTCCGGGAGGCGGCGGCCCAGGTCCCCGGTGCGGTACAGCCGGCCCCCGGCCTGCCAGGGGTCGGCGACGTACGCCCGGGCGCTCTCCTCGGGCCTGCGGTGGTACGAGCCGGCCAGGAAGTCGCTGCGCAGGTGGATCTCGCCGACCACGCCGACCGGGCAGAGCCGGCCCCGGCGGTCCAGGACCACCGCCTCGCGGCCCGGGATCGGGCTGCCGATCGGTACCCCGGCCGGGAACTCCTCGCCCGGCGCCAGCTCGCGGTGCGTCGCCAGCACGCACTCGGTGGGCCCGTAGAGGTTGTGCAGCCGCGGCCGGTCGGGACGGTGCGCCCAGGCGGCGGCCAGGGCCACCGGGAGCACCTCGCCGGCCATCAGCACGTGGGCGAGGTCCGGCAGGTGCGATCCGGTGGCGTCCAGCGCCTCGGTGACCAGTTGGAAGAAGGCCGGGACGGTCTGGATCTGGGTGATCCGCTCGGCCCGCAGCCACCCGGCCACCGCGAGCGGGTCGCGGCGCAGCCCCTGCGGCGGCAGGCAGAGCACCGCGCCCGAGCAGAGCGCGGCGAACACCTCGGTGTACGCGGCGTCGTAGGTGAACGGGGCCCACTGGGCGATCCGGCTGTCCGACCGGATGCCGAAGTGCTCGCGCTGCCAGTGGGCGAACTGGGCGAGCGCCGCGTGCGGCAGGGCGATGCCCTTGGGCGTGCCGGTGGAGCCGGAGGTGTAGACCAGGCAGAGCGGGTCGCCGGGGCCGGCGGGTGAGGCGGCCGGGGCGGGGCCCGCGGGCTCGTCGGCGGCCGGCACCCGCGGGTCGACGGCCTCGACCGGGATACCGGCGAAGTGCCCGACGCCTTCCCGCAGTTCGGGGTGCAGGGCGAGCGTGCTCTCGGCGGCCAGCAGGCACACCGGTTCGGCGTCGGCCAGCAGCGCGGTCAGGCGGGCGTCCGGGTCGGCCGGGTCGAGCACCGCGAAGGCGGCCCCGGTCTTGGCGACGCCGAGGATCGCGGCGCTCTGCACCGGGCCGGCGGGCAGCAGCACCGAGACGAACCGGCCGGGGGCGGCGCCGCGCTCCAGCAGCCGGGACGCGATCCGGTCGCTCCAGACGTCGAGCTGCCGGTAGCCGACCGTCACGCCCTCGGCCCGGATCGCGGGGGCGTCCGGACGGGCGGTGGCCCGGGCCCGGAACAGCTCGGACACCGAGACGGCGTGCCCGGCGCGCGCCTCGCCCGCGGGGCGGGCCGGGCGCGGGGCGGGCAGAGCGGGGTCGGTGAGCTCGACGGCGTCGAGGGGGGCCTGCGGCGAGGCCAGGGCGGCCCGCAGCAGGACGTGGAAGTGCCGGGCGAAGCGGTCCGCGAACTGCGGGCCGAAGCGGTCCGTGGCGTACTCCAGGGCGCCGGCGATCCGGTCGGCGCGCTCGTCCAGGGCCAGGGTCAGGTCGTACTTGGCCGCCCCGGTGGGGACCTGGCGCAGCACGCCGGCGGCCGCGCCCAGCCGGACGTCGGCCGGCGGCGCGTCCTGGAACACCAGCGAGGCCTGGACCAGGGTCGGGCGGCCCGGGTCGCGGGGCAGGCCGAGGCCGGCCACCAGCCGGTCGAAGGCGACCAGCGGACGGCCGAGGTCGCCCGCCAGCGCCCGCCCGGTGCGGGCGGCGAGCTCGGCGAAGGACGGCGCCCCGGCCAGGTCCACGCGCACCGGCAGGGTGTTGGCCAACGAGCCGACCAGCGACTCCAGTTCGGGCCGGTCGCGGTTGGCGACGGGCACGCCCACCAGCACGTCGTCGCTGCCCGCGTAGCGGCCCAGCAGCGCCGCGTACACGGCGAGCAGCAGGGTGAAGGGCGTGGTGCGCAGCCGGGCGGCGCCCTCGCGCAGCGCGGCCGTCAGCTCCGGGGCGAGCGCCACCGGCAGGGTCTCGCCGGCTCCCGTCGGCCGCGCCCGGGTCGGTGCGTCGGCGGGCAGGTCGAGCACGCCGGGGTGCCCGTCGAGCCGCTTCAGCCAGTACTCCAGGTGTTCCTGGCGCAGCCTCAGGCCCGCCTCGTCGGCGCAGTCGGCCGCGTAGCCGGCGAAGTCCAGGTCGAGCGCGGGCGGCGGCTCGGCCAGCCCGAGGCGGGCGGCGTACAGCGCGGCCAGCTCGCGCACGGCCACGCCGATCGACCAGCCGTCGACCGCGAGGTGGTGCGCGGTGCACAGCAGCACCGAGCGCTCGGGGCCGGTGCGCACCAGGGTGAGCCGCAGCGGCGGCTCACCGGCCAGGTCGAAGGGGCGCACCGCCTCCGCCCGGGCCAGCTCGGGCACCTCCTCGGGCGCCGCGTCCAGGACGGCCAGGGCCGGTGCGGCGGGCGGCGCGAGGACCAGCACCGGGCCGTCCTCGCGCAGCTCGCAGCAGGCGGCGAGCACCGGGTGCCGGGCGGTCAGGTCGGCGAGTGCCCCGGTCAGGGCCGCCTCGTCCACCGGGCCGGTCAGGTCGAGCGCGGCGGGCAGGTGGTAGGCGGGCGAGTCGGGGGCCAGGCGGTGCAGCAGCCACAGCTGGCGCTGCTGGTCGGTCATCGGGACGGCGTCCGGGGCCGGCCCGGCCGTCCGGACGGCGGGCGCCGGGGCGGCGGGCCGCACCCGCGCCAGGGAGGCGGGGGTGGGGTCGGTGTAGAACTCGGCGAGCGAGGGCGCGGCGCCGAAGCGGGCCCGGACCCGGCCGAGCAGCCGGGTCGCGGCGATGGAGTTGCCGCCGGCGGCGAAGAAGTCGTCGGTGGTGCCGACCCGCTCGGGCGGCAGGCCCAGGACCTCCGCCCAGAGCGCGACGGCGGCCCGCTCGGCCTCGGTGACCGGTGCGCTGCGCCGGGCGGCGGTGAGCTCCCCGGCGCGCAGCAGCAGCGCCGGCCGGTCCACCTTGCCGCTGGTGTTGAGCGGCAGCGCGGGCAGCGGGGCGATCACCCCGGGGACGGCGGCGGCGGGCAGCCGCTCGCGCAGGTGCCGGCGCAGGCGGTCGGGCAGCCCGTCGTCCCCGGTGCGGGCGGTGACGAAGGCGACCAGCCGGGGCCCGGCGGGCTGCCCCCGGTCCACGACCACCGCCGCCTGGCGGACCTCGGGGTGGGCGGCGAGCAGGGACTCCACCTCGCCGACCTCGATGCGGTGACCGAGGATCTTCACCTGCTGGTCGGCCCGGCCGAGCACGACGATCCGGCCGTCCGGCAGGTGGCGGGCCAGGTCGCCGGTGCGGTAGACGGTGCCGCCGGCCGGGTCGACCGGGTCGGCCACGAAGGCGGCGGCGGTCAGCTCCGGGCGGTTGCGGTACCCGGCGCTCACGCCGGCCCCGCCGATCACCAGCTCGCCGACGGCCCCGCGCGGCACCGGCCGCAGCCGCCGGTCCAGGACGTAGCAGACGGTGCCGGCCACCGGGCGCCCCACCGTGACGCCCTCGCCGGGCAGCACCCGCCCGACGGTGGACCAGATGGTCGTCTCGGTCGGCCCGTACAGGTTCCACAGCCCGGCGCAGCGAGCCAGCAGCCGATCCGCGAGGTCGGCGTCCAGGGCCTCGCCGCCGCACAGCGCCCGCAGTCCGGGCCGGCCCGCCCAGCCGCCGTCCAGCAGCCCGCGCCAGAGCGAGGGCGTGGCCTGCATGACGGTGGCGCCGCTGCGCTCCAGCAGCGCGCCCAGCGCCTCGGCGTCGCGGACGCTCTCGCGCGGGGCGACCACGACCCGGCCGCCGGCCAGCAGCGGGGCGAACAGCTCCAGGACGGAGATGTCGAAGG
The DNA here is from genome assembly GCF_040685715.1 of Kitasatospora sp. NPDC088264. NCBI lineage: Bacteria > Bacillati > Actinomycetota > Actinomycetes > Kitasatosporales > Streptomycetaceae > Kitasatospora > Kitasatospora sp. NPDC088264. The sequence goes on from NZ_JBFBIR010000026.1 coordinate 27,403, forward strand.
TGATCGAGGTGACGGCGAGCAGGGTGTCGTCGGCCCGCAGTCCCGGCTCGGCGCGGACCACGCTGTGCAGCAGGTTGGCGACGCAGCCGTGCGGCACCGCCACGCCCTTGGGCAGCCCGGTGGAGCCCGAGGTGTACATCAGGTACGCGAGGTCCTCGGGGCCGGCGCCGGGCAGCGGCTGCCCGGTCCCGGCGTCCGGGCCCTCGTCGAGCAGCGCGGCCGGGTCGGCGGCGGGCAGCCCCTCGGCGGGGTCGCCGATCAGCAGGCGGGCGCCGCTGTCGGCGAGCACGTGCTCGGCCCGCGCGGCGGGCATGGCCTCGTCCAGCGGGACCAGCACGGCCCCGGCCCGCCAGATGCCGACGATCAGCGGCACCAGCTGCGCGCCGCGCTCGACGCGCAGGGCCACCCGGTCGCCGGGCGCCACGCCGTACCGGGCCACCAGCCGGCGGGCGACCAGGTCGGCGGCCGCGTCGGCCGCGGCCCGGTTGAACGCGCGGCCGGGTGACTCGACGGCCGGTGCGGCGCCGTCCTGCCGGGCGAGTTCGCGCAGCGCCTCGGGCACGGTGGCCCAGGCGCGCTCGGCGTCGGGCGCCCGGTTGAAGTCCACCAGGACGCGCCGGCGCCGGCCTTCGGAGAGCACCGGAAGCTCGGCCAGCGGCCGGTCCGGGTCGGCTGCGGCGGCCTCCAGCAGGCACAGCAGCGAGTCCGCGAAGTCGGCCGCCGTCTCGGGGGCGAGCAGCGCCGTGCGGTACTCCAGCGTCGCGTCCAGCGCGCCCGAGGGGCGCGGGCGCAGGAAGAAGGTCAGGTCGTACTTGGCCGTGCCGCTGTGCGAGGGCGCCGGGGCGGTGGTGACGCCGGGCAGCTCCAGGGTGGTGGTGGGGCCGCTGTGGAAGGAGTACATCAGCTGGAACAGCGGCGTGCGCCCGCCCGCGGCCCGGCCCAGCCGCTCCAGGACCAGGTCGAAGGGGGTGTCGCGGTGGCGCAGGTCGGCCTTCAGGTGCCGGCGGGTGCGGGCCAGGGCCTGCCGGAAGCTCGGCTCGCCGCCGAGGTCGCTGCGGTGGGCGACGAGGTTGAGCAGCGGTCCGACGACGCCGGCCAGCGCGGTGCGGCCGCGGGTCGCCACCGGCATGCCGACCACCAGGTCGTCCTGGCCCGTCCAGCGGGCGGCGGTGGCGCAGAAGGCGGTGAGCAGCACGGTGGACAGGCTGGCCAGTTCGCCCCGGCCGAAGGCGCTGAGCCGGGCGGCCAGGTCGGCGGGGACGGTGAAGTGGTGCAGCGCGCCGGCCGCCGGGTCGCCGCCGGGGCCGACGTCGGACGGCAGGTCGGCGGTGGGCAGTTCGCCGCCCAGCCGGGTCTGCCAGTGATCGATTCCGCCGGCGTGGCTGGTGTCGCTGTCGTCGCCGCGCTGCCAGGCGGCGAAGTCGCCGAAGTCGGGTCCGGCGGCCGGTTCCTGGGCCGGGTCCGGGTCCGGGGCCTCGCCGCCGAGTTCGGCGGCGTAGCAGGCGGCCAGCGACTCCAGGAAGACGCCGAAGCCCCAGGCGTCGACCACGATGTGGTGGGCGGTGAACAGCAGCAGCGAGCGGTCCCCGCCCAGCAGGAACAGCTGGGTGCGCATCAGCGGGGGCCGGGCCAGGTCGAAGGGCACGGCCACGGCGCGGGCGGTGAGCTCGGCGAGCCGGTCCGCGCGCTCGCCCTCGGGGACGCCGGTCAGGTCGACGGTCTCGACGGCGGGGCGGACCCGGTCGGCGAACAGCTGCCACGGCTCGCCCGCCCCGTCGGCGGTGACGGCGCAGCGCACCACCTCGTGCCGCCGGGCGACGGCGGCCAGCGCCCGTTCCAGGGCGGCCACGTCCAGCGGGCCGCTGACGTGGAAGGCGGCGCTCTCGTTGTGCAGGGCGGTGCCGGGCAGCACCTGCTCGGCCCGCCAGATGGACCGCTGGGCGTAGGACAGCGGCGCGCGGGCGCGGTCGCCGCGCAGCGGCAGGGAGGTGTCGCGGCTCATCGGCGGCCGCCCTCCGGCGAGGCGTCCGCGCGGCCGGCGGCGACGGCCGCGGCCAGCCCGGCGACGGTCGGGTCGCCGACGTACACCCGCAGCGGCACCTCGACGCCGAAGCGGGTGCGCAGCCCGTCCAGCAGGCGGGCGATGCCCAGCGAGTCCCCGCCGAGCAGGGCGAAGTCGTCGTGCCGGCCGACGGCGGGCACGTGCAGCAGCTCGCGCCACAGCTCGGCGATGCCGGCCTCCAGGCCGTCCAGCGGCTGTTCGCCGGTGCGCCCGGCCAGGGCGGCGGCCGGGCTGGGCAGCGCCCGCCGGTCGGCCTTGCCGCTGAGGGTGCGCGGGATCGCGGCGAGCCGCAGGTACAGGGCGGGGCGGGCGGGGGCGGGCAGGCCCTCGGCGGCGTGCGCGCGCAGTTCCTCGTCGGTGGCGCCGTCGGCGACCAGGTAGGCGCAGAGCACCGGTTCGCCGTCGGCCTCCTCGACCAGGGCGGCGCAGACGTCCGCCACCGCGGGGTGGCGGCGCAGCAGGTCCTCGATCTCGCCGAGTTCGACCCGGGCGCCGTTCACCTTGACCTGCTGGTCGCGGCGGCCCAGGACCTCCAGGGTGCCGTCGGCGCCGAGGCGGCCGAGGTCGCCGGTGCGGTACCGGTCCGGTGCGACGAAGCCGCCGGCCGCGTCGCCCAGGTAGCCGCGCAGCGGGAACGGGGTGTGGATCTCGATCTCGCCGATCGCGTCCACCACCGGGCGTCCGCCGAACAGCACCGCGATCTCGACCCCGGGCATCGGCCGGCCGGCCGGGACGGTCTCGGCCTCGGCGTCCTCGGCGGTGAGCCGGCGGAAGACCTTGGTCATGGTGGTCTCGGACGGCCCGTAGAGGTTGACCAGTTCCTTGCCGTCCCCGAACAGGCCCCGCCACCAGGCGATGTCGGCGGGGCGGACCGGCTCCCCGGCCATCAGCACGCTGCGCAGCCGCGGCAGGGAGTCGGCGGCCAGCCCGGCGGCGCGCAGGGTGCGGAACACGGTGGGCACGCAGTGCAGCAGGTCGACCTGCTGCTCGGTCAGCCAGCGGGCCAGGGCCGCGCCGACGGGGATGGCGCCGGGCGCCGGGAGCACGGCGGTGCCGCCGGCGCACAGCGGGACGAGGGCGTCGCGCAGGAAGGCGTCGAAGCCGGGGGAGGTGAGCATGGAGATCCGGGTGCCCGGGTCGATGCCGAACTCGGCGATCTCCCAGTCCAGGAAGTGCGCGACCGCCTCGAAGCTGCCCCGGATGCCCTTGGGGCGGCCGGTGGTGCCCGAGGTGAAGTAGACGTAGCCGGCGTCGGGGCCGCTGATGCCGGTCCAGTCGTCGGCCGCCCAGGGCAGCGGGGTGATCGACTCGGCGGCGAGCAGCGGCAGTTCGCCCTGTCCGGCGACGGCCAGGTGCTGCCCGGCGACGGTCGGGCCCGGCCCGGCGGCGGCCAGCGCGGAGCGGCCGGCGGCGTCGGCGAGCACGGTGCCCGGCCGGAGGTCCTCCAGCAGGGCCGTCCAGCGGGCGGCGGGCTGGCGGGTGTCCACCGGGGCGAACGGGCGGCCGGTGGCGGCGCAGGCGAGGATCGCCGCGACCACCGGGACGGGGTCCGCGCAGGCAACCAGGACCGGGCCGGTGCCGGTGGCGAGGCGGTCGCGCAGGCCGGCGGCCAGCCCGGCCAGCTCCTGGTGGCTCCAGACCCGCTCGGCGGTGGCGAGGGCGGGGGCGGCGGCTCGGCGCTCGACCTGGTCGGCCCAGCGGTCGAGGATGCTCGTGTGGCTCACAACTCTCCGTTCATGATCCGGTGGGCCACGACCGTCAGCGGGTCGAGGGAGGGCAGGGCCTCGCTCAGACCGGCGTCCTCGATCGCCCTGGTGACCAGGTGCAGCTCGGTGCAGGCGGCGACGAAGGCCCGCACGCCGTAGCGGGGCAGGGTCTCGCGCAGGAAGTCGATGGTGCGGGCCGGGTCCTCGCCGCGCTTGAGGCGGTGGATCTCCCGGTGCAGCGCCTCCTGGTCCGGTGGGCGCAGCGCCACCAGCTGGCCAGCGGCCCGGGCCCCGGCGGCGCCCGAGGTGAGGATGCCGGCCCGGGCGGTGCCGGAGGAGCAGAGCAGCAGGTGCGGTTCGCCGGCCGCGGCCAGTTCCTCGTGCACCACGTCGACCAGCGAGACGCAGCGCGCCGCGAGGTCGGCCGGCAGGTCGCCGAGCACGTGGTGGGCGGTGATGCAGGCGATCACCACGCGTTCCGCGCCGGCGGCCAGCAGGCCGCGCAGCGAGGACTCCACGGCGCGGCGCAGCTCGTCGAGTTCGCCGCTGCCGATGGCCTCGGTGCGGTCCACCACGGCCGGGTCGGACCAGAGCAGCACCCGCGGGGTGTCCTGCTCGGGGTGGAGCCGGCAGGCCCGGTAGACGGTGCGCAGAAGTTCGACGGAGGCCAGCGGGCCCATGCCGCCGACCACCCCGACCAGCGGGTGGCGCGGGCGGGTGCCGGGGTCGGCGATCGGCCCGGCGGCTGTGGCGGTCATCCCAGGCACGGCAGATCGAACTCCTCGACGAAGAGGGCGAAGGTCGCGACGAGCATCAGGTAGTCGGTGTCCAGGTGGGCGTGCACCTGCTGGCCGTCGCCGCGCTGACGCTGCGTCAGGGCGGCGACGGTGTCCGGGTCGAAGTAGCCCTGGCGGCGGACGGTCGCGGGGGAGACCAGCTCCTCGAACCAGTCGGCGCCGGTGCTCAGCAGGTGGCTGCTGGTCTGGCCGCGGAATCCGTACTTCTGCCGGCTGAGCACCTCGCCGGGCACCAGCCCCTCGGCCGCCCGGCGCAGCACGGCCTTCTCCCGGCCGTGGGCGAGCATCAACTCCGGTGGCAGCGTGGTGGCGTGGTCGACCACCGCGTTCGCCAGGAAGGGGAAGCGCAGCTCGACGCCGTTGGCCAGGGCCATCCGGTCGCCGTGGTCGCCGAGCAGGTGGTCGGCGAGCCGCAGGTGGTAGTCGAGGTAGGAGCGCTGGTGCAGCGGGTGGCGCCCGGACAGCCGCTCGGGGTCGACCAGGCGCTGGTTGGTGACGGAGAACTCGTCCAGCCCGTAAGCCAGGTCCTCGGCGTACAGCTCGCGGCGGAACTCCTGGGCGGGCAGCTGGTCCTGCTCGTAGCCGAGGTCGACGCCCCACATCCGTTCGCGGATCTCGCGCTCCAGCCGGGCGTCCAGGCCGGTGAGCCGGCTGCCGCCGAGCCCGGTGGCGTCGAAGCGGTAGCCGGGGTAGCCGCCGAACAGCTCGTCGGCGCCCTCGCCGCTGAGCGCGCCGACCGTCCCGGCGGCGCGGACGGCCTCGGACAGCGCCAGCGAGCAGACGTTGTACGACTCGCGCACGGGTGCCTCGGCGTGGCGCACCATCGCGGTGATCCGCTCGGCCACCTCGTGCTCGCCGACCGGGACTTCGTGGTGCTCGGTGCCCAGCTTGGCGGCGACCAGCCGCTGGTGCGGGCCCTCGTCGAAGTCGCGGCCGGGGAAGGTGACGGAGAAGCTGGGCCAGGCGTGGCCGGGCCGGGCCCGGGCCATCAGGGCGCCGATCAGGCTGGAGTCGAGGCCGCCGCTGAGGTACATGCCGATCGGCACGTCCGCGAGCAGCCGGCTGCGCACGGCCCCGTCGAGCAGTTCGGCGGTGCGGTGGGCGTACCGCTCCAGCTCCCGGTCCAGGGCCTCGGGGGCCACCGGGTCGAGGTCGGCGGCGAGCGGGAAGTCGAGGTCCCAGTACCGTTCGGTGCGCACGCCGGAGCGGTCGGCGATCAGCCGCTCGCCGGGGCGCAGGGCGCTGATGCCCTCGAACATGGTGCGCGGGCTGACCAGTCCGGGCAGCGTCAGCACCTGGTCGAGGCCGCGCAGGTCGACCCGGGCGCTGACGGCCGGGTGGCGCAGGATCGCCTTGATCTCGGAGGCGAAGATCAGCTGGCCGTCGGCGACGGTGTAGAAGAGCGGGACGATGCCGGCCCGGTCGCGGGCGAGCAGCAGCCGCTGTGCGGTCCCGTCGTGCAGCGCGAAGCCGAACTGGCCGTCCAGGTGGGCCGTCAGGTCCTCGCCGTACTCGCGGTACAGGTGGAGCAGCACCTCGGTGTCGTTCTCGGTGCGGAACCGGTGGCCGCGGCGGCTCAGCGCGGTGCGCAGCTCGCGGTGGTTGTAGATCTCGCCGTTGCAGACCGAGACCAGGGTGCCGTCCTCGGTGCGGTGCGGCTGGTTGCCGCCGGCGAGGTCGTTCAGGGCCAGCCGGCGAAAGCCCAGGCACAGGCCGTCCGTGGCGTAGTGGCCGTCGTCGTCGGGGCCGCGGTGCACCAGGCACGCCGTCATCTCCCGGACCACGGCGGCATCGGCCGGGCGACCGCCGCCCAGGACGAATACGCCGGTTATTCCGCACATTCTGTCCGCCCTCTCCCGTCGTGCGTTCGGAACTCGTCGTCGGAACTCGTCGTCGGAACTCGCCGATCGAAATACTCTGGAAATATCCGAAAGAAACCCGGACGAGGAGCACCGTAACAGAGCTCGGTGTTCCGGGAAAGACTCAAGATCCTTATGCGCCAACCAACTATTTCAGGGCACAACTGAGCTGCGGCATCGCCCGGTTAGACCTTCTCGGGGCATGCCGGAATACGGGCTGGACCAACCCGTGAATTACCGCATAAAGTCGTGTGGGAGGCCTGTTCAGGCTTCGCGTAATTGACTGGGGAAGAAAAAGGAGCAGCGATGACCGGTTCGTCCGCCGTACAGCACGACGAGGTGGCCCGATGGACGCCGTGGCACCGGGACGCCGCGCCGAACGGGCGGTCCGGGCCCGTGCGCGTCTACTGCCTGCCGCACGCCGGCGGCTCCGCGAGCGCCTACCTGCCGTGGGCCCGGTCCGGCGAGCAGCCGGGCCTGACGATCGTTCCGGTGGAACTGGCGGGCCGGGGCACCCGCCTCGCCGAGCCGCCGTCGGCCGTCATGGACGAGGTCGTCGACGGCCTGCTCGCCCTGCTGGCGAGCCGCCCGGCGGACGAACCGTTCATCCTCTTCGGCCACAGCATGGGCGCCCGGATCGCCTACGAGACGACCCGCCGGCTCGCCGCCGAGGCGCTGCCGCTGCCGCTGTCCCTCGTGGTCTCCGGCGGCCGGGCCCCCGGCACGCCGGACGTCACCCGGCTGCACGGACTCACCGACGACGAACTCCTGGAGCGCATCGTCGGCCTCGGCGGGACCCCGGCCGAGGTGCTGGAGTTCGCCGACCTGATGCAGATGATCCTGCCGGTGCTCCGGGCCGACGTCACCCTGCTGGGCGAGTACAACGACCGGATCCGGCCGACCGTGCTGCCCTGCCCGGTGCTGGCGCTCGGCGGCGCCGACGACCTGATGGCCGGACCGGAGTGGATCACCGGCTGGCGGTCCACCACGGCGGCCGGCTTCCGCCACCGCATCCTGCCGGGCGACCACTTCTTCCTGCACCAGCAGCGGGCCGAGGTGCTCGCGGAGCTCGCGGCGCAGGCCCGGGCGTGCCTGGACACCGCGGACGGCCCCCAGGAGGGCCGGGCGCCGGGCGCCTGACCCCGGCCGCCCGGTTCCGTACGACGGGGCCGGGCGGCGGGTGGCGGTCCGTCCGGAACGCTCCGGACGGACCGTCATCGCCGGCCCTCGTCGGCCCGTCGCAGGACGGCGGCGACGACCCGGGCGATCTCGTCGATCGGCCCGGCGTCGGCGAGGTCCAGGTGCCGGGCGGCGAGCGGGTGGTCGGCCACCGGCCCGGTGGTGTGGGCCGACCAGACGGCCACCGTCTGCTGCGGCCGGTGGTCGCCGGTCGCGGTGAAGGTGGTCAGCGGCGCGTCGAGCACCCCCGGGGTCCACGCCGCCATCAGCCCGGCGTGGTAGCGGCAGGAGTCGAGGAACACCGCCAGCTCGTCCTCGTCGCGCGGCGCGGCCTCGCGCAGCGCCACGGCCAGCCGGTCGAGGAGCTCCGAGGGCTTGGGCCGCCACTGCTGCGCCAGGACGGCCGCCACCTCGGCGGCGGGCGCGCCCGTCGCCGTCAGCAGCTCGGCCAGCACGGCGGTGTCGGTGACCTCCCCGGCGTCCGGCGGCGCCGGATGGCTGTCCAGCAGCGCGACCAGGTCGACCTGCTCGCCCTGCTCGCGCAGCAGCACGCCGATCTGGTGCGCGACCAGCCCGCCGAAGGACCAGCCGAGCACCCGGTAGGGGCCGTGCGGCTGGACGGCGCGCATCCGCGCCAGGTACTCCCGCGCCAGGCCGTCCACGTCGGCCGGCCGCTCCCCGCCGCCGACCGGGCCGATGCCCTGGAAGGCGTAGACCGGCTGGTCCGGGTCGAGCCCGCGCAGCAGGCCGATGAAGCCGAGGCCGTCGCCCGTCACCGGATGGACGCAGAACAGCGGTGCCCGGCCGCCCGCGGCCCGCAGCGCCAGCAGCGGTTCGAAGGGGGCGTCGGCGCGCCCGGGCCGCTGCCCGGTCAGCCGCTGCGCCAGCGCGGCCGGGGTCGGCGCCTCGAACAGCGTCTTCACGGGCAGGTCGACGCCGAACTCCGCGTGGATGCGCTCGACCAGCCGGATCAGCAGCAGTGAGTGGCCGCCGAGCAGGAAGAAGTCGTCCTCCGGGCCGACCGCGGGCACGCCCAGCAGCTCGGCGAAGACCGCGACCAGCGTGCGTTCGGCCGGCGTGCGCGGCTCCCGGGCCCGGCTCTCGACGTGGGTCTGCGGCTCGGGCAGCGCCCGGCGGTCCAGCTTGCCGTTGGCCGTCACCGGGAGCGCGCCGAGCAGCGCGTAGGCGGTGGGCACCATGTGGTCGGGCAGGTGGCCGCGCAGGTGGGCGCGCAGCGCGGCGGCCGTGGGCGGCTGCGCGGCGCCGTCCGGCACCACGTACGCGACCAGCCGTACGGCGCCGGCCCGGTCCTCGCGCACGGCGACGGCGCAGGCCGTGACCGCCGGGTGCTCGCCGAGCCGGGTCTCGATCTCGCCGAGCTCGATCCGGTGGCCGCGCAGCTTCACCTGGCTGTCCACCCGGCCCAGGTACTCCACCACGCCGTCGGGGCGGTGGCGGGCCAGGTCGCCCGTGCGGTACATCCGGGTGCCCGGCGCGCCGTGCGGGTCCGCGACGAAGCGCTCGGCGGTGAGCGCCGAGCGGCCGAGGTAGCCGTACGCGAGCTGCTCGCCGGTCAGGTAGAACTCGCCCGGCACGCCCGGCGGGACGGGGTTGAGGGCGGTGTCCAGGACGTAGCCGCCGGAGTTCCAGACCGGCCGCCCGATCGGCACCGGGTGCGCCTGCTCGTCCGCCGGGCCGCACTCCCAGGCCGTCACCTCCACGGTGGCCTCGGTGGGCCCGTAGAGGTTGTCCAGCCGGACGCCCGGGAGCACCTGCCGGAACCGGCGCACGGTGGCCGCGGGCAGCGCCTCGCCGCTGGCCACGACCAGGCGCAGCCCGGTGCACTCGGCGGCCCGCGGGTGCTGGAGGAAGACGTCCAGCATGGACGGCACGAACTGGGCGACGCTCACGCCCTCGCGCTGGATCAGCTCTGCCAGGTAGGCCGGGTCGCGGTGCCCGTCGGGCTTCGCCAGCACCAGGGTGGCGCCGGTGATCAGCGGCCAGAAGAACTCCCACAGCGAGATGTCGAAGCTGGCCGAGGTCTTCTGCAGCACGCCGTCCCGGGCGCCGAGCCGGTACTCCTCCTGGCCCCAGCGCAGCCGGTTGGCGATGGCGTGGTGCGGGACGAGCACGCCCTTCGGCCGCCCGGTCGAGCCCGAGGTGTAGATCACGTAGGCCGGGTCCCGGGGGCCGGGGGCGGTCGGCGTGACGCCCTCGGGCGCCGGCAGGTCCTCCGGTGACAGGCACGGCACGCCCTCGGCGGGGCGCAGCGCGGAGGCCTGCTCCGGGGCGGCGATCACCGCGGCCGGGCGGGCGTCCGCCAGCATGTACGCGAGCCGGTCGGCCGGGTAGTCCGGGTCCAGCGGGAGGTAGGCGCCGCCGGCGCGGTGGACGGCGCACAGCGCCACCACGAGCTCCACCGAGCGGGGCACGGCCACCGCGACCCGGCTGCCCGGGCGGACGCCGACCGCGGCGAGCCGGCGGGCCAGCGCGTCGATCCGGCGGTCCAGCTCGGCCGGGCCGAGTTCCCGGCCTTCGAACACCAGGGCGGGGGTGTCGGACGGCGCGGCGAGCCCTGCCGACACCAGGGCGGCCAGCGTGGTCGGCGCCAGCTCCCGCCGCTCGCCGGCGGAGCGCTCCAGCAGCCGAGGCCGCTCGCCCTCGGCGGACAGTTCGAGCCGGGAGATCGGCCGCTCGGGGTCGGCCGCGGCCGCGCCGAGCAGCCGCGTCAGGTAGCCGGCGATCGCCTCGACCGTGGCCCGGTCGAACAGGTCGGCGCGGTACTCGACGGCGCCGGTCAGCTCGTCGTCCGGGCCGGCGGGCGTGCCCAGGGTGACGGTGAGGTCGAACTTGGCCGGCGCCGGGCCGGCGGTGAGCAACTCGCTGTCGAGGCCGGGGATCTCCACGGCGGCGCCCGCCTGCTCCATCACCAGGGCGACCTGGAAGAGCGGGTGGCGGCCGGGGGAGCGCTCCGGGTTGACCAGCTCGACGATCCGCTCGAACGGCAGGTCCTGGTGGGCGTAGGCGGCGAGGTCGGCGTCCTTGACGCGGCGCAGCAGCTCCCGGAAGCCCGGGTCCCCGTCGGTGTCGGTGCGCAGCACCAGCGTGTTGACGAAGAAGCCGACCAGGTCGTCCAGGGCCTCGTCGGTGCGCCCGGCGATCGGGGTGCCGATCGGCAGGTCGGTGCCCGCGCCGAGGCGGGTGAGCAGCGCCGCCAGACCGGCCTGGACGGCCATGAAGAGGCTGGCGCCGTCGGCCCGGGCGAGCTCCGCCAGGGCGCGGTGGTCCGCGCCGCTCAGCCGCAGCGGCACCCGGCCGGCCTCCTGGCCGGTCTCGGCGGTGCGCCGCCGGTCCACCGGCAGCGCGATCTCCTCGGGCAGGCCGGCCAGCGCCCCGCTCCAGTACTGCCACTGCCGGGCGGCGGTGCTGCCCGGGTCCTCGTCGTCCCCGAGCAGGGTGAGCTGCCACTGGGTGTAGTCGGCGTACTGGACGGGCAGGGCGGTCCACTCGGGGGCCCGGCCGGCCGTCCGGGCCTGGTAGGCGGCGCCCAGGTCGCGGGCGAGCGGGCCCATCGACCAGCCGTCGCAGGCGATGTGGTGGACCGTCAGCAGCAGGACGTGCCGCTCGGGGGCGAGGGCGAAGAGGTGGGCGCGCAGCGGTGGCTCCGACGCGAGGTCGAAGGGCTGGGCGGCGGCGGTGCGCAGGGCCTCGGCCAGGCCCTCCTCGGTCACCGTGGCGGCGCCGGAGTGCCGTAGCAGCGGCGGGAGTTGCTCCGGGGCGAGGATCCGCTGGTGGGGAGCCGCGTCCTCGCCGCGGGGGAGCGGGAAGACGGTGCGCAGGGCCTCGTGGCGCGCGGCGCAGTCGTGCAGCGCGGCGGCGAGGGCGTCCCGGTCCAGGGCGCCGGTCAGGCGCAGGGCCAGCGGGATGTGGTACGCGTCGCTGTGCGGGTCCAGCTGCTGGAGGAACCAGAGCCGGCGCTGGGCGTGCGAGAGCGGGATCCGCTCGGGGCGGGCGGCGGCCGTCAGCGCCGGGCGACATCGCCCGGCGTCCACCGCGCGGGCGAGCCCGGCGGCCGTCGGGCTCTCGAAGACCGCCCGGATGGGCAGTTCGGCACCCAGGGCGGTGCGCACCCGGCTGACCAGCCGGGTGGCGAGCAGGGAGTGGCCGCCGAGCGCGAAGAAGTCGTCGTCGGGGCCGACCTCGGCCACGCCGAGGACCTCGGCGAGCAGCGCGCACAGCGCGGCCTCGCGGGCGTCCCGGGGGGCCCGGGAGCGGCCGGTGGCGGCCCGCAGCCCGGGCTCGGGAAGAGCGGAACCGTCCAGCTTCCCGCTGGAGTTGAGCGGGAGCCGGGCCAGGACGGCGTAGGCCGCCGGGATCATGTAGTCGGGCAGCTGCCCGGCCAGCAGCTCGCGCACCTCGGCGAGGTCGGGGGCGTTCCCGTCCTCGGTCACCAGGTAGGCGGCGAGGTGGCGCTCCTCGGCGCCGGCGCCCCGGGCCAGGACGGCGGCCTGCACGATCGCGGGGTGGCGCAGCAGCACCGCCTCGATCTCGCCGGGCTCGATCCGGAAGCCGCGGATCTTGATCTGCCCGTCGGCCCGGCCGAGGTACTCCACCTGGCCGTCGCGGCGCATCCGGGCGAGGTCGCCGGTGCGGTACATCCGGGCGCCGGGCGGGCCGTACGGGTCGGCGACGAAGCGCTCGGCGGTCAGGGCGGGGCGGCGCAGGTAGCCGCGGGCCAGGTGCGGCCCGGACAGGTAGAGCTCGCCGGGCACGCCGAGCGGGACGGGGCGCAGCAGGTCGTCCAGCAGGTACGCCCGGGTGTTGTCGAGCGGGCGGCCGATGACGGGGGTGCGGCTGTCCGCCAGGGAGCAGGCGAGCGCGTCGACGGTGCACTCGGTCGGGCCGTAGTAGTTGAACACCGCGACGTCCGGCAGGGCGGAGAGTTCGGTCCACAGCGCCGGCCCGACGGCCTCGCCGCCCAGCATCAGCACGGCCGGGCGGTGGTGGCCCTCGGCGAAGAGGCCGGCGGCGGTGAGCGCCGGGACGTACGTCGGGGTGAGGTCCAGGAAGTCGAGGCGCTCCCGGCGGACGTAGCCGACCAGGGCCTGCGGGTCGAGCCGGACCTCGTCGCTCAGCAGGTGCAGCGGGTGGCCCTCCAGCAGCCAGAACAGCGGCTCCCAGGCGGTGTCGAAGGTGATCGAGGCGACCAGGCCGAGCTGGAGCCGCCGGCCCTGCGGGCCGCCGGACGGGCGGACCATGCGGGTGCGGTGGTGGTGCATCAGGCTGCTGAGGCCGCCGTGCGGGATCACCACGCCCTTGGGCACGCCGGTCGAGCCGGAGGTGTGGATGACGTAGGCCGGGTCGTCCGGGCCGGTGGGGCCGGTGCGGTCGGCGTCCGTCAGGTTCCCGCCGGGGTGGGCGGCGACGGCGGCCCGCGCCCCGGGCTCGTCCAGCACCAGGACGGGCGCGCCGTCCGGCAGCCGGCCGGCGTCGGCGGCCGTGGCGAGCACGCAGACCGGGGCGGCGTCGGCGAGGATGCCGGCCAGCCGCTCGCGCGGCATGGCGGGGCTGACCGGTACGTAGGCGGCGCCCGACTTGATGACGGCGAGCAGCGCGATCAGCAGGTCGGTGGTGCGCGGCAGCGCCAGGACGACGTAGCGCTCGGGGCCGGCCCCGCGCCGCACGAGCTCCCGGGCGAGCCGGTTGGCGCGCTCGTTGACCTCGGCGAAGGTGAACCGGCCGTCCTCGGCGACGAGGGCCGTGACCTCGCCCTCCAGGGCGGCGCGCTCCTCGAAGGCGCCGTGGTACGTCACCGCGGGGGCGCCGTGCTGGGTCGCGGTGAGGGCGCCGTCGTGCGTCATCGTGGCGGTACCGTCGTGCGGCACCGCGGGGGCGTCGTCGTGCGGCACCGCGGGGAAGGGCAGGGCGGGCCCGTGGGCGCGCTCGAACAGGTCGAGCCGCTCCTCGGCGCCGAGCAGGTCGTACTCGCCGATCCGCTGGTCCGGGTCGGCGGCGGCCGCGGCGAGCAGCCGGCCGAGCCGGGCGGTCAGGGCCTCGGCGCCCGCGCGGGTGAACAGGTCGGTGCTGTACTCGACGAAGCAGCCGAGCCCGGCCGGGGCGCCGTCGGCGTCGTGCACCTCGCGCATGTTGAAGGACAGGTCGAACTTCGCTCCGCCCGGGCCCGCCTCGGCGATCTCGGTCTCGATGCCGGGCAGCGCGAGGGAGGCCTCGGGGGTGTTCTGGAAGGCCAGCATCACCTGGAACAGCGGGTGCCAGCCCAGCGAGCGGTGCGGGTTGAGCGCGGTGATCAGCCGCTCGAACGGGAACTCCTGGTGGGCGAAGCCCTGGAGGTCGGTGCGGCGCACCCGCTTGAGCAGCTCGCGGAAGGTCGGGTCACCGGAGGTGTCCAGGCGCAGGACCAGCGGGTTGACGAAGTAGCCGACCACGTCGTCGTAGCGCTCGTCGGTGCGGCCCGCGATCGGGCTGGCGATCGGGATGTCCGTACCGGCCCCCGACCGGGTCAGCACCGTCGCCAGCGCCGCCTGGAGCACCATGAACATGCTGACCCGGCAGGAGCGGGACAGCGCCAGCAGCTCGCGGTGCAGCTCGGCCGGGAGGTCCCACGGGAAGTACTCGCCCCGGTGCGACATCGCGGCGGGGCGGGGGTGGTCGGTGGGCAGCTCCAGGAAGTCCGGCAGGCCCGCCAACGCCTGGCGCCAGTAGGCGAGTTGCCGCCCGCCCTGGCCCTGCGGGTCGTCCAGGTCGCCGAGGTTCGCGTGCTGGCGCACGGCGTACTCGGCGTACGTGCCGGGCAGCGGGGACCAGACGGGCGCCCGGCCCTGGCTGCGGGCCAGGTAGGCGGTGCTCAGGTCGCGGGCCAGCGGGGCCAGCGACCAGCCGTCGCCGGCGATGTGGTGCAGCACCATGAGCACCACGTGCTGCTGCGGGCCGAGCACGAACAGGTGCACCCGCAGCGGGGCCTCGGCCTCCAGGTCGAAGACGTGCCCGGCCCCGGCCTCGATCAGGGCGGGCAGCTCCTCCTCGGTGACGGGCACCACGGTGAGGACCGGCGGCAGCTCGGCCATCGCCAGCACGTGCTGGCGCGGCACGCCGTCGCGCTCGGGGAAGACGGTACGCAGGGCCGCGTGCCGCTCCACCACGTCGGCGAGGGCGCACCGCAGCGCCTCGTGGTCGACCGGGCCGGTCAGCCGCAGCGCCACCGGGACGTTGTACGAGGCGTCGCCGCCTTGGAGGCGGTCGTTGAACCAGAGCGCCAACTGTGCGTACGACAGCGGTGTCTCCGCGGGCAGGCTGTGTTCGCCCAGCACGGGGCATCCCTCCAGGTGGAACCGCCCCGCCGGCCGGGTGGGTCGGGCGGGCCGGACGGTGGTTTCCGGTGGCTCTTGGCCGTTGTGGGCCCCGGCCGTGGTGAGCCGTGGTGAGTTGCGGCCACGGTGAGTCGCGGGGCGTCGTGGGCCCCGGGGCCGTCGGGGGCCGCGGCCGTGGTGAGTTCAGGCCGTGGCGAGCCCCGCCGTTGTGATGAGCGGGCCGTGGTGATGAGCGGGCCGTGGTGATCTGCGGACCGCGGTGATTCACGGACCGTGGTGGTGTGCGGGCCGCCGGGGGTCCCGGGGCCGTCGCGGGCCCCCGGCCGTGGTGGCCTCCGGGGGTCCTTGTGGGCTCCGGGGCCGCGGGGGCCCGCCGACGTCCCTCGGCGGGGGGGGTACCGGCTACCGCGCTGTGCGGGCGGGAGTCACGCGGTCCAGCGGTAGGTCATGTCCGGCTCGTTCTCCTCGTTGCGGCTGCCGTCGTTGGTGTCCACCACGACGAAGCCGTGCCGCTCGTAGAAGGCGCGCGCCTCGGTGTTCTTCTGGAAGACGTGCAGCGAGAGCTCCTGCGGGCTGGCCGACTTGACGGCCTCCAGCAGCACGGTCCCGATGCCGCGGCGGCGCACCTCGGGGCGCAGGTAGAGGTGGTCGAGCAGGTTGCCGTCGAGCGAGGCGAAGCCCAGCACGGCCCCGGTCCCGGCCTCCTCGGCCAGCCACACCCGGGTGTCCGGGAGCACGACGTGGGTGATCCAGCTCAGGGTGGCCTCGTCACTGTGCAGACGGGGCAGGTACGGCATGGTCGCGGTGCGGGAGGCCAGGAAGACCTCGGTGACGACACCGGCGTCCTCGGCTACCGCGGCCCGCAGGCGGACGTTCGCGGTGAGCGGTCCGTCGGACTGCATCCACATCTCCTCGGTCAGGTGTGTGAAGGGGCGGTGGTGCCGCGGGTGACGACCGAAGGAGGAATACGTGATCGGCACCCGTCGCACACCGACGCTACGGTCGCGAACTACGGGCGATGGAGCCGAATTTCCCCCCGGATGGGCCGACATAGTGCGTCCCGGCGGCATTGATCTTCGAGCAACCTAACACCTGGTCATGGACAGGGGAACCCCCGAAAGCAGGTTCCTGACAAGTCGATTCTGCGGTTAGATGATCGCGCGGGCCCGGCCCCCGGGGAGCGAGGATTTCGGCGCACCGGGCGGTGACATTCCCCGACTTCCCTTGTACCTTCCCCGACGCCGAACTTCCCCTGGCTTCGCCCGACTTCCTCCGCCTTCCCCTCGTCTTCCCCCGCACATCCCCTGCACATCCCCTGCGCTTCTCCTGCCTTCCCCGACTCCCCGAAAGGAGCGCCCGCGTGGACACTCCTGCCGTCCGAATCAGCGGCGCGGTCAAGACGTTCGGTGCCACCACCGCGGTGGGCGGCCTGGACCTGGAAGTGCCGCCCGGCATGTTCCTGGGCCTGCTCGGGCCCAACGGCGCGGGCAAGTCCACCACCATGCGGATGCTCACCGGGCAGACCCGCGCGGACGCGGGCACCGTGGAGGTGTTCGGGCACCGGATGCCGGAGGACTCCCGCCGCGCCCGCTCCCTGGTCGGCGTCGTCCCGCAGCACGACAACATCGACCCCGAACTGACGGTGCGCCAGAATCTCGACGTCTTCGTCCGGTTCACGGCCCTGCCGCGCGAGCGCTACCGTGAGGCGGTCGACCAGGCGCTGGCCGCCGTCCGGCTGACCGACCGCGCGAACACCCGCGCCGACGCGCTCTCCGGCGGCATGCGCCGACGGGTCCTACTGGCCCGGGGCATCGTCAACAACCCGCGGCTGCTGCTCATGGACGAGCCCACCGTGGGCCTGGACCCGCAGATCCGGCAGGACCTGTGGGACGTCATCGACGGGATGCGCGAGAGCGGCACCACGGTGGTCATGTCGACCCACTACATCGAAGAGGCGGAACGGCTCGCCGACGAGGTGGCCGTGGTGACCGGCGGCCGGGTGATCGCCCGGGGCACCCCCGCCGAACTGCTGCGCGCGCACGCGGGCGCGCAGGCCGCCGAGTACCGGGGCGACGCGGCCCGGCGCGAACTCGTCGAGGCCGAGGCCGCCCGGGCCGGACTGCCCAGCCGGCGGACCGGGCCGGCGGTCTCCGTCCTGCGCGCCGAGACGATCTCCGCGCAGCTGCGCGAGCGTCTCGGACCGCCGGACGTGCTGCGCCCGACCTCCCTGGAGGACGTGTTCGTCGCGCTGACCGGAGAGCTGTTCGGCTGAGCCCGGGCCGGCCGCTCCCTCGCCCCCCTGGCCCACCGGCCGCCTGCCCGCCCGCCTGCTCGCCCCCACAGAGAGGACACCCGATGACCACGGCGACGCCCATGCCCCGCACCGAGGCCCAGACCGGTCCCGCCCCAGGCCTCCCGCCCGCCCTGTGGCCGACCATGCGGGCGGTGTGGCTGCGCGAACTGCTGCTCTTCCGCCGCTACTGGCCCGCCATCACCTTCGGCTCGCTGATCGAGCCGCTGGTCTACATGACCGGGTTCGGCATCGGCTTCAGCCGGCTGATCGACTCGGTCCAGGGGCACCCGTACCCGCAGTTCGTCGGCGTCGGCATGGTGGTCACCTCGGTGCTCTTCGCCTCGGCCTTCGCCGGGATGTTCGAGAGCTTCAACCGCCGCAAGTACCAGAAGATCTACGACGCCGTCCTGTGCCAGCCCGTCGACGTCTGGGAACTGGTCACGGCCGAGGCGTCCTGGATCGCCGTCAAGTCCTCCGTCTACGGCACCGCGCCGCTGCTGGTCTGCCTCGCCATCGGCCTGCCGCCGGGGCCGGAGCTGCTGCTGGTGCCGCTGGTGGCGCTGGTCTCCGGCTTCGCCTTCGCCCTGCTCGGCATGTGGGTGTCCTGCCTGGTGCCGGCGATCGACTGGCTGCGGCTCGTGGTGTCCGGCGTGCTCACACCGCTGGTGATGGCCGCGGGCGTGTTCTTCCCGCTGGACGGGCTGCCCGACTGGGTCCAGGGGGTGGCGGCCGTCAACCCGATCTACCACTGCACGCAGTTGGTGCGCCACGCCGCCTTCGGGACGCTCGGGGCGGGCGACGCCCTGCACGGGGCCGTCCTGGCCGCATTCGCCGTCCTCGCCTGGTTCCTGGCCGTCCGCGGGATGCGCCGCCGGCTCATCGACTGAACGGCTCCCGGACTTTCCCGGACCCCCGGAGCAACACGAACACCACGTAGCACGCAGCACGCAGACCAAGGAGAACCACCCCGATGACAGCCCGCGTCGCAAGCCAGCGCCGTTTCCTGATGTGCCGGCCCAGCCACTTCGGCGTCAGCTACTCCATCAACCCCTGGATGCACCCGGAGAAGCCGGTCGACGGCGCGCTCGCGCTCGCCCAGTGGACCAGGCTGCGCGACCTCTACCGCGACCTCGGCCACACCGTCGAGGAGATCGACCCGCTGCCCGGACTGCCCGACATGGTCTTCGCGGCCAACGGCGCGACCGTGGTCGACGGGAAGGTCCTGGGCGCGCGCTTCCGCCACGCCGAGCGCACGGCCGAGGGCCCGGCCTACCTGTCCTGGTTCCGCGAGCAGGGCTGGTCCGAACTGCTGTGGCCCGAGCACATCAACGAGGGCGAGGGCGACTACCTGCTGGCCGGCCGTCGGCTGCTGGCCGGCACGGGCTTCCGCACCGACCCGAGGTCGCACGCCGAGGCCCAGGAGTTCTTCGGCGTCCCCGTGACCAGCCTGACCCTGGTCGACCCGGAGTTCTACCACCTGGACACGGCGCTCGCCGTCCTCTCCGACGACGAGATCATGTACTACCCGGAGGCCTTCACCCCCGGCAGCCGGGCGGTACTGCGCGAACTGTTCCCGGACGCCATCCAGGCGACCGCCGAGGACGCCGCCGTCTTCGGCCTCAACGCGCTCTCCGACGGCCGCCACGTCCTGCTCCCCGAGTCGGCCACCCACCTGATCGGCGAACTGCGCCGACGCGGCTTCGAGCCGATCGGCGTGGACCTCACCGAACTCCTCAAGGCGGGCGGCAGCGTCAAGTGCTGCACCCTGGAACTGCGCGGCCGCTGACCACACCGGCAAGCTCACCGGTTTTCACCAAGCACGAGAGGACGACGTGGTGACGAATCCCTTCGACGACCCCGACGCCGACTACCTGGTCCTGGTCAACGGAGAGGGCCAGCACTCACTCTGGCCCGCCTTCGCCGCCGTGCCCGAGGGCTGGAAGACGGTGTTCGGCGCGGCGCGTCGGCAGGCCTGCCTCGACCACATCGAGCAGACCTGGCCCGACATCCGCCCCCGAACCCTGACCCACGACTGACCGCCGCCCCGCCCCGCTGCCCCACGGGATGGCAGAGTTCCTGCTGAGGCCGCTGCGCGACGAGTTCGACGAATCGGCCGATCAGGAAGCGTGCTTGGAGCTGCCGGAGGGGCCCCGGGAGTGGCCGGCCGCGCCCGGTTGAGAACCTTTGGGGTGGGACGTTGTACACGGAGAGGCCGGTCAGGGAATCGGCGCGGGTGATGTGGGAGCACAAAGGCGCTGCTGCTCCTGCCCGGGATCGCCGGCGTGGTGCTCGCCGGGTTGGTCGGGGCGCTCGCCCTGGGGGTGACGGGGCTGTGGTCGGGGGCCGTCCTGGGGAACGTGGCCTTGGTGGTGGTCGCGATCCTCGTCGGGGCGGTCTGCGCCACGTTCTTCAACGCGGTGCTGGTCGCCGCGGCGGATGACGCGATGCAGGGGCGGCCGGTCGGGATCGGGGCCGGCTACGGGCGGGCGCTGCGGCGGCTGCCGGCGATCGTGGTGTGGGCACTGGTCGGGGTGGTGGTGATCTTCTTCGGGTCGCTGCTGCTGGTCGGGCTCTCGTGGGCGATGGCCTCCTACCTGGTACTGCCGGCGATGATGATCGACGGCATCGGGGTCCGTGAGGCGATGCGGACTTCCCGGCAGGCGTTCCGGGCCCGCGGCGGGGACACCGCGCGCAGTTCGACCTGGATCGCTCTGCCCGTCTTGTTGTCCTTCCTTCCGTCGGTGGCGGTCTTCGGCCTGGGCCTCACGGCGGTCGACCGGGTCTTCGGGGTGCTCGCCATGGCGGGCGCTGCCCTTTGGCTGGCGGTCGCCGTGACGGTGACGGCGAGCCTGTCCGGGGTGTTCCGGGTGCGCCATTACCGCGAGTTGACGGGACGACCGGCCACGGCCCCAACGCTTCCCGCGCTGCACGTTTCGCCGGTGGAGTAGCGCGGGTGGTCGGCGGCCGTCGACCACCCGCGCCCTGGCACTCACCGAGGAGACGGCGTCGAATGACGCACGCGCTCGGCCGGTGCTACTTGGAGTCGACCCGGCCGAGCGGGTCGGCTTCGGCCGTCAGCGCGTCGCATGCCGTCTGCCAGGCGGGGTCGCCGGGGTGGAGCGCGGTGCGCAGGTAGGCCCAGGTGAGCCGTTGGAGCAGCGCGACCCGTGCGGGGTTCTCGTCCGTGGTCTCGGCGACGTCGTATCCGGAGATGCCGCCGAGCCCGTGCTCCGCGTCGAACAGGGTGAGCAGCGACTTGGGGCCGGGGGAGAGGGTGTACGGATCGGTGTGCCAGTCCGGCCCCCGGACCGTCAGGTGGGCGGAGGCGTCCTTGTCCCCGGCGACCACGAGCGCGGGCGTCGTCATCCGGGAGAAGTCCGGGGTCGAGAGGAAGGGGTAGTTCTCGGCCACCAGCGGGGTGAGGGCGTCACCTCCCCTGCCGGGTGCGGCCAGGAGGACGCCCGCCGTGATCCGGGGTTCGGCCAGGTCCACCGTCGTCCCGTCGTCGGGGTCGGTGAGCCGGGCGCCGAGCAGCAGGCTCGCGGTGTGCCCGCCCATCGAGTGCCCGGCGACGGCGACCCTGCCGTGGTCCAGGCGTCCGAGGAGTTGGGGGACGGCGGCCTCGATCGCGTCGAGCCGGTCGAGGATGTGCGTCATGTCCTCGGCCCGGGACCGCCAGTACATGGGTGCCCCGGGGGTGTCGGGGGCGAGGTCCAGCGTCGTCGAGCTGAGATGGGTGGGCTGGATCACGGCGAAGCCGTGCGCGGCCCAGAAGTTGACGAGGGGGGCGTAGCCGTTCAGCGAGGAGAGGTTGTTCGAGTGGCCCTGGCCGTGGGAGAGGAGGACGACCGGCAGGTCGCTCCCGGTCAGCGGCGCGGAGACCCGCACCTCCAGGTCCACGGCCCGGCCGGGCACCGGCAGGACGACCGGACTGACGGAGAGGACGGGAACGGGCGGGCCGAAGGTGTCGGCCGGGTGCGTCGATTCGCTCATGGTGCGCATGTCCCTTCAGGGGCCTCTCCCGGCCGGGCCTGAGCGGCCGGCGGCGGGCGAGGCGGTCGGGAGCGTCCGGTTTCGGCTATGCTGAAACCGGAACCTTGTTCCACTTACTATACGGAACAGCGTTCCGCTTCGTCAACGACTATCGGGAGGAGAGCGTGGTGTCCACTGCGGGCCAGTCCGGGGAGACCCGGCCCGGGGAGTCGCCGGCCAGGGGAAGGCGGGCCGACGCGCAGCGCAACCGGCAGACGCTGCTGGCCGCCGCCGCCGAGGTGTTCGTCTCCTCCGGCGTCGACGCGCCGATCCGCGAGATCGCGGCCAGGGCGGGCGTCGGAACGGGGACGATCTACCGCCACTTCCCGACCCGCGCGGACCTCGTCGTCGCCGTCTACCGCCACCAGGTCGAGGCCTGCGCCGAAGCCGGCCCGGCCCTGCTGGCCGAGGCCGACTCCCCGTTCGCGGCACTTCGCCAATGGGTCGACCTCTTCGTCGACTTCCTGGTCACCAAACACGGACTCGCCAACGCGCTGCAATCGGACGGCGGCGGCTTCGACGCGCTGCACGCCTACTTCCTCGACCGCCTGGTGCCCGTCTGCGCCCAACTGCTCGCCGCCGCGGCCGAGGCCGGCGAGACCAGGCCCGGAACGCAGGCCTACGAACTGATGCGCGGCATCGGCAACCTCTGCGCCGGCCGCGACGACGACCCCCGCTACGACCCCCGCCGCCTGGTCGACCTGCTCCTCCAGGGCCTCCAGCGACCGCCGTCATCCTGACGGGCCACGGCCTTCCGCAACCGTGAGCTCTCCTCGGTTCGGCCGGTCCTGGCCGGCATGGCGTGGATGGACCTGATCACTATGCCCCGCCCCGGCTGCGGCCGTGATGCCCAGCTCGTGTTCGACGGCGGTGAACGCCTCGTCCACCACGGGCGGACGGATCGGTGCTGGTCACCAGGGGTGGAACTGCTGCTCGGGCCCTCTCAGGCCAACCCGCCAAAGCGGGCTGTCTCACCCAAGGCTGACAGAGAGGGCCAGTGCGGCGGGCAGGTGCACCACGAGTGTGAAGTAGAGGATGGCGGCGGTGCCCGCCAAGCGCGCGCCGCCGCAGGTCGTCCGCAGCGGCGCGCGTACCGGGTCGGTGCTACGGCGCGGTGACGCTCGGCTGGCCGCCCGCGCCGAAGGCCCAGCCCTCCACGTCGCCGGGGGCCGGCTGGTAGCTGGCGGCGCCGAGTTGAACATCGGTACAGCCGTTATCGGTGAGAACGATCATGGTCGTCCAGCACAGTGGTCACCGCCATCCTTCCGGCCGCCGGCGCCCTGAGCCCGCTTCGGGACCCTGATGCGCCAGAGCTGGACGAGGATGAGGATGAGGACGAGTTGGTCGGCTCGGAGTGAGCCGGGGCCGTCACTGCCTGCTTCCCTACCGACCGTCGCCCGGCGTCACAGGAGAGCGCCGCCGGAGACCTCGATGCGCTGGGCGGTGACCCAGCGCAGTCCCTCGGAGGCCAGCGTGGCGATGGCGTCGCCGATCTCCTCAGGTTCGCCGACGCGGCCGAGCGCGGTCTGTCCGGCCAGAACCTGGCGCATTCCGGCGTCGTCCCGCATCGCTCCACCGTTGAAGTCGGTGGCGGTCGGCCCCGGGGCGATGGAGTTGACCCGGATGCCGCGTGGTCCGAGTTCTGCGGCGAGGGTGCGGCTCAGAGCTTCGACGGCGGCCTTCGACGCGGAGTAGGCCGAGGTGGCGGGGCTGGTGTGGCGGGTCAGTGACGTCGAGACGTTGATGACCTGGCCGCCCTGGGCCAGCAGCGGCACGAGCGACTGGATGAGGAAGAACGTGCCCCGGACGTTGGTGCCCATCACCGTGTCGAAGTCGTCGATCGTGACAGTCTCCAGCGGCCCGAAGACTCCCACTCCCGCGTTGTTGACCAGGATGTCGAGCCTCGAAGTACCCCAGCGCTCCAGCTGCGCGCCCAGTTCGGAGGTGAAGGACGCGAAGGAGGAGACGTCGCTGATGTCGAGCCGGAGAACAGCGGCAGTCCCACCCACGGCCCGCACCTGTTCCGCCGTCCTCTCAGCCCCGGCCACATCGCCGCGGTGGGTGACCACGACCCGCACTCCGCGTGTGGCCAGGGCGATGGCCGCGCTGCGCCCGAGGCCGCGATTCGCACCGGTCACCAAAGCGATCTTGTCGATTGTCATGAACTTCCTCCACCGTGCGACAACCAGGATTCGCCCAGGTGCCACAGATCAGAGGCGAGTCACTTGACTCGCCTTGTTGGTGCACCGTAAGCGGGCCCCCGAGGCGAGTCAAGTGACTCGCCTCGGGACTGCGGCATACTCTCCGCATGGCAGCAGAACTCACCGCGCATCACCGCAGGCTCGCCCAGCAGAAGCGCGAGGCGATCACCTCCGCGGCCACAGAACTGTTCTTGGACCGTGGCTACGCCGGCACTTCCCTCGCACGGATCGCCGAAGCGGCCGGGGTCTCGAAGTCCACCCTGTTCAAGCGGTTCCCCACCAAGGCGGCCCTCTTCGAGGCCATCGTCACCGAGTCCTGGCAGCGTGACGCCGGCGATACCGCCGCCCGGCCGCAGGCGGGAGATCTGCGCTCCGGGCTGACAGCCATCGGCCACCGCTACGCCGACCTGATCAGCCAGCCCCGCATGACAGGCCTGTTCCGGATCGTCATCGCCGAACTGCCTCGTTTCCCCGAGCTGGGACGGATGCAGTTCCAGCTCGGCAAACTGCCCTACTTCGCCTCCGTCCAGCACTACTTGGAATCCGAGCATGAGGCGGGCAACGCTGATGTGCCCGACGCTGAGAGCGCCGCGAACCAGTTCCTCGGCATGATCGCCAACTACGTCCTGTGGCCCCGCATGCTGCTGACCGGCTGGAACCCCGCAGCCTCCGACATTCACAACGCCGTCGAAGAGGCCGTCGAGACCATGCTCGCCAGATACACCCCCGACCCGCTGGCCTGACCGGAAGCCGGAACTTCGACACTGACGCGCAATGCCAAAGACCGCGACGCCTTCACCCGCGATACCTGTCGGCAAACGAAGGCGAGCTCAAGCGGTCAGCGCATCACCGCTGTTCAGGAGCACCCCCTCGACCTCGGCGACAGCACCCCCCGCTTCGAACTGTTCCTCGGCACGCTGCTCCGCGGCCTGCCCGCGCAGGAACCGGGCGTCGAACGGAGCGCCGAACGGAGCGCCGAATGACGCGCCGAATGACGCGCCGAACGGAGCGCCGAATGACGCGCCGAACGGCGATAAGCCCCGGCACCGCACCTCAGGACCCCGACCGACCGCGTTGAGATGGTCCGGCGGAGTGACTATCTTCGTGAGGTGAGTGAACGTGTGATGCAAGAGCCCACCCTGATGGTGCTGACCGCCCTCGCGGACGCGCCCCGGCACGGATACGCCATCGCGCAGGAGGTCAAGACGATGACCGGCGGCCGGGTCGCGCTGCGCACGGGTGCGCTGTACGGGGCCCTGGACCGGCTGCTGGCCGACGGCCTGATCGACATCGACCGCGAGGAGATCGTCGACGGCCGGGCCCGGCGGATCTTCACCTTGTCCCCGGCGGGGCGGGAGCGGCTCGCGGTGGAGGCCGAGCGCCTGGCCGCGGCGGCGAAGGAGGCCACCCGCCGCCTGTCCGTCGCCGAGCCGCCGGCGGCTTCCGCATGATCGAGCGCGTCCTGCGGCTCTATCCCGCCGCCTACCGCCGGGCCCACGGCGGGGAGATCGTCGCGACCTTCCGCGAGATGACCGCGGGCGAGCCGCTGGGTTCGCGGCTGCGGGAGGGCGCGGGTCTGGCGGCGCACGCGATGAGGATGCGGATGGGGCTGGGCCCGGCCGCTCCCGTCGCGAAGGTCCTCGCGCTGGCGTACCCCTTCGCGCTGGCCGCCTCGGCCGCCGCCTGCGGCCTGCACCTGCTGACCTGGTACGCCGACGTCGTCTCCTCGCCCGCCCCGTTGGGGGTGCGACTCGAAGCCGACCTGTCGGGGGCGTGGGGCGCGCTGCTCGTCTCGTCGCTGGTCGTGGTCGCGGGGGCGGTAGCGGCGCTGGCCGGCCGGTGGCGCGTGGGGGTGCCCTGCGCGGTGGCCGGGCTGCTCTCCTTCGCGGTGGCCGCGGTGGTCAGCGGGCCGGGGTTCGGTGACCCGGTGGTCACCCCGGCCGCGATGGTTCTGGCGGCGGCCGTGCTGCTCGCCTGCCCGCAGGACCGGCGGGCGGAGGGCGTCGCGGCGGGGCGAGCGGGCGAGGCCGCTGCCGTGGTCGCGCTCGTGGTCGTGCCGCGGGCGGCCATCGCCTCGCACGGGGTGCCGTGGGTCAGCACCGACTACGGGTGCTGGCCGCTGGTCGTCCTCGCCGCGACCGGTGTCGCGCTGACCTGGTCCAGTGGATCGCGGGGCGGCCGCGAGCTGGCGGCGATGGCCCTGGCCTCCCCGCCGCTGCTCGCCCACGCCTACACGGTGGCGTGGGGCGAGGCGGCTGTCGTGGCGTGCCTGGCGGCCGCGCTGCCGGCCACCGTGGTGGCCGTCGGGCTCGCCGGCCGCCTGAAGCGAAGCGGTCGCCTCCTCCGCTGACCGGCAGCTCGGGGACGGTGCAGCTGGGCGATGACCGGCACGCGGTTCCCGCCGGCCGAGGCCAGCAACATCATCGCCCGCCGGTAGCGCACCGAACCCGTACTGCCACGCCGCACAATCCGCTGTAACTGCTGGCCCTCCTGGCCGGCCAGTCTCCGAACCTTGACCGGCTCCGCCACCACGCCTCCCCGAACCTCGGATGTCCACCCACGTCCAACCGGTCCGGACCGTGCCACCGCGAACCCGGTGAACCTTCGCGGTCAGAGCACCAGGAAGGCACCGGGGTTGTCCGCGCAGACCAGGGCCGGCGACCCGAACTTGCTCACGCAGACGACGATCCGAGTCCCGCACACGGTCGCATCTGCCGGTACGGTGACACGACCGTACTCACTGCGGTCCTGGGCGTCTCGCTCGGTCGCACACCGCATGGCGAAGTCGTCCTCGAGGCGCGACACAAGGTCTCCGAACAGCGCGTACCGGGTGGACGTCACGTCGCCGAGGTGCCCGGCCGCGCGGCGAGGCCAGGGCACCCACAGGCACGACGCCTGGCGTACCGCCACCACCGGCGTCCTCGCAGCAGTGCGCAGCTTGTCACCCGAGCGGTGGGAGGCGAGACGTCCGCAGTGGCCAACCGGCGGCGACTGTGAAAATCGCTGTCCGATCACCGGAGCACGGTGATAGACATCCGGCGTGGAAAAGAATCTTGAGTTCCCTGACCTGCTGCGACTGATCGATGAACGGTCGACCGCATTCCGCGCCGTGGTTGCCGCCGCGCCCAGTCTTGACGCGCAGGTGCCGACCTGCCCCGGGTGGACGTTGTTCGATCTGGTGAAGCACCTGGGTGGGGGAGACCATTTCTGGGCCGCCATCGTCGGTGCGGGGCCTGCCGACGCGCCCCCGGCCGAGGCCGTCGCCGCGCGCGCCGCTCTGGTAGTGCCGCGGGAGCGTGAGGCCCTGCTGGCCTGGCTGGCCGCGTCGACGCAGCTTCTGCTGAGCGCCCTGCGCGAGGCAGGACCGGAGAGCGGTTGCTGGACGTGGTGGCCCGCGTCGCAGTCACCGCCAACCTCCGGCGGTGTCGCCCGGCACCGGGTCCAGGAGACCGCGGTGCACACGTACGACGCCCAGCTCGCCTGGGGCGCCCCGCAGCCGCTGCCGGTCGAGGTGGTACTCGACGGTGTGGAGGAGTTCCTGTTCACCGTCTGCGGAACGCCGAGTGCCTGGCCGCACAAGCCCACGGCCTTCGACTTCCACGCCGCCGAGGGCCGCTCCTGGCGCCTCACCGTCGACGGCGACGGCGCACGCACCACCCGCATCCCCGCGCCCACCGCCGCGACCGGCGAGGACTCGGACGCAGCCGGCGCCTCCGTCCACGGCACGGCCAGTGAGCTGGTCCTCTACCTGTACGACCGGATCCAGGCCGACTCCTTGCACGTTGACGGAGACGCAGGGCTGCTCGACCTGCTCCGCGCCTGGGAGCCGGAGGAGAAGTAGGACGTAGCGGGGACGGGGCGGGGACCGGGCCTCGAGCCGGTAGGACACGATTGTTCGCCGCCTCCGCCGGTTCGGGCCGCGCCGGTTGCACACCGGGAGCCGGCAGACCCTCGGAGGCGGCGGGGCCGACGACGGCGTCGTTGCCCGGGGCCAGTACCTCGCCAGCGCGTGAGCGGGCGATGACCCACTCGTTCCACTCCCGCTCGGCCACGGCCAGCTCCGCCTGGAGGCGGTCGGCCTCCTCCCGCAGATCGTCGACACGACGGCGAGCGGTGAGCTCACGCTGTTCCAGCAGTCCCACAACCGACGGCATCCTCGACCTCCACCAAAGCGACGACACGACACGTCACCACTGCCACGAGACCGCCGACCCTATGCCTGACCAGCGAGAACGCAGTCCTCAAGCCTGGAAAGACGACAACCTCTCTGCACCGGGAAGTCGGGTTCGACCAGGTGGCGTTCGGTGCTTCCTTCCAGGGCATTGAGTTCGCCGGTGGTGAGGGTTGGCTTCTGCGAGCGGACCCGCCGCGACCGTGACGGGGAGGATGGGGAGGATGCTGGATTCCGGACGGCGTTCAGGCCCATCTGGCCTATCGGGCCTTGGGCATCGACAGCACGGTCGCCCGCCGCAGCCGGAGCCGCGAGGGATGACGCGGCGCATTCGCCAGAGGTCATTAGTCCGTTTGACGTAGCATTCCGTTCGACGGACTATTGAGGTCTGCGCGAGAGGATGCTCATGCCGTTCACCCTGGCCCACCCCGCGGCCGTACTGCCGTTGCTGCGGAGACCCTTCAGCCGGGCCGCGCTGGTCGCCGGAGCCGTCGCACCGGACCTGCCCTACTTCGTCGTCACCACGGGACTGCCCGTCAGTGCGCAGTCCTGGTACGAACCGTTCGTCAACGCCACGACCTCGCACAGCGCTCCGGGCGCCGTCACCGTCGCCCTGCCGTACGCCCTCGCCCTGTGGGGACTGCTCCGCGCCGGCGAACGCCCGCTGGCGTCCCTGCTGCCGCTGCCGCTGCCGGAGCCCAGCGCCGCGTCGCGGCTCCGCGCTGCCGGCGCGCTGGCGCGACGAGCCGGGTGGATCGTGCTGTCCGCCCTGATCGGCATCGCCACGCACCTGGTCTGGGACGCCTTCACCCACTTCGACGGCTTCGTGGTCGCCCGTACGCCCTGGCTCAACTCCACGCTGGTGGGCAGCCTCACCTGGGCGCGGGCGTTGCAGCACGCGAGCACGATCGGCGGCCTGGCCGCCATCGCGGTGTACGTGTGGCCGAGGCGGGCCCGCTTCCTCGCCACTGAGGGCCGCACGAAGCCTGGCAGCGAAACCCGGCGCCCCGTCCTCCTCGCCATGGCCCTGGTCACGCTCGTCGGAGCCGTTGCCCACGCCTGGCGGTGGCTCGCCGGCCCGGAGGCGGTGGCCGACGGGCTGCCGCTGAGCGCCGTCGTCGAAGGGGTGCTGTCCGACGCGGCGAAGGGCGCGGGCGCCGGCCTGATCGGCAGCCTGGCCCTGTACGTCCTCATGTGGTGGAGTCGGCGCGCCCTCACGGCAACCCGCCTCCGCCGGGGCAGAGTTGACACAGTACGCCCGGGTCCGCAGGGAGAACGCGGGGCCGTTCACCGACAATCGGAACACCAGGCAGAGGCCGATGGCCGGTTCGGTACCCGGCCGACCAGATGAGGGGAACACGTGCGTCCAGATCATGATCAGGATTCGCTGAGCTTCGCGTTACTCGGCGAGCTGCGGGTCCGGCGCGCCGGCACGGACCTGCACTTCGGCGGCCCGCAGCAGCGGTCGGTACTGGCCGCCCTGCTGCTGCGCCCGAACGCGGTCGTGACGGTCGACGAGCTGATCGACGGCCTGTGGGGAGACCGGCCGCCCGGTGCGCCCGACACCAGCTTGCGCACCTACGTGTGGCAGCTGCGGAACCTGCTGGAGCCCGTGCGCACGGCGCCCAGGGTGCTGGTCTCCCGAACGGGTGGCTACCGTCTGGCCGTCGAGCCGGACCGCGTGGACCTGTGGCGGGTCAAGCGCTTGCAGGAACTGGCCGGGACGTGCGCCGCCAAGCGCCCGCAGGACGCCCGGAACGCACTGGGAGAAGCCCTGGCCCAGTGGCGCGGGGAGCCGCTCGCCGGCCTGCCAGGGCCGCTCATGTGCCGCGAGCGGGAGCGGCTTTCGAGGCTGCGCCTCACCCTCCTGGAGGAGCGCCTCGCCCTCGACGTGGCCCTCGACGTGGCCCACGGTGCGGGACTCGGCGCGGCCCTCGACGCTCCCTCCGGCTACCTGTCGGAGCTGGAGCAGCTGGCCGGTGACCACCCGCTCCACGAGCGCCTCCAGGAACTGCTCATCCGCGCGCTGCGGCGGCAAGGGCGCACGTCCGAGGCGCGTGCGGTCTACGACGCGCTTCGATTACGGTTGGTCGAGCAGCTGGGGATCGAACCGGCGCCCGCGCTCACGGAGTTGTGTCACGATCTCGGTGTGGATGCCGCCATGCGATCGAGGACCGCTGCACCCGGTCCGGGCTTACGCCCAGACGTACCGTTATCGCCCGCGTCGGCTGACCGAGGCGCCGAACGAGACGTCGAACGAGACGTCGACCGCAGCGCAGGCGATGCGGCCGACAGTGAAGCCCTGGACCAACTCCCCCCGGTGCTGGCACAGTTCATCGGACGGCAGGAGCACATCGCCGGAATCGGACAAGCGCTGACCGGGCAAGCACCGGCCGGACGGACCAGCCCCGCACTGCGACTGGTGACCGTGACCGGGATGGCCGGGGTGGGGAAGACGACCCTCGCGGTGCGAGCCGCCCACACCGTGCGCCCGGACTTCCCCGACGGCCGGCTGTACGCGGACCTGCGCGGCGCCGACCTGGTGCCCGCGAACGCGTCCGACATCCTGGCGGACTTCCTGACAACGCTGGGCGTCCGGGCGGCAGTTGTGCCCAAGGACCTAGAAAGCAGGTCGGCGCTGTTCCGGACCGCCAGCGCGGGACGACGGCTGCTCATCCTCCTGGACAACGCACGCGACGAGGCCCAGATCCAGCCGTTGCTGCCCGGCTCGTCGGACTGCGCGGTCATCGTCACCAGTCGCACGGTGCTCACCAGTGTGCCGTCGGTCCTGCACGTCGCGCTGGACGTGTTCAGCGAGCCCGAGGCGATCGGCCTGCTCGACTCGGTCATCGGCGCGGCACGCCGGTCCGGACAGGGCCCCCAGGCCAGGATGCTGGTCGATGCCTGCGGCCGGCTCCCCCTGGCCGTACGGATCGCCGCGGCCCGGCTCGCCGCCACCCCGGACCAGCCGATCGCCGAGCTCGTCCGGAGCCTGGCCGACGACCGCGAGGGCATCGACGCCCTGCGCACGGGCGACCTGGCGATCGAGCAGGTCTTCGAGCTCAGCTACCGGCTGCTCCCACCACCCCTGGCCACGGCGTTCCGGATGCTCTCCTGGGCGGAGCCCGACCTCGGTCTGGCATCGGCAGCCGCAGTCCTGGGCCTGGCGGAGTACCAGGCGGAGCGGCTCGCGGAGTCGCTGGTGGACCAGGCGCTGCTGGAGTCGACGGGCGCCGGGCGCTACCGCTACCACGACCTGGTGCGCGCCTTCGCCCGCCGGGCGTCGCTGCGGACCGGCGACCACGAACGGGCCGGCGCCCAGCAGCGGCTGCTGACCCATCTGCTCGGCTGCGCCCGTACGGCCTTCACCCTCGCCGTACCCGGCGACCCGGTCGCCGACGTCTTCGGCGAGCCGCTCCAGCAGCCGGCCGCCCCTCCTGGCCGCTCCCCGGCCGCCCGTCCAGGCCGCTCCCCGGTCGCCCCGGCTTCCTTGCGCCCCTCGGTCTCCCCGGTCTCCCCGGTATCCCCGGTCTTCGCGGATCTGGCGGACGCCCGCCGGTGGGCCCGGACCGAGACACCCGGCGCCGTGGCGCTCGCGGCCGCCGTCGCGACGGACACCCTGCGCGCCCTCGCCGACGGCCGGCCCTCGGCGATGACCGACCTGCGGGCGGCCGTCAACCTGCTGATCGCCCTCAGCCCGCTCGGCCTCGGCGCCGTCGGCGGCCGAGCGGAAGACGCCACCCGCACGCTGATCGCCGCCGCCGTCGCGGCCGGCGACCGTTGCGCGGAGGGCCGGTCGCGGTTCCTCCTCGGCACGGTCCTGCTGGCCCGGGCCCGGCTCGGCGAGGCCGGCGCACAGGCCCGGCAGGCGGCCGAAGCCTGCCGGGAGGCGGAGGACCCGGCCGTTCTCCGGCAAGCCCTCAACGACCTGGGCCTCATCGCCCAGGCCGAGGGCCGGCACGAGGAGGCGATCGCCGCCTTCGACGAGGCGGTGGCGCTCGCCCGGCAGCTCGGCCACCGGTCCGGCGAGGTGGCGAGCACCGCGAACGCGGCCCTGTCCCGCATCCGCACCGGTCACGTGGCCACGGCGGTGCAGACCTGTCAGCGGATCCTCGCCGAACCCGGGGGGACCGCCGACGTCGCGATGACCGCGTACGTGCACTACGTCCTCGGCCTCGCCTACCAGGAACTGGGCCGACTCGACGACGCCGCGGCGCAGCTGCGGTCCTGCATCTGCTGCGCGGGCGTCACCGGCGATCTCAACCGGGAGTCGGCCGCCCGAAGCCGCCTGGCCGACGTCCTGCGCCTGCTCGGACGGCTCGACGAGGCCGTTCAGCAGGCGGAGCGGGCACTGGACCTCGCAGAAGCAGGTGGGCGACAGCGCGAACGCGCTCTCGCCCACCTGGTGTTGGCCCATGCGATGACCGCCCGCAGCGACCACCACGCCGCCCGGCATCAGGAAGCGAAGGCGCGCCTACTGCTCAGCCGCCTCAGCGCCCCGGAGGCCGCCGACGTGACGTCGATGCTGGCCGCCCTGGCGACCGCCGACCGGACCCCTCACCCCCGGTAGCGGATGACGAGACCGGTGCCGTTCCACGCGATGCGCCCCGAGAGGCAGTGCACGTCGGCCGACCCGCCGCAGGCCTGCGCCGACGGCTCGGTCGGCGAGCCCTGTCGCACGGGGGCCCCCGCGCCCACGGCAACAGCGCCCACCACCGGCACCAGCACGGCCGCACCGGCAACAGCCGTACGGACAACAATCGTTCGAAACACGGATGACGCTCCCTACGTACCTACGGCAAGACGTCCGAACGCTCGCAGGGGCCGGTAGACATCAGATCAACGCAACCGTCACTCCCGTCACTCCCGCACACGGACACCGCACCGCACCGCACCGCACCAACAGGAGGTTGGGAACCATGGCCCAGCAGTTCGGTGACTACCAGAACGAGATCTACTTCGAGGGCCTGCGCGGGGTGCAGCCCGCCCTGCCGATGACGTACGCCGGGCTGGAGGCCGGGGCGCAGGCCGCCCTCCCCCCGTCGATCTGGTCGTACGTGGCCGGCGGCGCGGGGGACGAGCACACCCAGCGCGCCAACGTCCGGGCCTTCGAGCGGTGGGGCCTCTACCCCCGGATGATGGTCGGCGCCGCCCGTCGCGACCTGACCGTCGACCTGTTCGGCCACACCCTGCCCTCGCCGCTGTTCCTGGCGCCGGTCGGCGTGATCGGCCTCTGCGCCCAGGACGGCCACGGAGACCTCGCCGCCGCCAGGGCCGCCGCCCGCACCGGCGTGCCGATGGTGGCCTCCACCCTCACCGTCGACCCGCTGGAGCAGGTCGCGGCCGAGTTCGGCGACACGCCCGGCTTCTTCCAGCTCTACACCCCGACCGACCGAGACCTCGCCGCCAGCCTGGTGCACCGCGCGGAGGCGGTCGGCTTCCGGGGCATCGTGGTCACCCTGGACACCTGGATCACCGGCTGGCGCCCGCGCGACCTCGCCACCTCCAACTTCCCCCAGCTGCGCGGCCACTGCCTGGCGAACTACTTCACCGACCCGGTCTTCCGGGCCCGCCTGGCCAAGGCTCCCGAGGAGGATCCGGGTGCGGCGATCCTGGAGTGGGCCGGTCTCTTCGGCAACCCGCTGACCTGGGACGACCTGCCGTGGCTGCGCTCGCTCACCGACCTGCCGATCATCCTCAAGGGCGTCTGTCACCCCGAGGACGTCCGCCGGGCCCGGGACGGCGGCGTCGACGGTCTCTACTGCTCCAACCACGGTGGCCGCCAGGCCAACGGAGGCCTGCCCGCCCTGGACGCGCTGCCCGCCGTGGTCGAGGCGGCGGGCGCTCTGCCGGTGCTCTTCGACTCCGGGGTGCGCAGCGGCGCCGACGTCGTCAAGGCGCTCGCCCTCGGCGCCACCGCGGTCGGCGTCGGCCGCCCGTACGCGTACGGGCTGGCGCTCGGCGGCGAGGACGGCATCGTGCACGTGCTGCGCTCACTGCTGGCGGAGGCCGACCTGCTCATGGCGGTCGACGGCTACCCGGCCCTGGCCGACCTGACCCGCGAGGCGCTGGTGCGCCTCTGAGACGGCCGACGGTCGACGGCCGAATTCACGACACGTATTCGGTGGCGATGCGGTCCGTGCTTCCCCGGACTACGTGAACCCGGTTGTGGTGAAAGCGGTCCTGACCGGATCTCTGTGGTCGGCTTGACCGTCAGGAGTTCATGTGTATGACTGGCCGTCACTTGACTGTGATCTGCGGGTCCGTGGAGCCGTCAAGACCTTGAATCAGCCATGACGCGCACGTAGATCCATCGTTGACTGATCATTGATCAGCTGCTCGTAGGTTTTTCTCGTCGGAGGCGATCGGTTCCGCCCCAGGGCGGACGTCACCGATGACACGAGAGCCTGCGGGGAGTCGTCCCCTGAACCGGAACGGAGTATTCATTCTATGAACACCAACGACCTCGACCAGGTCATATCCGAGTTGACCCGGATCAAGAAGGAGTATGTCGAGCAGCGTTCGGCTTTCGTCCCTGGAGAGCGCATGGCCGGCTTACTGAAGGGGCTCGGCGCCACCGACGCCGACCTGGCCCAGCTCCAGCGGGTGAGTGACGACCTGCCGGACGACCCCACCCTCCCCTTCCGCCAGTCGAAGAACGGCCGCTTCCACTTCGACGTGAAGAACGGGACGATCGACCGGGGCGAATTCCAGCCGTTCGCGCTCTCGGCGGACGAGGACTTCGTACGCCATGACTCCGGACAGAAGCGTGAGTTCGCGGAGGTCGGTGACGACCTCCAGCTGAACCGGGCCTTCCAGGGGCTGCTCCTGTTCAAGGCGTTCATGGTCCAGGACGTGGAGATCGCGCACCGCCCGAAGCTGGACTACGACTACCCCGGCTGGGTGTGCACCCTGTTCAACCTGCGGACCGTCACCACGCCCGAACTCGTCGGCGAGCCCGCCCTCGAAGGGGTGCACAGCGACGGCGTGGACCACACCATGACCACCCTGCTCGGCAGTGAGAACATGACCGCCGACAGCGCCATCACCTTCCTCCACGACATGCGGCAGATCAACGCGGTCCGCTGGGACGAGGTTGAGCCGGAGCTCGTCGTGGGCCAGTACCAGCACCGCCACTTCCTCGACACCATGCTGGTCGTCGACCACGAGCGGAAGCACAGCCTCTCCCCGGTGGTCGCCGCCGACCCGCAGCAGACCTCCACCAGGGATATGCTGATCTTCTTCACGCGGAAGCCCGCCCTGGAGGGTCACATCTCCCACACGCACGACTCCCTCGCCTGCCACTCCGCCCTGCCGATGTCGGTCGGGTTGCTTCCCTCGGTGATGGTCTGATGGCGGCGGACGGGATCACGATCACCGACTTCCTGGACGTCGACATCCGTGCGGGCCGGATCGTCCGTGCCGAGGCGTTTGCGCGCGCCCGCCGGCCCGCGTACAAGCTGTGGATCGACTTCGGTGATCTGGGCGTTCGGAAGTCCAGCGCCCAGATCACCGACCTGTACGCGCTCGATGACCTCGAAGGTCGCCTGGTGATGGCCGTGGTGAACCTCCCGCCCCGGCAGGTCGCGGACTTCATGTCCGAGGTCCTCGTCCTCGGGGTGCCGGGCGAGGGCGGCGGCGACGTGGTCCTGATCGCCCCGGACCGGGAGGTCAAGCCGGGAGCGCGGCTGCTCTGACGCGAACCGGCATCACCGGCCGGACGACCGGGCCGGGGACGCCGCGGAGGAGCGACCTGACGTCACTCTGTGGGAGCCCGGGGGAGATTCCCCCGGGCCTCCCGACCGGCCGGCCCGGTCCCGTTCGTGGAGGGTGAACAACCTCTTCCGGCGCACCCCCGCCGGCCGGGTCCTGCACTGATCGTTCAAAACTCCGTCCGCGCATGCTGGGGAAGCCGGGGTCGGTCGGGGCGGGGGTGATCCTGGTGTCCAGGGTGGGCAGGGCGCTGACGATGTCGCGGTGGACGAGGTGTTCGGGCGTGCCGGCCGGACGCCCGGGGCAGTTGCGGGGGGTTCGGCGCGCACGCCTGCGCGTGGCCGGTGGGCCGTGCCGGTGTGCGCGCCGCTCCGCCGGGTGTCAGACGGCGGGCTGTTGCTGGGTGACGCAGTGGATGCCGCCGCCGCCGGCGCCGAGGGAGTCGATGTCGAGCTGCTCGACGGTGCGTCCGGGGAAGAGCCGGGCCAGGGTCGCCCGGGCGGCGGCGTCGGCCGTGCTGTCTCCGAACTGGGCGGAGATCACGGCGCCGTTGCACGCGTAGTAGTTGGCGTAGGAGGCGACGAAGTTCTGGTTGGTGGAGCGGATCCTGTAGTAGTCCGGGCCCTGGAGTCTGGTCACCGCGGTCGGACCGCCTGCGGCCGTCGTGGCGGCGGACAGGATCTGGTACTGCTCGCGCGCGTCGCTGGCCCACGCGTCGGTGTCGGTCGCCAGCGGCAGCTGGACCAGCCCGGCGCCGGGGGCGAGGAAGCGCGAGGTGGCGTCGACGTGGTCGTCGGTGATGTCCTGGTTCCTGATGCCGGTGAACCAGATGACCTTGGACGCGCCGTAGGCCTGGCACATCGCGGTCTCGATCTGCGCCTGGCTCATCCCGGGGTTGCGGTTGTCGTTGACGATGCTGCTGCGGGTGGCCATCAGGGTGCCGGCGCCGTCCTGTTCGATGGCGCCGCCTTCGGCGATCAGGCCGGCGGCGGTGAACGGCACCCCGACGTAGGCGGCGATGCGCCGGGCGACCAGCGCGTCGTTGGCGTGGGTCTGCCGGTTTCCCCAGCCGTTGAAGTTGAGGCCGACGGCGTCGAGGGCTCCCGGCCCGTCGGTGCGGAAGACCGGGCCGGTGTCGCGCATCCAGCAGTCGTCGACGGGGATGGTGGTGATCACGGTGACCGACGAGCCGCACAGGGAGCGGGCCTTGGCGGCGCTCGCGGGGTTGGCGCACATGATGACCGGCTCGTACTTGGCGATGGTCCTGGCGATCAGCGCGATGTTCGACTGGATGCCGCCGAGCTGGCTGCGCCAGATCGTGGTGCTGTCGGGCCAGGCCATCCAGGTCCGGGTGTGCCGCGCGCCGTCGATCGGGACGGCGAACGCACCCGCCAGTGCGGTGTCCTCGTTGCGGGAGCTGCGGAGGCCGGCCGCCGCGGCGGCTGAGCCTGCCGCCGACGTCACGGCCAGGCCGGCGGCGGTGAGTCCGGCCGCGGTGAGGAACTGTCGTCTGCCCAGGCCGGGCCTGCCCAGGCCGGGTCTGCTCGGGACGTGATCGTTCATCGGGTCCTCCGGTCAACTGCCCGTCTCGGCAACGGGATTGACTCGAAAGGTAGAACTAACCGAGCGCTCGGTCAATTATCTGCGCAGGATCGGACGAAGATTCCTGGAGCGGGGGCGTGGGTCGGACACGCCCTAGAGTTGCGCCATGGCGACAGGCGAGAAGGAACAGGTTCAGGCGGCCCCCGTGGTTCCGCAGGGGCGCACGCGCTCGTCGGCCAAGGGGGAGCAGACCCGGTCACGGCTCGTCTCCGCCGCCCGGACCCTGCTGGCCGGCGAGAGCGCCGGGCGCTTCACCACGCGCAACGTCGCCGCGCTGTGCGGCGTTTCGCACGGGATGTGCCACTACCACTTCCGCGACCGCACCGATCTGATCGTGGCGGTGATCGAGGACATCCGGCCGGAGTGGATCTCCCCGCTGGAG
This sequence comes from Kitasatospora sp. NPDC088264, assembly GCF_040685715.1. Taxonomy (NCBI): domain Bacteria; kingdom Bacillati; phylum Actinomycetota; class Actinomycetes; order Kitasatosporales; family Streptomycetaceae; genus Kitasatospora; species Kitasatospora sp. NPDC088264. The sequence continues at coordinate 64,728 of NZ_JBFBIR010000026.1, forward strand.
GAAGCGGTGGACGGCCCCGGCGACTTCGCCGAGCGGGCCGAGCGCGTGATCGGCCTGCTGACCCGGGGCGAGAGCCCGGACCTGTCGCACCTGCACGCGGCCCTGCACTGGCACGCCCTCAACGACGAACGCGTCCGGGGGAGTCTGGAGCAGGAGTACCTGCGCTGGCGGTCGTGCTTCGTCCGGCTCTTCCAGGTGCTCGCCGACGAGCGGGGCGGCGGCATCGACCCGCGACCCCTGGGCGAGGCGGTCGCGGCGGCGGTGGACGGCCTCGCGGCCATCCAGTCCCTCGACTCGAACGTGGACGCGGCGACGGTGCTGGGGACGCTGGTGCGCGCGCTCGCCGGAGCACCGTCCGGGACGGCACAGGCCCCGGCCGACGCCGGGACGGCATAGGCCCCGGCGTCGTCCGCCCGTCGGCCGAACGACACCGGGGCCCCGTGGAGTCCGCCGACCCCGCGGGACCCCGACAGTCCGGAAGGCCCGGCAGTCCGGAGGGCCCGGCTACAGGGCCCGGCGGGCGGCCGCGATGGACCGCGGGTCCCAGCCCGGCCTGGGCACGGAGTCGAGCAGCAGCCGGGTGTAGGCGTGCCGGGGCCGGGCGAGGACCTCGGCGGTGGGGCCGGACTCGACGATCCGGCCGTTCCGCATCACGACCACCTCGTCCGTGACGCACCGGACGACGCCCAGGTCGTGGGTGATGAACAGGTAGCCGATGCCGGTCTGTTCGCGGATGTCGGCGAGCAGGTTGAGGATCTGCGCCTGCACCGAGACGTCGAGGGCGGCCACCGCCTCGTCGAGGACGAGGACGGCGGGCTCGACGGCCAGCGCGCGGGCGATGGCGACGCGCTGGCGCTGGCCGCCGGAGAGCCGGCGGGGCAGGGCCTCGGCCTCGCGCTCGCCGAGGCCGACCTGGTCGAGGAGTTCGGCGATCCGGCGGGGGTGGTCCGCGTCGGGGAAGTGCAGCCTGAGCGTTTCGCGCAGCGCGGTGCCGACGCTGGTGCGGGCGTCGAGGGACAGGTACGGGTCCTGGAAGACCATCTGGACCTCGCGGGCGCGGGCCAGCCGGTGGGCCCGGCCGCGCCGGTGCTCGGTGCGGTCCCGGCCGTGCACCAGGACGCGTCCGGAGTCCGCCCGTTCGAGCCCGACGACGATCCGGGCGGTGGTGGTCTTGCCCGACCCCGACTCGCCGACGATGCCCAGCGATCCGCCTTCGGCCAGGGTGAAGGAGACGTTGTCGACCGCCTGGACGCTCCCGTACGCGCGGTGCAGGCCGACGGCCTCCAGGACGGTCTTCGGCATCGCTGGTTCTCCTCCGGGGCTCGTCGTGGCGGGGCTGGTCGTGGTGCCGCTACCGGCAGTGCTCCTAGGCATCGGCGGTCACCTCCGCGACGCGGTCGCCGTGGTGGCAGGCGGCCCGCCGGGCCGGCTCGTCGGCGAGCGGCAGCAGGGCCGGCGCCCGCTCGGTGCACACCTCGGTCGCGAGCGGGCAGCGGGCGGCGAAGGGGCAGCCCGTCAGGTCCTCGCGCAGGCTCGGTGGCCTGCCGCCGATGGCGGCCAGCCGGCCCCGGGGGGTGTCCAGGCGGGGGGTGGAGGCGAGCAGCGCGGCCGTGTAGGGGTGGCGCGGCCGCTCGAACAGGGCCTCGGCGGGCCCGGTTTCGGCGATCCGTCCCGCGTACATGACGTAGACGCGGTCGCTGATGGCGGCGGCGAGTCCGAGGTCGTGGGTGACGAAGACCAGTGCGGTGCCGAAGCGTTCGCGCAGGTCGCCGAGGAGGGCGACGACCTCGGCCTGGGTGGTGACGTCCAGCGCGGTGGTGGCCTCGTCGGCGAGGATCAGGGCGGGGTCGCCCATCAGCGCCCCCGCGATCATGACGCGTTGCAGCATGCCGCCGGACAGCTGCCCCGGGTACCTGCCGAGCGTGGTCTCCGGGAGCCCGACGGCGGCCAGCATCTCCGCGGCCCGTCCGGCGGCGGCGTCGGCCCCGCCGGGGCCCCGGCGGCTGGTCTCGGTGAGGAAGTCGCCGATGCGCCGGAGCGGGTTGACGGAGGCGCGCGGGTCCTGGAAGACCATGGCCGCGGTGTCGGTGCGCAGGCGGCGCAGTTGCTCCGGGCTCATGGTGAGGACGTCGTCGCCGTTGACGCGCACGACGCCCTCGGTGGTGGCGCCGCGCGGCAGCAGCCCGAGGACGCTGCGGGAGGTGAGGCTCTTGCCGGAGCCGGATTCGCCGACGAGGGCGACGGTCTCGCGGGCGTCGACGGTGAGGTCGACGCCGTCGAGGACGGGCCGGGCCGTGCCGGGCAGGCGCAGCCGCAGGCCTTGGATGTCGAGGACGTTCAACGGTCCCTCCTGGCGACCTGGTCGGCCCAGCGTTCGCCGACGACGTTGAAGGCGACGACGGTCAGCACGATGGCGACGCAGGGCAGGATCGCCGACAGGGGGTAGCCGTGCTGGATGGCGGTCTGGCCGTCGAAGACCATGCGGCCCCAGTCGGGGGTGAGCGCCGGGACGCCGAGTCCGAGGAAGGAGAGGCCGGCGAGGTCGATCAGGGCGTAGCCGAAGTTGATGGTGGACTGGGCGAGGACGACGGGGGCGATGCCGGGGATGATGTGGCGCAGGCAGATCTGGAGCCCGGAATGGCCCTGGACGCGGTGGGCCTCGACGTAGGGGCGGGAGCGTTCGGCGAGGACGAGTGAGCGGCTGAGGCGGCTGACGTAGGGCAGGTAGGCGATGGCGAGGGCGATCACCGGGGCGATCAGCCCCTCGCCGTAGACCGCGACGATCAGGATCGCCAGCAGCATGCCGGGGAAGGCGAAGACCAGTTCGGTGGAGCGGGACAGGACGGAGTCGAGCCAGCCGCCCCGCCAGGCCGCGGTGACGCCGATGGCGACGCCGGCCAGGGTGGAGAAGGCGACCACCCCGAGCGGGCCGAGCAGCGAGGTGCGGGCGCCGAGCATCAGCCGGGACAGGGTGTCCCGGCCGGCGGCGTCGACGCCGAGCAGGTGGTCGCCGGAGGGGCCGGCGAGGGCGTTGCCCAGGTCGACGGCGTTCGGGTCGTACGGGGCGAGCCAGGAGGCGAGCACGGCGACCAGGACGACCACGGCGACGAGGCCGAGGCAGAGGTGGTACAGGGGTGCTCGGGCGGTGCGCAGGCGGGCGAGCCCGGGGCGGCGCAGGACGGTGGTGCTCATGCGGCGGACCTCTTCGGCGCGAGGGTGACCCTGGGGTCGACCAGCGGGTGCAGCAGGTCGACGACGAGGTTCACCGCCATGAACAGCCCCACCATGAGCAGGGAGATCGCCTGCACGGTGGGGAAGTCCTTGGTGGTGGTGGACAGTTCGAGGAGCTGGCCGATGCCGCCGACGCTGAACGCGGACTCGACCAGGACGGTGCACACCAGCAGGGTGGAGACGATCAGGCCTCCCGTGGTCAGGACGGTGCCCAGGGCGTTGCGGAACACGTGCCGGCGGATCACCTCGTGCTCGGTGACGCCCCGGCTGCGGGCCACGGTGACGTGCTCCTGGCCGAGGACCTCCTGCATCGCGGCCCGGGTGACCCGGGCGAGCATGCCGATCAGGTAGAGCGCCAGCGCGACGGCGGGCAGGGCCAGGTGCCACAGCATCTGGCCGGGTCCGTCGCCGGTGCCGCCGGTCGGGAACCAGCCCAGCTTCACCGCGAACAGGCCCTGCAGCAGGACGGCCGCGACGAAGGACGGGGTGCCGACGGCCACGGTGGTGGCGACCAGGACGGTCGAGTCCACGGCGCCGCCGCGGACGGCCCCGATCCAGCCGAGCAGCAGTCCGACGGCGACGACCAGGAGCAGGGCCATGGTGACGAGCAGGAGGGTGGCGGGCAGCCGGTCGGCCAGCAGCCGCGACACGTCGGTGCGGTAGGTGATGGAGCGGCCGAAGTCGCCGTGGACGATCTGGCCGAGCCAGCGCAGGTACTGCAGCAGGAACGGTTCGTCCAGGTGGTACTGGTCGTTGATCGCCTTGAGTGCCTCGGGGGAGGCGGAGCGGCCCGAGAGCAGGAAGCTGGCCGGGTTGCCCGGCGCCAGGTACATCGCGCCGAAGATCACGAAGGAGGTGCCGAGGAGGGTGGCCGCCATCTCGGCCAGCCGTCGTGCGGTGAAGCGCAGGAAGCTCACGTGGAGGCCCTCACGTCCGGGGGCGGGGCAGCGGCCGGGAGTACCGGCCGCCGCACGGTGGATCCGGGAGACGTCACTGGGCCGATCCCACGTCGGCCGCCCACGGGTAGTACATGTAGGAGATGGTGGTCGGGGCGCCGGTGATCCTCTTGTTGAGGAACACGGCGGTGGGCCACTCGGCGACCGGGATCCACAGCAGCTGGTCGGACGCGGTCTTCTGGAGCTGCGCTTCGAGGGTGAAGCGCTCCGCCGGGTCGGCGGCGGCGGTCGCCTTGTCGACCAGGTCGTCGTAGGCCTGGTCGCTGTGGCCGGCGAAGTTCTGGTAGGCGCCGGTCTTGAAGTTGGCCAGCAGGTCCAGCGGGTCGGTGATGGAGTCGTAGTACGTCTCCGGGAACAGGTCGATGCCCTCGCGCGCCTTCGCGTCCGTGAACAGCGCGGTGAACGCGTTGGGCGCGATCGTCTTGAGCTGGACGTCGAGACCGATCCTGGCGCCGGCCGACTGGACGGCGGTGGCCAGCAGCGAGACGTCCTGGCCGATGGAGCTGGTCGCGACCGTGACGGTCTTTCCGGTGGCGCCGGCCTCCTTGACCAGGGCCTTGGCCCGGTCGATGTCCGGGGCGGTCGGGGTGAGCCCCTCGAACGCCTCCTTCCTGACGTCCGGCGGCGCCGCGGCCCAGGCCGCGCGGGAGGTGAGGGAGCCGGTGGCGTTGCCGGCGCCGGCGAGCCCGGTGCGCACGAAGCCGGAGCGGTCGAGGGCCAGCGACAGCGCCTTGCGGACGCGGACGTCGCCGAGCACGCCCTTCATGTCGGTGACGTTGACGTTGACCGTGCTGAGGCCCTCGCCGAAGTAGAGGGTGCCCACGCCGCTCCTGCTCAGGCGGTCGTAGCTCTCGGTCGGGATCAGGTAGCCGCCGTCCGCCTCACCGCTGATCATGGCGTTGACGCGCGCCGAGGGGTCGGTCAGGAAGCGGAAGTCGACCTTCGCGGACTTGGCCTTGGCGCCCCAGTAGGCGTCGAAGCGCCGCAGCTGGATGGACTGGCCCTTGTTCCAGGAGCCGAGCTGGTAGGGGCCGGTGCAGTCCAGGCTGCCGGAGGTGCCGTAGTCCTTGCCGGCCGCCTCGATGCCGGCCTTGGACGCGACGACGCCCGCGGCGGTGGCCATGTACTGGTTGAACTGCGAGTCGGGCTGCTTGAGTTTGACGGTGACCTGGAGCGGGCCGCTCTTGGTGACGGTGCTGACGTTCTGGAACTGCTGGGCCCAGGCCGCCGCGTTGTCGGGGTTCATCTGCCGGCCGAGGCTGTACACCACGTCGTCGGCGGTCATCACGCCGCCGTCGTGGAAGTGCACGTCGGGCCGCAGGTCGTAGACCCAGGTGGTGGGGTCGGGGCTGGTGGTCTTCGCCGCGAGCCCGGGGGCCAGTGTCAGCTGCGGGGTCCACCGCATCAGGCTCTCGCACACGTTGGACAGGATGGTGTTCTGCGGGTAGTCGAACGCCGAGATGTAGTCGAGGGTCGGCGGCTCGGCGTACACGGCCCAGCTGAACGAGTCGAGCCGGCCCTTGGCGGCCGGGGTGTCGGCGGACAGCTTGTACGCCTGGTCGCCGCTGCCTCCGTCACCGGTCTTCGGCGGCCCGGCGCAGGCGGCGACCAGGGCGAAGGCTGCCAGGGCGGCGGCCGGCAGGGCGTGGCGGCGGTGCGGGGATCTGTGCTCCGGGCGCTGGCTTCGTGGCATCGAGGGTTCTTTCTTCCAGGCTCAACGGGGGTCCGGCGGGCGGGGGGAGGGGCGGCCCCGGCAGCACGGGTTCGCTGCCCGGGCCGCGGCGACGGGCGCGGCGACGGGCGGGGCGACGGGCGGGGCGACGGGCGGGGCGACGGGCGGGGCGAGGGGCGGGTGGCTGGGCCGGCGGGCGGGCGGCTCAGGCGGTGGGCACCTGCTGGGTGATGCAGTGGACACCGCCGCCGCCGTAGGCGATCACCCGGGAGCGGACCCCGACGACCTTGCGGCCGGGCAGGGCGGCCGCGATGGCGGCGAGGGCCCCCTCGTCCTCCGGGACGTCGGCGACCGGGACGACGACGCCGCCGTTGGCGATGTAGAAGTTGAGGTAGCCGACCTCGACGTCGGTGCCGTTGACCTCGACGAAGGCGCTCTGCGGGACTTCGAGGATCTCCAGCTTGCGGCCCCGGGCGTCGGTGGCGGCCGTCAGGACGGCGTGGTTGGCGCGCATGCGCTCGTGGTCGGGGTGGTCGGGGTCGGCGGGCAGCTGGACGATCACCTTGCCGGGGGCGACGAACGCGCAGACGCCGTCCACGTGGCCGTCGGTCTCGGTGTCCAGCAGACCGCCGTACGGGAGCCAGATGATCGTGCTGACGCCGAGCTTCGCGATCAGTTCGGCCTCGATCTCCTCCTTGCTCATCCCCGGGTTGCGGTTCGGGTTGAGCAGGCACTGCTCGGTGGTGATCAGCGTGCCCTCGCCGTCGACCGTGATCGCCCCGCCTTCGAGGATCATCCGGGAGTCGACGCGCTCGACGCCCAGGCGCTCCAGCAGCCGCCCGGCGATCAGGTCGTCGGTGTCGTACGGGTGGTGCTTGCCGCCCCAGGCGTTGAAGCGGAAGTCCACACCGGCCCGCCGGCCGTCCTCGCCGAGGACGAAGATCGGCCCGGAGTCGCGGAACCACGAGTCGTCGATGGGGAGTTCCACGACCTCGACGCCCTCCCCGCACAGCTCCTGCGCCTCGGCGCCCCGGCCCGGCAGCGCGACCATCGTGACCGGCTCGAACTCGGCGATCGCCCGGGCGACCTGGGCGTACTCCCGCTTGGCCTCCTCGAAGGTCTCCCCCCAGAGGTCCGACCTGGTCGGCCAGGCCATCAGGCACCCGTCGTGGGGGGTCCACTCGGCCGGCATCTGGAACGTCATGACGGATCCTTCTCTCTTGTTCTAATTTTCAGTCAGGATGGGGCCGAGAGTGGCCGACCGAGGTGGTCGGCGGGGGCTCGGCCGCGCTCAGCCGGCGGGCGGTGCGGCGGGCTGCGACTGGGTGGAGCAGTGGATGCCGCCGCCGCTCGCGATGTTGTCGATGTCGAGCTGGACCACGGTGCGGTCGGGGTACTTGGCCTGGAGGACCGCGTAGGCGACCCCGTCCGCGTAGCCGTCGCCGAACTGCGGTACGAGGACGGCGCCGTTGAGGACAGGGCGGGCCAGGCCATGAAGGTGAGGGTGTGCAGATCGGTCTCCGCGGGCATCCGCGGCAGCGCCGAATCCGAGCAGGCTGCGGCGGGTGGGAACGGGCGTGTCCAAGAGGACTCCCTTGGGGGCGGGAGGTGTGGGGTGACGCACATCTTGGCTGCAACTAAAAATTCAGTCAATACCCGATACGTACGGTATCGCGGTTTTCCTTGCCGCACCGGCCTGTCGTGAGCCCGCCACGAGCTTGCCGTGAGTCCGCCGTGAGCCCCGGGCTGGGGTCACCCGCCTGGCCGTACGGGAGTTGGGCCCTGAAATTTTGATCAGGAATTCCTCCGCGCGAGGCCCCGGCCGGGTAGGGTGATCGCTTGTGTCGGATCGCCGAACAGAGATACTCATCGCCGCCACCCGCGTCATCGCGCGGCGTGGTGTGCGCGGGCTGCGCGTGGGCGAACTGGCCGCCGAGGCGGGGGTGTCCACCTCGCTGCTGTACTACCACTTCACCGACCGGGCCGGGCTGCTCCGCAAGACCCTGGAGTTCATCAGCGACCGGGCGGACCGCTACACCGCGGAGGGGGACTCGGCGGGGTACTCGGACGATCCCCGGCGCGATCTCGAACAGGTCCTGCTCCTGGAACTCCAGGACACCCCGGACGTGCGGGAGAACAGCACGGCCTGGGGGGAGTTGAGGGCCAGCGCGGTCTTCGAGCCCGATCTCCGGGAGGAACTGGCACGGGCCACCCACGCCTGGGTGCACGATGTCGCGGACCTGCTCGGCCGCGCCCGCCCCGAGGCCACGGCGCCGGCCCACACGGCCTCCGCCGAACGCCTCACCGTCCTGATCGAGGGCCTCAGCGCCCGCTGGCTGACCGGTTCGATGCCGCTGGAGCACGCGCGACGCTTGCTCCGGGAGGCGATCGAGGTGGAGTTGGAGGCGCTGCCGGCCGTCGTGCGGTGCCGCTGCTGATCGATCCTCCACCTGCCCGAGGTGCGGGGCAGGCCGCCGCCGGCGCCGGTGCACCCCGCCGTCGCGGAGACTCCGCAAAAACCCGTTTGGCGGACGAGGTGACCGCTGCTATGTTTCCGGAGGCCGTGCGAGAGAACGAGGAGGTGGTACCCGTGAACGCAGTATTCACATGGGTGCTCTCCTCCGGGGTCACGGTCGGGCGATAGGTCGTCCGGGAGCGCCGTATCCGAGCCCTCCCGAAAGGCACGACCATGCACTTCACTTCTGAACAGCGCCTCGACGACGGTGTCCTCGAGCGCGAGTTCACCCTCGGCGAGATCCCCGGCATCCTGTGGACGCCCGGAGCCGCATCCGCACCGGCGCCGCTGATCCTGCTCGGCCACCCTCCCCTCGGACTGCGCAGGATGTACCCCCGACTGGTGGCCCGGGCCCGGCACGCCGCGGCGGACGGCTTCGCCACGGCGACCATCGAACTCCCCGGAAGCGGCGACCGGCCTCGTTGGCCCGCCGTGGAGCAGGCCCGCGCCGACTTGCGCCGGGCGCTGGAGGCCGGCGAGCCGGTCAGCGACGAGATCGTCGACGCCCTCATCCTCCCGCTGGTCGACAAGGCGGTCCCGGAATGGCGGGCCGCCCTGGATGCCCTCCTCGCGCTGCCCGAGATCGGCGGCCCGGTCGCGTACTCGGGGGGAGTGATCTCCATCGGGATCCGGCTGGCGGTGGTCGAGCCGCGCATCTCGGCCGCCGTTCTGTTCGCCGGCAGTTTCGTGCCTCGCTCCATGTTCGAGGAGGCCCGGCAGGTCACCATTCCGCTGCATGTCCTGCTGCAGTGGGACGACGAGGGGAACGACCGGCAGGCGGCCCTGGACCTGTTCGACGCCTTCGGCTCGAAGGAGAAGTCCCTGCACGCCAACATGGGCGGGCACACCGGCGTCCCGCAGTTCGCCGGGGACGCCGCGGCCCAGTTCTTCACCCGACACCTGAGGTGAGGCCGGGCCGTCGGACCGGCGGCAGACGATAGCTGATGCCGACGGCCTGCCACTCGTCGAGGGCAGGCCCCGGCCGTCCACAGCTCTCTGCACCGTGGGCCCCTGCTGAACTCTCGGCAGGGGCCCGTGCTGCCTGAAGTCATCAACGGTTCGATTTCTGTGGAGCTTCGAGGAGACCGCACGCCCCGGCGGGTGTCAGGCGAACCGCGCGTTCACTCGACGGCCGGGATGTCGTGGGTGGCGCAGTGGATGCCGCCACCTCCGGCGGCGATGTTGTCGATCTTGACGGGGACGATCTCGCGGTCGGGGAAGTGCTGCTTGAGGATCTGCTGGGCGCGGACGTCGGCGCGGTCGTCGCCGAACTTCGGGAGGTAGACGCCCTTGGAGCCGACGTAGAAGTTCATGTAGGAGGAGACGAAGGCGTCGCCGCGGCCGGTGATCCTGTCGGGGTCGGGCTGCTGGAGCTCGATGACGTCGAGCTTCCTGCCGCGGGCGTCGACGGCGTCCGTGAAGACGCCGCGGGCCTGGTCGGCGGAGCGGGACCAGACGTCGGCGGGTGAACCGGGGAAGGCCTGGTCGAGCAGGACGACTCCGGGGGCGGCGAAGCGGGTGAGGCAGTCGACGTGGGCGTCGGTGATGTCCTTGCCCCTGACGCCGGCCAGCCAGATCACGGTGGTGACGCCGAGGGCCTTCTTGAGCTCGGCCTCGACCTGGTCGCGGGACATGCCGGGGTTGCGGTTGCCGTTGACGACGGAGCTCTCGGTGACCAGCAGGGTGCCCTGGCCGTCGGTCTCGAAGGAGCCGCCCTCGGCGACCAGCTTCGTCTCGATGCGTTCGACGCCGTACTTGGCCAGGACGGTGCGGGCGATCTTGCCGTCGTTGGCGTGCTGCTGCTTGTCGCCCCAGCCGTTGAAGTTGAAGTCGACGCCCTTGACCTTGCCGCCCTCCTCGACGAATACCGGCAGGGTGTCGCGGGCCCACAGGTCGTCGACGGCGATGGGGACGACCTCGACCGCGGAGCCGCACGCGCTCTGCGCGGCGTCCTTCTGCTCGGGGCGGGCCATCAGGACGACCGGTTCGCGGGCGGCGATGGCCCGCGCCAGGCCGGCGATGTCCCTCCGGACGTCGGGGAGCTGGTCGCCCCAGACGCTCTCCGAGGCGGGCCAGGACATCACGGTGCGGACGTGCTTCTCCCATTCGGCGCCGAAGCGGCGCGCACCGGGAGCCGCCGAGGACCCGGACGGCTGTGGGGCCCCGGATGGCTGTGGGGCCTGCGTGGCGTCCTCGACGGGTTCGTCGAGGTCCGAACAGGCGGTCAGGCCGAGGGCGAGGACGCCCGCGCCGCCGAGGGAGCGCAGGATGGTGCGGCGGGACAGATCAGGGTAGGGCACGGGGATTCTCCGGTCAGGGGTAGCGCCGACGTCGAGCTCGCCGTCAACACTTTCATTGACTGAAAAGTCAGTCAAGCCCGAAGCGGCCCGTCCGCTGATGACGGGCGCCGCCTTCGCCACGCATGCGTCGGCCGCCGCCGACCAGCCATGAGGGCCGAGCGCGGCGCGGCCGGAGAATGGCCGGAAAGTGCTGCAACTGCCTTGCGCAGCAGGATTGTTGGAGGTCCCTGACGCGCCCATGCTGAATTCGCCCGGCCTGCGCCGGGCCGCCGGGTGGGCGGGCGGCTCAGGTACCCCACGCCCCGACGCTCGCGCGCCCCACCCTCACCCCCCACCTCAGGCTTCGCGGGAGAACCCTCATGGGAATGACCTCTGCTCTGCGACGTGCCTCGGTCGTGCTCGCCGGCGGCGTGGCCGCGGTCGGGCTGTTCGCGCCGACCGCCGCGGCCGCGGACACCCCGGTCGTCCTGGCCTGCCAGGCGACCCCGCCGATCGGGTCGGCACAGACCTTCAACCTCAACGCCGGTGTCAACGCCGCCGCGCCCGCCACCGTCACGGCCGGCAGCCAGTTCACCGTCACCCTGGCCCCCGACGCGCTCACCGTGCCCACCACGGTGGGTGGTTACAGCATCCAGTCGATCAGCAACATCGTCCTCACCGTGCCGGTCCCCGCGAACGCCACGCTGACCGGCGAGTCGCTGACCGGCGGCTCCGGCTACTCGGGCAGCGCGAGCGTCGCGGTGAACAACGGCAACGTCGTGCTCACGGTGAACGGGTCGGTCGACGGCGGCGGCACCTTCACGCTCCCCGCGCTGACCCTGAACCTGGCCGCCGGGGCCTCCGGCAGCGTCATCCGCACCTCGGTGGCCGGTACGAGCTACACGGACCCGGGGCTGACCTTCACGGCGACCGTGCCCGTCTCGTTCTTCACCGTCGACGTGCCCACCGCCTGCTACCCGGCCACCGCACAGGCGCTCAGCACCACGACGGTGAGCTGACCGGGGGCTCGCGCCGAAGGCGACCGAGGGAGAACAGCACCGGGGCCGGCGCACAGTGTGCGTCGGCCCCGGTGTCGGAAGTAGCGGGGACAGGATTTGAACCTGCGACCTCTGGGTTATGAGCCCAGCGAGCTACCGAGCTGCTCCACCCCGCGTCGGTAGTACCGACCGTACGGCACCCGGCGGCGATCACCTAATCGGCCACCGGGCGGCCGGGTGCGCGGCTCCAACGGCGGCCCCGAGGTGATGCGCGTTCAGCGGAAGCCGACAGCCGCAGCGCGACGGAATCGGGGGCGCCGGCCGTTGCGCCCGGTGTCGTCGTCCGAGCCCGCCCGCTTCCTACGGGTGGTGGCTGCTTCCGGTCCAGGAGGAGGCTGCGCCCTGTTCCTCCTGCGGCGTGTACGGCTGGGGATAGGGCTGAGGGTAGGGGGAGGGGTGGTCGTCCGGCTGCGGCGGCGTGGGCCACTGCGACCAGGGCTGGGACTGCGGCGACTGCGGCGCCTCTGCGCGGGGGTGCCCGGGGGCCGTGCGGGCCGTGGTACGGCCTGGACGCAGGGGCCACCACAGGCTGCGGCCGAGGAGCGCGGCCAGGGCGGGCACCAGGACGACGGACAGCAGGAACGCGGAGAGCAGGATGCCGAGCGCGGTCGCGAAGCCGATCTGCTGGGTCGAGGGCTGCGGGGTCACGGCGAGGCCGGCGAAGGAGCCGGCCAGGACCAGGCCCGCCGTCGCGATGGCCGGGGCGGTGTGCCGGAGGGCGCGCGCGACCGCGGCCCGGGGCGGGCCGGGGTGTTCCATCTCCTCCCGGATCCGGTCACTGATCAGGATGTTGTAGTCGGTGCCGAGCGCGACCACGAACAGGAACAGGACCAGCGGCAGCGTGAAGTTGACGCCCGGCTTGCCCATCGCGTGCTGGAACAGCAGGGCGGCCGCGCCGAGGGTGGCCGCGAAGCCGAGGCCGACGGAGAGCATCAGGACGACCGGTGCGAGCAGGCTGCGCAGCAGCAGGAGGAGGATGACCCCGATCAGTGCCGCCGCGACCGGGAAGACCAGCCGCAGGTCGCGGTCGACGGCGGTGGAGACGTCGGCGAAGACGGCGGGGGTACCGCCGACGTGCGCGTTCAGGTCGGCGGGTGTGCCCTGGGCGACGGCCGCGCGGATCGGGCCGGCGACCAGGTCGCGGGCCTGCTGGGACTGCGGGTCCTCGGTGAGGAAGAGGTCGATCCGCGCGGCCTGCCGGCTCTCGCTCAGGACCGGCTCTGCCACCTGGCCGACGCCGGTGGCCCGGGTGAGGCGCTGGGCCAGGCCGTTCAGCGCGCCGGGGGTGAGGGGGCCGGCGTTCTTGGTCTCGACGTAGACGCTGGTCGGGTCCGCCACACCGGCGGGCAGGACGCGGGAGATCTCGGCGGCGGTGGTCTGGGAGGCGGTGCGCGGTCCGCCGCCCAGGCCGTAGTCCATCCTGATCCCGGCCAGCCCACCGGCCAGGGCGCCCAGGAGGGCGAGCGAGGCGAGGACCATGACCACGGGCCGGCGGGCCACCAGGTCGGCGAAGCGGGCGGTGGCGCCGTCGCGGGGCACGGTCTTGAGGGCGCGTGAGGGCCAGAACAGTGCGCGTCCGCAGGCCGCGAGTACGGCGGGCATCAGGGTGAGGCTGGCCAGCAGCATGACCAGGACCGAGACCGCGACGGCCGGGCCGAGCACCCGGAACTGCCCGAAGCTGGCGACCCCGAGGGTGGCGAAGGCGGCGACGATGGTCAGCGCGGCCGAGGTGATCGCGGTGCCGACCTTGTGGCCGACCTCGGCGGCGGTGGCGCGGTGGTGGCGTTCGGGGTGGGCCCGCAGCTGCTCGCGGAAGCGGAACATCAGGAACAGGAAGTAGTCGATGCCGATGCCCAGCAGCACCACGCCGATCAGGCTCGGTACGGACGGGTCGAGCTTGATGCCGGTGAGCAGGGCGGTGCCCACGACGGCGCCGGCGGCCACGCCGCTGACGAGGGCCACCGCGATCAGCGGCAGCAGCGCGGCCAGGGCGCTGCGGAACACGAGGATGTGGAGCAGGATGATCAGGCCGACGGCGCAGGCGGACGCGACGGTCGCGAGGGTCTTGCCGTCGTCGGCGGAGTCGACCTGGTCGGCGAGGGCGCCGGTGAAGCCGGTCCGCAGTCCCTGGGCGGCGAACTCCGCCCGGGTGCCGTCCCGGAACGCCCGGTAGGTGTTCTCCAGGCCCGGGTCGGCGGGGTTTCCGGTGAGGTTGGCGGAGAGCAGCTCGAAGGTCCCGTCCGGCGCGGTCATGGCCGGGTCGACCTGGGGGACCTGCGAGTAGTCCCGCTGAAGGGGCGCGGCGTCCTTGGGCTTGGGCATGGTGACCTTGAGGCGGCTCAGCCGCTTCGCCCCGTCGTCGATCTGCTGCCGGTCCGCGGCGGTCAGCGCCCGGCCGTCGGCCCGCGCGACCAGGACGGTCACCGGGTTGGCGTCGGGCTTCGTCCCGAAGCGGTCCTGGGCGATCTTCATGGCGGCGGCCGAGTCGTAGCTCTTCGGCAGGAAGTCGGCCGTCTGCGTCTGGGTCACCCGGTAGATCAACGTCTGGCTCAGGACGGTCAGGAGTACTCCCAGGACCGCCCATACGGCGATCACCTTCCACGGATTCCTGGTGGAGAATCCGGTCAGGGCGCGGATCACGATGTCCTCCGGCTGTGGTGCTGTCGCCGGGGATTTCCGGCACGTCTCCAGACCATCACGGCGTACCGGGCGTTCTCGTCCGAGCGCGGGAGGAGAACGGCATCAGGACCTGAGCCCGCCACCAGGCCCGGACCAGGACCAGGGGCCTGGTCCGGGATCGGTCCCGGGTGCCGGCCCGGGGCCGGGGGCCACAGGGAGAATAGACCGCAGGCTCCCCCCCCCCGAGGGCTCCGCGGGAACGGCTCACGGCTCACGGCTCGCGGCTCACGGACGACGGCACACGGCCGACCGGCCACGGAAAGGACCACCACCAGCATGTCGACGCACCACCGGCCGCTGCCGCTGCCGCTGCCGCAGCCGCAGCCGCAGCCGCCGAGAGCCGACGGTCTGCCCTGGACGGCCAGTGACGCACTGGTGGCCGTCGGGGCTGCCGCCCTGGACCTCCTCGGCTACTCGATCGGCGGCCCGGACGGAAGCCAGCCGATCGCCCTGACGGCGCTGGTCCTGCTCGTACTGGCGGCCATGCCGCTGCTCACCAGGCGCCGCTACCCGCTGGCGTCGCTGACGGCTGTGCTGGCCCTCGGCCTGGCCCTGAACCTGAGCGGGCCGGTGCCGCAACACTTCAACTGCACGCTCTGCATCGCGCTGTTCGCGGTCGCCCGCTCGCGCGGCCTCGTGGTGGCGGTGACGGCCGCCCTCGTGGCGGCCGTCGTACCGCTGCTGGGCCGGGGGCATCCGCTGCCGCCTCCGCTCTCGCAAGTGGCGTCCAACGTGGTCGCCGTGGCGCTGGTCATCGCCGCGGCCGAGGCGCTGAAACGCTGGCAGCACGCGGTGGAGGCCAGGCGCAGGCTGCTGGCCGACCGCGCGGTGGCGCAGGAACGGCGCCGCATCGCACGGGAGTTGCACGACATCGTCGCCCACCACATCACCACCATGCAGCTGATGGCCGGCGGTGCCAGAGCGAACCTCGGGGGTGACGCCGAGGTGGTGCGCGACGCCCTGGTCACGCTGGAGGGCTCCGGGCGGATGGCGCTGCGCGAGATGCGCCAACTGCTCGACGTGCTCCGGGCCGGCGACGAGCCGGAGGAGTCGCCGGCCGAGCCGCAGCCCGGTGTCGGACACCTCGGACGGCTCGTCGAGGAGTCCCGCAGGGCCGGTCTTCCCACTGAGTTCGCCGTCCTGGGGGAGGAGCGCCCGCTGCCGCCGAGCACCGGCCTGGCGGTGTTCCGGATCGTCCAGGAGTCCCTCACCAACACCCGCAAGCACGCTGGCCGGGCCCAGGCGCGGGTCCGGCTGACGTACCACCCGGACCGGATCACCGTCGAGGTGTCCGACAACGGCACCGCCGCGCCGGCCGACACCCTGGTGGGCGCCCTGGCGGGAGCGGGCGGTGCGGCCGGACCGAGGGCGGGCCGCACCGGATACGGTCTGATCGGCATGCGCGAACGCGTCGCGCTGCAGGGCGGCAGCATGGTGGCCGGCGCCGTGGACGGTGGTGGCTTCCGGGTGGCGGCCAGCCTGCCGGTGGCGCCGGCCGACGGAGAGGAACGGCTCGGATGATGGGAACCCCGGAGCGGATCAGGGTGCTGATCGCCGACGACCAGCCGCTGGTACGGCGGGGCCTGGCCCTGATCCTGGCACCCGACCCGGCCTTCGAGGTGGTGGCCGAGGCGGACGACGGCCAGCAGGCGGTCGACCTCGCGCACCGGCACCGGCCCCACGTCGTGGTGATGGACATCCGGATGCCGGTTCTCGACGGCGTCCAGGCGACCGAGCGGCTCACGCGGGAACTGCCGGCCTGCCGGGTCCTGGCGCTGAGCACCTTCGACATGGACGAGTACGTGGTCGCCGCCCTGCGCGCCGGCGCCTCCGGGTTCCTGCCCAAGGACGTCTCCCCGGAGGAGCTCTCGGCGGCCGTGCGCACCGTGCACACCGGGGAGGCGGCGGTGGCGCCGCGCCTGCTCACCCGGCTGATCTCCACGTACGTCACCGCGCCCCGCCTGCCACCGGCACCGGTGCCGTTGCCGGTGTCCAGTCTGGGCGAACTGACGCCCCGCGAGATCGAGGTGTGGCACCTGCTGGCCACCGGCCTGGACAACGCCGAGATCGCGTCGGCGATGGGCATCAGCGTCTCCACGGTCAAGAACTACATCACCAGCATCTTCGCCAAGCTGAGTGTCCGCGACCGTGCCCAGGCGGTGATCGCGGCCTACGAGTCCGGCCTGGTCGAGGCCCGGCCCGCGAACCCGGCGGGCTGAGGCGGGCCAAGGCGGGCTGAGGCGGGCCGAGCCTGCCCGAGTCGGACTGATCCCGGCAGCGGTACTCCACAGACGGCCTCGCGGTCCCCGCCCACGGGAGCCGCGAGGCCGTCTGTCCGGTGTCCGCCCCCCCCCCGCGCAGGCAGGGGGCGCCCCGAGGGGTGGGGCGGTCAGCGGCAGAGGGCCGCGTCCAGGGCGTCCGCCATGTGCTGCGCGCCGGCCTCGCCCGGGATGGCGGTGACGGTGATGGCGGCGGCGCGGCCGTCGTCGGTGACCCCGTTGCGGGAGCGGTAGCCCGCGGTGGTCCCGCCGTGGCCCCAGGAGAGGCCGCCGCAGGAGAGCGGCTTGCTCTGCAGGCCCAGCCCGTAGCGGACCCCCGGGCCCAGGAGCTCGGCGGGGACGGTGGTGCGCATCTCGGCGAGCTGCGCCGCGGGCAGGAGTCGGCCGCCGAGGAGCGCGGCGTAGAAGGAGTTGAGGTCGGTGTTGGTGGAGACGATCGCCCCCGCCGCCCAGGCCGCCGAGGAGTCCATCTCGGTGTAGTCGATCGTCCGCGCGTCCGGCGAGCTGCGGTAGTAGCCGTGAGGGTGGGCCTCGTGGATGCCGGTGTCCCCGGGGGTGGGGAAGTAGGTGTGGCGCAGGCCGATGCGGTCGATGACGCGCTTGGTGATCTCCTCGCCGACGGGCCGTCCGGTGACCTTCTGGACGAGGAGTCCGGCGACGATGTAGTTGGTGTTGCTGTACTCCCAGCTGGTACCCGCGGGGAAGCGGGCCTGTTGGGCGAGGGCCGCGTCGAGGAGGTCGCGGGGCTCGAAGTAGCGGTACTGGATCGTGGTGAAGTCCGGGAGTGCGGGGGTTTCCATGTAGTCGGGCAGGCCGCTGGTGTGCTGGAGCAGCTGGCGGACGGTGATGCGGCGTCCGTCGATGCCGTCGCCGCGCAGCAGGCCGGGGAGGTAGGTGTCGACGGGCGCGTCGAGGCCGACCTTCCCTTCGGCGACGAGCTGGAGGACGACGACGGCGGTGAAGGTCTTGGTGTTGCTGCCGGCGCGTATCTGCCCGTCGACGGGGACCTTGGCGCCGGTGGCGAGGTCGCCGACGCCCGCGGTGTAGGTGCGGGTGCGGCCGTCGCGGCCCTTGACCGAGGCCAGTGCGGCGGGCAGGCCGTCGTCCTTGACCAGCGCGTTCAGGCTCGACTGGACGTTGTCCGGCTTGCCGCCCGCGAACGCCGCGGTCGGTGCCAGCACTCCGGCCGCCACGACGCCGGCGGCCACGGCTGCCGCCACCATGTGCCGACCGCGGCGGCTCCGGTGGGACTGGGGGGACCGGCTGTGCGGGACGTGCTCGTTCACGGAAGAACTCCTCTACGGGAAAGGGGAATTGGCGGGATGTGCAGGTGCGCGGGTACGCGAGCGCGCGGGTTCCGCGCGCGCCGAGGCGCGCAGAACCCGCGGGTCGTACTGGTGCGGAAGCTCAGGCCGGATCGGGGAGGGTCAGCGGCACAGGGCCGCGTCCACCGCGGCCTCAACGTGCTGTCCGGCCGCACCACTTGGGATCATGGTCACCGCGATGCTGGTGGCGCGGCCGTCATCGGTGGCGCCCCCGGCGGTCTCGTACCCCGGAATGGTCCCGCCGTGGCCCCAGTAGAGGCCGCCGCACGACAGCGGCCGGCTCACCAGGCCCAACCCGTAGCGGGCGCCGGGGCCCACCTCGTCGGCGGGGACGGTGGTGCGCATCTGGGCGAGCTGCGCCGTGGGCAGGAGCCGGCCGCCGAGGAGCGCGGTGTAGAAGCGGGTGATGTCGCTGTTGGTGGAGACGACGGCGCCTGCCGCCCAGCCCCAGGAGGGGTCCAGCTCGGTGTAGTCGCGGAGCGAGCCGTCGGCGTCCCGGTTGTAGCCCTTGGGGTGGGCCTCGCGGATGCCCGTGTCCCCGGGGGTGGGGAAGTAGGTGTGGCGCAGGCCGATGCGGTCGACGATGCGCCGGTTGACCTCCTCGCCGAGCGGCCGCCCGGTGACCTTCTGGATGATCAGGCCGGCCAGCAGGTAGTTGGTGTTGCTGTACTCCCAGCTGGTGCCCGGGGCGAAGTGGGCCTTCTGGGCCAGGGCCGCGTCGAGGAGTTCGCGCGGTTCGTAGTAGCGCGTCGGACCGGTGAGGATCGAGTCCTTGTCCACGTACTCGGGCAGGCCGCTGGTGTGCTGGAGCAGTTGGCGGACGGTGATGTTGCGTCCGTCGATGCCGTCGCCGCGCAGCAGGCCGGGCAGGTAGGTCTCGACGGGGGAGTCCAGGCCGACCTTTCCCTCGGCGACGAGCTGGAGCACGACGACGGCGGTGAAGGTCTTGGTGTTGCTGCCGATCCGCACCTGCCCGTCCGTGGGCACCTTGGCTCCGGTGGCGACGTCGCCGACACCGGCGGTGTAGGTGCGGGTGCGGCCGTCGCGGCCCTTGACGGCGGCCAGCGCGGCGGGCAGGCCGTCGTCCTTCACCAGCGCGTTCAGGCTCGACTGGACGGTGTCCGGCTTGCCGCCCGCGAACGCCGCGGTCGGTGCCAGCGCTCCGACCGTCATCACGCCGGCGGCCACGGCGGTCACGACCGCCACCGCCCGGTGCCGGCCGCCCCGGCGCGAGCGCGGGAGGCGACTGTGCGGTGCATGCTCGTTCACGAAGAACCCCTCTGAGGAATGGCGCCGGTGATTCCCGGCCTTGATCAAGAGGACCATTCAGGGGCAGGCGAGTTCGTCCGTACCCAGGACGAGACCGCACCCGGGAGCCGGCTCCGGGAGCCGGCCCCAACCAGGACCGTGCTCCCGGCAGTGCTCTTGCCGGCCTTCCGGTGGAGAGGCGCTTCGAACCGTGGGGTGTGTTGTACTGCTGCGGTGAGCGCTGAATATGGGCTTGGCCAGGTCATCGCCAGTCGTGAGCTGGCCTTTACCGCTCCGGACGGGACGCAGAGGCCGGTGCTGCTGGAGGTCGGGCTGCCCTGCCGCGACCCGGAGGGGCCGGACTGGTACTGCCCGTACCGGATCACCGGACACCCGGGCGTCGTCGACCGCGTGACGGCGATCTTCGGCGTGGACTCGTTGCAGGCCCTGCAACTCGCGCTGACCCGCCTTCCCGGCGAGTTGAGGGAGTTGAACGAGTCGAACGACGCCGCCGGGCTGACCTTCCTGGGCGGGACGGACTTGATGCTGGGGGGCGAGGGTTCCTGAGGGCACACACCGGGCAGGTGCCGGTCCGGCACCTGCCCGGCACCTGCCCGGTGTGCTGTTTCAGTCGCGCTTGGCGATGGTGAGGAGCACGGCCCGGTCGTCGGTGTGCTGCACCAGCCTCGTCTTCAGGAGTGCCGGCGGCGGCAGTCAGCGGCCGCGCTGCTGGTAGCGGCCGATCCGCGATCAGCCCGCCGCGTCGGAAGGGTCTCAAGACACCGGGGTGTGCAGCAGGCCGCGGTCCGGCTCCAGGGCTGTCCCCAGGTAGGTGGCGTCCGGCTGGTAGCGGCGGCGCAGGTCCACCACGGTGCGTAGCGCGTCCCGGTCCACCGCGCCGTCTGCCACCAGGCCCTCGCGCGGGTCTTCGAGCCGCTGCACGTAGCGTGCCGCCACCCATCGGGCGCGCGACGTTGTGGAGATGCGCCCCGCAGGCATGGCGGGTTGACTGGCCTGAGGGGGTCATCGTCGCGCAGGCCCGGGCCGGACGTGAGCGGGCCGAGAGAGGGACCCCAGATGACACAGCCGTTGAAGGGCAAGGTCGCGCTGGTCACCGGCTCGTCGAAGGGACTCGGCAGGGCCGTTGCGCTACGTTTCGCGGAGCGCGGAGCGGATGTCGTGTTCAACTACTCACGGGACAAGGCACCGGCCGACGATGCGGTGGCGAAGGCCACCGCATCGGGCGTTCGCGCGATCGCCGTGCAGGCGGACGTGTCGGACGTCGCCGAGATCGAGAAGCTGTTCAGGGCCGGCCTGGACGCCTTCGGAAAGCTCGACATCGTCGTCGCCAACGCGGGTGTCGAGAAGGTCAACATCCCGGTCACCGACGTCACCGAGGACGACTACGACCTGCTGTTCCGGGTCAACACCAAGGGCCCGTTCTTCGTGATCCAGGCTGCCGCCCGGCACGTCGCGGACGGGGGCCGGATCATCAACATGGCCTCCAGCTCCACCGCGCGCCCCCAGCCCGGTCTCGGCCTCTACGGCACCAGCAAGTCCGCCCCGAAGTACCTGGTGAAGGTCCTCGCCCAGGAGATCGGCCACCGGGGCGTGACGGTCAACTCCCTGCTACCCGGCCCGATCGACGGAGCCGGCATCTTCACCGGCGTCAGCAACGACGACCCCTACAAGAAGGCGCTGCTGGACACGATTCCGATCGGCCGCCTCGCCACCCCCGAGGACGTCGCCGACGTCGCCGAATTCCTGGCCAGCGACAGGTCGTTCTTCATCACCGGCGAGGAGGTCCTGATGAACGGCGGCTCCAGCAACTGACCCCGCCGGGCCCGAACAGGACGAGGCACACGAGGAGTCACCAGGATGAGCACGTCAACGATGAAAGCCGTGCAGGTCGTCGAGGTCGGCGAACCCTTCGTGGTCGGCGAACTGCCGGTCCCCGAGCCGGGGCCGGACCAGGTCCGGGTGCGGGTACGCGCCTGCGGGGTGTGCGGCGGCGAGAACATCGTCCGCTACGGCCTGCTCGGCGTGCGCCTGCCCCGGGTGCCCGGCCACGAGATCGCCGGCGAGGTCGACGCGGTGGGCCCCGGCGTCATCACCTGGAAGCCCGGCGACCGGGTTGGCATCGGCTGGCACGGCGGCAGCTGCCACGTCTGCGACCCCTGCCGCCGGGGCGACTTCACCAACTGCGCGGAGGGCAGGATCGTCGGCGTCTCCTACGACGGCGGCTACGCCGAGTACGTCGTCGCACCCCAGGACGCCCTGGCCCGCATCCCCGACCAGCTCTCGTACGAGGAGGCCGGTCCACTGATGTGCGCGGGCATCACCACCTTCAACGCGCTGCGCCACTGCGCCGCCGGCCCCGGTGACACCGTCGCCGTCCAGGGCATCGGCGGACTCGGCCACCTCGCCGTGCAGTTCGCCGACAAGATGGGCTTCCGCACGGTGGCGATCAACCGTGGCCGTGCCAAGGAGGACGTCTCCCGCCGGCTCGGCGCCGACGAGTACATCGCCAGCGACGAGGGCAGCGCGGGCGAGGCGCTGGCCAAACTCGGCGGGGCGGTCGCCGTCATCTCCACCGCAGGCCACAGCCCCTCCCAGGCCGATCTGCTCCAGGGGCTCGCGCCGAACGGCCGCTTGGTCGTGATCGCCACCGGTCAGGACCCGATCCAGGTCGACCCCGAACTCCTGGTGTTCGGCCGCCGGGCGCTGGCCGGCTGGTACAGCGGCCACGCCAAGGACAGCGAGGAGGCGATGGCCTTCGCCGCCCTCAAGGGCATCCGCCCCATGGTGGAGACCCACCCCCTCGACGACGCCGAGAACACCTTCCAGAACATGGGCAAGGCCAGGTACCGCGCCGTCCTCCTCCCGTAGGACAGGAAACCCATGAACACGACCGCCCTGCACTGGATCAACGGCGAGTGGGTGGACTCCCCGTCGCACGCCGGCAGTACGAACCCCGCCACCGGAGAGACGATCGGCCAGTACGCCGACGGCGGCGAGACGGAAGCCGCCGCCGCGATCACGGCGGCGAAGACGGCCTTCGAACAGACCGGATGGAAGGACGACCGGCTGCTGCGCGTCCGCGCACTCAACGAGATGGCCCACGCCTTCCAGGACCACACCGAGGACCTCGTCGAGGCACTGGCCCTGGAGAACGGCAAACTCAAGCCGCACGCGCGCTTCGAAGTGGAGATGGTGCCGCCCAAGCTGCGTTACTACGCCTCACTGGTGCGCACCGAGTACGGCCGCGCGCTGGAGGTGAAGCCCGGCTCCTTCTCCATGGTGCTGCGCCAGCCGCGCGGGGTGTCCGGCATCATCACGCCCTGGAACTCGCCGCTCGTGCTCCTGATCCGCTCGCTCGCCCCGGCACTCGCCGCAGGTACCACCACGGTGGTGAAGATGCCCGGCCAGACCGCCCAGATCAACTCGCTGATCTACCGGATCATCTCCGAGGTCCGCTCGCTGCCCCGGGGTGTGGTCAACGCCTTCACCGAACTGCACGGCAACGGTGCCCGCTACCTGATCGCCTCGCCCGACGTGCCGTGCATCAGCTACACCGGCAGCACCGAGGTCGGCCGGGCGATCTCCGCCACCGGCGCCGAGCACCTGAAGCGCTTCGGCCTCGAACTCGGCGGCAAGACCCCCATGCTGGTGTTCGACGACGCGGACCTGGACGCCACCGTCCCCGCCCTGGTCAACGCCCTGGTCGTCTTCAACGGCCAGTTCTGCATGACCGGCAGCCGCATCCTGGCCCAACGCGGCATCGCCGACGCGCTGCGCGAGCGCCTGACCGACCGACTGGAGAACCTGCGGGTGGGCCCGGCGGCCGACCCGGCCAGCGAACTCGGCCCCGTCATCGACAAGCCGAACACCGAACGCATCGACCAGGTCGTCCAGGCCGCGATCGCCGCCGGCGCCAAACCCCTGGTCCGTGGCGGCCCGTACACCGAAGGGCCGCTCGCCAAGGGCGCCTTCTACCACCCCAGTCTGCTGGAGGTCACCGACAACTCCCTCGACATCGTCCAGCAGGAGACCTTCGGCCCGGTCCTCACCTTCCAGGTCTTCGACACCGAAGCCGAGGCCGTCCGGCTCGCCAACGACAACATGTACGGCCTCGCCGCCAGCATCTGGTCCCGCGACATCGACCGCCCGCTACGGGTCGCGCGCGAACTGGACGCCGGCACCATCTGGATCAACGACTGGGCCAAGGTCTACGACGAGTTCGAGGAAGGCGGCTTCAAACAGTCCGGTCTCGGCCGGATGAACGGCATGGCCGTGATGGACGACTTCGTCGAGTACAAGCACATCACCATCACCACCGGTACCATCAAGCGCGATTGACGAACCATCAGGTCGGACCTGCCGGGGGAGTCCGGCAGGCCGGGCCCGGGGCGTCGGCGTCAGAGCGCCATCGACCTCCTCCCAGTTCCGCCGCGCATGAGTTCCCCCGCTCCGTGGGCTCGTCTACCGTGCACTCGGCAGGCGGCAACGTCGCGCAGGCAGCATGAGCGGGCCTGTCCGGTCTTCGGTCAGGTGTGCTCGGTCGCACGCGCGAGGGGCGCCGGTGCCGCCGACACCGCCGACACCGCCGACACGAGGAGGCCGCCGTATGCGAGGTCGACCGACACCCGGGCTCGAACTGCCTCCCGAGGACCGGGACGGCGCGCCGGTGACCGGCTGGACCCGTCGGCACTGGATCGCGGTCGCGGATCATCTGCTGGCGTCCCTGCGGCCCTACCGCAGCCCGCTCGGGGCGCGGATCTCGCCGCCGGGGCGCGGGAGTTGGTCGGGTGGCGACACCGACGGCCTGGAGGGGTTCGCGCGGATGGCGGTGCTGGCAGCCCTCCGGTCGGCGGCCGGGGACGAGTCCGGGCACGGCCGGCTAGCCGAGCTCGCGGGCCAGGTCACTGCCGGGCTGCTCGCCGGCACGGACCCCGGGGGGCCGGAGTGCTGGCCGATGGTCACCGACTACTCGCAGCAGATCGTCGAGGCCGCGTCGATCGCGGTGGCCCTGCACGAGTCCCGCCCGTGGATCTGGGACCGGCTGACGTCCGGTCAGCAGGAGCAGGTGGCACGGTGGCTCGGCGGGACGGTCGGCCGGGGGGTCCGGGAGAACAACCACGTGCTCTTCCAAGCGGTGGTCGGCGAGTTCCTCGCCTCGGTCGGTGCCGGGCACGACCGGGCCGAGATCGAGTCCCGGCTGGAGCAGATCGAGCCCTGGTACTCGGGCGACGGCTGGTACCTGGACGGGCCGGAGATCCGCCACGACTACCGCTCGGGCGGCCCGGGGGAGTACGCCGTCGGCCCGGCGGCGGCCTACGATGCCGGCCGCCGCTTCGACCACTACAACGCCTGGGGGCTGCACCTCTACCCGCTGCTGTGGGCGCGGATCGCGGGCGAACGCGCCGGGGCGAGGGCGGCGCTCCACCGCGAACGGCTGTACCGCTTCCTCACCCAGTACCGGCTGCTGTTCGGGCCGGACGGCGCCGTGCTGCACCAGGGGCGGTCGCTGAGCTACCGCTTCGCCTGTCTGGCCCCGTTCTGGCTCGGTGCGCTGGACGACGCGACCCCGCTCACCGCAGGGCAGACCCGACGGCTGGCGTCCGGCGTGCTGCGGCACTTCACCGAGCGGGGAGTGCCCGATCCGCGGGGCCTGCTTCCGCTCGGCTGGTACGGGGAGCAGAGCGCGGCGGCCCAGGTCTACAGCTCGCCCGGTTCGCCGTACGCGGCGGCCATGGGGTTCCTGGGGCTGCTGCTCCCGGCCGGTCACCCGGTGTGGACGGAGCCCGAGGAGCAGCTCGTGCAGGAGCGCGCGGATGTGTCGGCCGCGTTGCCCGCTCCCGGGTTCCTGGTCCAGCGGACCTCGGCCGACGGGCTCGTCCGGGTGCTCAACCACGGCTCCTGCTATCTGACGGCTCCGCCGGCGGTCGAGCGCGACGACCCCCACTACGCCAGGTTCGCCTACTCGACCCGCACCGGGCCGCTGATCGGCCCGGAAACGGAGGCGCTGCGGCTCGACAACCACCTGGCGCTGCTCCTGCCGGACGGCACCGCCACTCGCCGCGAGCGCATCCACCCGCTCGCCCTGACCGACCGGTACGCCGCCTCCTGGCACCGGCCGCTGCCTCCGGGCGGGCCCGTACCCGGCGTGCTGCCGCCGCCCGTGGTGAGCGTCTCGGTGCCGGCCGGGCCCTGGGAGATCAGGGTGCACGGCCTGTGTCGGCCGGCCGGCTGGGGAGTGCGCGAGGGGGGCTACGCGCTGGCGGCCGAGGAGGAGCCGGAGGCGGTACCCGCCGAGTGGGGAGCGGTGGGTCGAGGTCCGGGCGCGGCCGTCCGGGTGGCGCCCGGTGCGAACGGACCGGGGTTGGTCAGCGCGGTGGCCGGGTTGCACGGCTGGGCGGCGGCGGAGGTGTACCGCTGCGTGCGAGCGAACGCCTTCGGCCACTGTTCCGCCGTGCCCCTCCTCGTGCTTCCGCCCGCTTCGGCAGAGGTATTTGACGGAACGTCAGAATCTTTCACCGTGGTGGTCAGTGCTGTGCTGCTGACCGGCGCGCCGGGGGCGCTCGAGGCGCCGGACGTGACGGTCCGCGTGGCTGGTACGGAGGTCCGCCTGGCGTGGCCGGACGGGCGGAAACTCCTGGTCCGCCCGGTCCTGCCCTGGCATGCTCCGGTCGTCCAGGGCTGAGATGTCCGGATTTCCCGTTGTCCCCGGGGCGGGGCTCGGTGACGATTCCGGGGACGATTCGGCGAGTCCCTTCGACGCGAGTCCCGTCGACCGGCGTCGTGTGCGCCGGGCGACGAGCGCACCCAGGACAGGAGGACGTCCGTGGCTCCAGTGCCGACACCCCGGCCGTACGCACCGAGACCGTCGGCCGCGAGACCCTCGGGAACGGTGTGCGTGGTGACCGGAGCCGCGTCCGGGATCGGGCGGGCCACCGCGCACGCCTTCGCCGACGCGGGAGCCCACGTCGTGCTGGTGGACCGGGACGCGCCCGCACTGCGCCTCGCCGCCGCCGAGTTCGAGGGCGGCGCGACCCCCGTGCACGGTGACATCTCCCGGCCCGCCGACTGCCTCGCGGCGGCCGAGGCCGCCGGCGCGGTCGGCCTGCCGGTCCGCACGCTGGTGAACTGCGCCGCGACGTTCCTGTCCCGGGGCGAGGACGCCACGGCCGAGGACTGGGACATCAGTCTGGGCACCAACGTCAAGGGCACGGCGCTGATGACCTCGGCCGTCGTTCCGCTGATGCGCGGGGCGGGCGGCGGCGCGGTCGTCAACATCGCCTCGGTCTCGGGGCACATCGCACAGCCCGCGCAGTGGACGTACAACGCCACCAAGGGCGCCCTGCTCGCCCTCACCCGGTGCCAGGCCCTCGACCTGGCCGAGCACGGTATCCGGGTCAACAGCGTCTCCCCGGGCCTGGTCTGGACGCCCGAGCTGGACCGGATGACCGGCGGCGACCGGGCCGGCTGGGGCCCGGTGCTCGGCGATCACCACATCCTGCGCCGGGTCGGCGAGCCGGAGGAGATCGCGGCGGCGGTGCTGTTCCTGTGCGGGCCCGGCGCGACCTTCGTCACCGGCACCGACCTCCCGGTCGACGGCGGCTACCTGGCCATGGGGCACATCCGGTCCGAACCCGGCGTACTTCCGGGGCGACGCGGGAGTGCCGCCTGAGGCAATCAGAGGCAAGGTCAATGCACAACTCCCGTTAAGGAGTTCGACATGATCCGCGTCGTGCTGGCCACCGCCAACCCCGCCAAGGCCGCCGAGATCACCGTGCTGCTCGGCTCCGCCCTGGACCTCGTCCCGCGCCCGCTCTGGCTCCCGGACACCCCGGAGGACGGCAGCACGGTCGAGGAGAACGCCTGGGCCAAGGCGGCGGCGGTGGCGGCGGCCACCGGGCTGCCCGCCGTCGCCGACGACACCGTCCTGGAGGTCGACGCGCTCGGCGGCGCGCCCGGACTGCGCTCCGGCCGCTACGCAGGCGACCACGCCGGTGAGGCCGCGAACACCGCCAAGCTGCTGCGCGAACTCGCCGGCGTGTCCGAGCAGTCGCGGGGCGCCTGGGTGCGGACCGTGGCCGTGCTCGGCTATCCGGACGGCACTCGGCTGGTGGGGACCGGGGTCGCCCGAGGCACGGTCATCCGGCAGCCGCGCGGTACCACCGGATTCGGCTACGACGCGGTGTTCGTGCCGGGCGAGGGCGACGGACGCACGCTGGCCGAGATGTCCGCAGGGGAGAAGGCGCACTACTACTGCCGCGGACGGGCGTTCCGCGACCTGCTCGCACGCCTGAACGGCCGATGACCGCCCGGCCGATGACCGCCCGGCCGATGACCGCCCGGCCGATGACCGCCCGACTGATGCCCGCCCGGGCGATGACCGCCCGACTGATGAGCGCCCGATGAGCGACCGACCGGGACCGACCGCACGAGGGGGGAACGGATGGCAGTCACCGTGGACGTGGGCGGGCACGCGACGCTGCTGATCGAGGCGAACGGCTTCCGCCTGCTGTGCGACCCGTTGGTGGGGGACACCTACCGGTCCGGCCTGCTCGGCTTCGCCCCCGCCCGCCGGATCGCCGTGCCGAGACTGCCCCGGCCGGACGCGGTGTGGATCTCGCACTCGCACCGCGACCACTTCGACCCCGCCTCCCTGCACGCGCTCGATCGCGGCGTGCCCGTGCTGCACCCGGCCGATGCGCGCATCACCCATGTCCTGGACCGGCTCGGATTCACCCGGACCACCGTCGTGCACGACTGGTTCGAGCTCGCCCCGCGCCCCGGCCTGCGCCTGACCTGGACGCCGTCGACCTTCCAGGGGCCGGAACACGGCCTGGCCGTGCGGAGCGGCCGCACCTTCGTCTGGCACCTGGTCGACAGCATCGTCCGGCCCGAGTGGGTGGACCGGCTGGTGGCCTCCGCAGGCCCGCCGGACCTGCTCCTGGCGCCGTGTCAGCCGATTCTGGAGACGCGCAGTGTCGACGGGGTGCCGCTCGGCCCGGATCCCGACTGGGCCGACCCGCCGGCCGCCCTGCTGGCCCGGGCCAGGCCGCGCCACGTCGTCCCGCTGCCGGAGGGACAGTACGCGCTCGGTGCGGCCGCGTGGCTCAACCGGCACAAGTTCCCGGTCCCGCCCGAGACCGTCGACCGGCTGATCCTCGCGGACGACGCGAGCCGGGTCGTCCTGCGTCCCGATCCCGGGGACCGGATCGAGGTGCGGCCGGACGGTTCGGTCCGTGTCGTCGCCCGCGCCGCCGACTGGGTCCGGGCCACCGGCGAGCCGCAGGACCGGTCCCATGCACCGGGGGAGTGGATCGAAGGCCTGGCGGCGCGTCACCAGGCCGATGAGGCCGCGGAGCACGACGGTCTCGACCGGCTGCTCGGCCCGCCCTGCACCGGGTTCGGCGGACTGCCGCCGTCGCTGGACCGGCTGCGCCCCACCTGCTACCGCCTTGCCCTGGTCGGCGCCGAGGGCCGTGCCGTGGCCGAGCGCTTCGTCCGGCTCGGCGCGGACGGTGCCCTCACCCGGACGCCGCCCAGCGCCCGCCCCGACGTCGAGCTGGCGGTCTGTGCCGACGACCTCGACGGGTTGCTGGCCGCCCGGTTGGGCTACTCGGCCGCGCAGTACGGTGGCAGGCTCCGCGAGATCCGACCGGGGCTGGACGCCGAGGCCGAACCCGGGCTCACCGTGATCACCAGCCGACACGACCCGGTGCCCGCCGAGGGACGCGTCGTGCTGTCCGGCATCGGCTTGTTCGCGTTGCTGCTGCGGGCCCGGCTCGGCTCCCCGCTGGCCGAGCTGGACACCGAGGTGGACGCCCTGCTCAAGGCTGGGGCGGACGAGACCGGGGCCCGCCTGTCGGCGCCGCGCCGGCCGGATCCGCGCCGGGCCGGCCCGGCGCACCCCCCGGCACCGCTGCGCGCGTCCGACCGTCCGCCGATCGCCGAGGTCGTCTGGCGCCGGATCGCCGCCCGCCTGGCCGTCGGCGAGGACCCGGCCGCCGCCTCGGGCCCCCTCCGGTACGAGGGCGGGGCCGTGTACGTCGGCATCCTCGGCCGCGCCGACTGGCCGGAGCCTGGTCCGGGTGCCCCGGCGACCGGCGTGCTGGTGCTGACCTGCCTCACCGAGGCGCAGCCGCAGCTCGGCGGCGGGGTGCGCTTCCCGGGCGAGTCGTACCGGGCGCTGCTCGCCAACCTCCGACGCTCGCCCGTCCGTGACTGGCAGGTGCTGTGGACGCTGCCGGCCGGCGTGGCAGTCCCCCGCTGGCGGGCCGCCGCGCTGTTCCCGATCACCCCGGAGCGGCTGCTCGCCGACCTGCTGCGCCAGGGCTGGGACGGCCGCCTGACGGCACCCCCGCCGCCGTGGGCGGGCGCGGAGCGGGAGTGGTGGCTCGGCGTACCGCGGCGGACCGCTCCGCCGGGGGCGGTCCGCACCCTGCGGCTGGAGGCGGCCCCCGGCCGCCCGCTGACCGGCTCGGTCGTGGACGCGGCCGAGCCGGCGGCGGGTGCGCCCGAGCCAGACTCGGCGAGTGCCGCCTTCCGCCTGCTGCCGGCCCCCGGGGATCCGTTGTGCGCCCTGCTCACCGGCGAGACCCGCTTCTCCTGGCTGCTGCCGCCCCGGGAGACCGCCGAGCTCTGCCAGGGGCTGAGTCCCGCCGCGTTCGCCGAGCGCGTCTTCCTGCTCGCCTGCACCCAGGCAGCCCCCAGTGGGGTCCCGATGTCCCGCGAACCCCATCGACCGGGAGTGTGATGCTCACCGACCCGCCACCACGCCATCGGTCCGCCCGCACCGACGCCTGCTGCCTCGTCCTGGAGGGTGGCCGGATCCTGCTCGCCGAGACCCGGGCCGAGCCGCCGTCGGTGACCGTCGAGCCCGGGACCTCGTACCGCCAGGCGGCCGCGACCGCCCTGGCGCGCGGCAGCGGACTGCATGCTCCGGCCGAACAGCTCGTCCACCTCGGCGAGTTGTACGCCGAGGCCGACCGCCGAGCCGGTACGCCGGCCCGCAACCTGCGGGTGTTCGGCTGGCGGCCGCCCGGCCGGACCGCCGGTCGTACGGCCACGCCCGGGTACCACTGGGTGGCGGTGGACCGGCTCGGCGCCGTACCCGCAGGCGAGGACGCCGACACCGGCTGGCTCGGCGCCCTGGCCGTCGCACTGGCCGGGTTCTCGAAGGACCGGCCGCCGCCGGCGGTCATCGAAGCCGCCGCACACCGGCTGATCGGCGAGGTGCCGGTCCTCGACCGGCCGGAGGCGCCGGCCGCCGTGGTCGTCCTCGGGCCGCCGGCGGTCGGCAAGAGCACCCTGCTCAACCGGTTCGCGGCGCAGGACACCGGGATCGAGCACGTCCCGGACATCGTTCCCGTCACCCGGGGCCCGGGCCGGGACAACTACCTCACCCGCTACCTCCTCGGCGACGGCTCGGCGGCGTTCCTCTGCCAGCTGGAGACGCTGCTGCTGCGCGTCCTGCAGAACCTGCGCACCGGCCGGGCCGGCGTCCTCGACCAGGACGTGCACAGTTCGCTCGCCTACGCCAAGGCGCTCTACCTGAACGGCGACCTGTCAGTTCACCAGTACGAGGCGTACTACCGCTACCACTGCCTCGTCACCGCGATGCTGCCGCCGCCCACCGCGGTCGTCCACCTGACGGCCCGCACCGAGGTGCTCATGCGCCGGATGCGTCGCCGCAACCGCAAGCTGGAGCGCACCTTCACCAGCCGGTACGTGGCCCTCGTCGCCCAGTGCTTCGAGGACGTCGCCGAGGACCTGGCCGCGCGTGTGCCCGTGCACCGCGTGGACGCCTCGGAGCTCAGCCCCCAGGACGTGCTCAGCCGCTTCCGCCGTCTTCTGCCCGACACCTACGCATGCGCACCCGATCCAGATCCCGAGGAGTCAGCCACATGAGCGTGTCCGCCGACTGGCGCAACCCCGGCCCGGCTCCCACCGAGGGGCCACTCGTCGACACCCTCGGCCGTGTCGCCGGGGACCTGCGGATCTCCGTCATCGACAAGTGCAACCTTCGATGCACCTACTGCATGCCGGCCGAGGGCCTGCCGTGGTTGGGCCGCGACGACATCCTGACGGTGGACGAGATCGACCGCCTGGCCCGGCTCTTCCACCGCCTCGGCGTCCGCGAGTTCAAGATCACCGGAGGTGAGCCCACGGTACGGCGGGAGCTCCCGGAGATCGTCCGCCGCATCTGCTCGCTCGGACCGGACCTCGACGTGTCGATGACCACCAACGGGCTGCTGCTGAACCGGCTCGCCGAACCGCTGTACGCCGCCGGGCTGCGCCGGGTCACGGTCTCCTGCGACTCGCTTCTGCGCCACCGGTACCAGGAGATGACCAGGCGTGACGCGCTCGAACGGATGCGGGCGGGCCTGGCCGCCGCCCGAGTGGCGGGCTTCGACCCGGTCAAGATCAACTGTGTGGTGATCCGCGGCACCAACGACGACGAGGCGGTCGACTTCGCCCGGCTCGCCCGCGAGCACGGTTACGACGTCCGGTTCATCGAGTACATGCCGCTGGACGCCGAACAGTCCTGGGAACGCGGCAAGGTGGTCCCGGCGGACGAGTCCATGGCAGCCGTCGCGGCCGCCTACCCGCTCGAACCGGTCGCCGCCGAGGGCCCGCAGCCAGCCAGCGTGTTCCGCTTCGCGGACGGCGCACCCGGCTCGATCGGGTTCATCCCGTCCGTCACCCGGCCGTTCTGCGCGAGCTGCAACCGGATGCGGGTGACCTCCGAAGGGCAGTTCCGGGTCTGCCTCTTCGCCCTGGAGGAGCACGACCTGCGCGCCGCGCTGCGCTCCGACGCGGACGACGCGGAGCTCGAACGCCTGGTCCGCGAGGCCCTGTGGCACAAGTGGCCCGGCCACAAGATCAACCATCCGGACTTCGTCCGGCCGGCCCGCAGCATGTCGATGATCGGCGGCTGAGGTGCGGGTACTCGTCACCAACGACGACGGGGCCGCGGCGGAGGGACTGCACCGGCTGGCCGCGTTCGCCGCCGACCGGGGCATGGACGTGCTGGCCGCGGCACCCGAAGGCGAGGCCAGCGGGAGCGGAACCAGCCGGGCGGTGCCCGCGGACGGGCTGGTCCGGGTCGGCACCCGGCGGGTCGACGACACCCTGGTCCACACCGTCGCCGGCCCACCCGCGCTGATCGTCACCCTCGCCTGCCAGGGGCTCTGGGGCGAGCCGCCCGACCTGGTCCTGTCCGGCATCAATCCGGGAGCCAACCTCGGGAGTTCGGTCCTGCACTCGGGCACGGTCGGTGCGGCGCTCACCGCCGCGCGGTTCGGCCGCCCCGGCGTGGCCGTCTCGATCGACCTCGGGGCTGTGCTGCACTGGCAGACCGCGCTGCTGGCCCTCGCCGAGGTGCTGCCGCTCGTCGAGGTACCGGGCCCCGGCGAGGTGCTGCCGGCCGCCCGACCCCCGGTGGTCCTCAACGTCAACGCGCCCAACGTGCCTCCGGAACGGCTGCGCGGCGTCCGGGCCGCAGGCCTCGCCGACGACCCCGCCGTCCGGCTGTCGGCCGTCCGCATCGGGCCGGACCTGATCAGGATCGGCTACCAGGAGACCGGCAGGACCGGCAGGACCGGCACGACCGGCCTCCCCGGCCGGGTCGGCGACGTCGCCGCCCTCGCCGCCGGGTACGCGACGGTCACCGCGTTGAGCGGTGTGCGGGCGGACCCGGCGGTGGTGCTGCCCGTGAACGGTGTCCGGCGATGAACGGGCGGGTCGTCTCCTTCGCTTGGGGCCGCGGCCTCGGCCACGTGTCCCGGCTGATCGCCGTCCACACCGAACTGCGCGCCCTCGGGTGGGATTCCCTGCTGCTCACCGACCGCGAGCAGCGACTCACCGAGGATCACGGATTCGCCCAGGTGACCATTCCCACCGACGCCGACAGCCTGGTCGGCGAGCCGCTGTGCGGCACCGGGCCGAGCGTCGACCACCGACTGGCGCGGGCGCTGGTCGACCAGGCGCTCACCACCGGTGACGTCGTGCTGCACGACGTCACCGTGCAGCGGGAGCTGTACGACCGGGCCGCCAGGCTCGGCTGCCGGCAGGTCCTGGTGCACCGCTTTCAGCGCAACCGGCCCGACCCCGCCGCCTGGGTCGCCCGCCACACCCCCGCGATCGTGCAGGTCTACCTGCTGGGCGAGCCCGGCCGGGAGGAGACCGCCCACGGGGTACGGCTGACCGGGATCCCGCACGTGGTCCGGCGCCTGCTGGGCACCCGCTCGCCCTGGCCCCCGGGTACCGGGGAGCCGAGGATCGCGGTGGTCGCGGGCGGCGGCGGGCACGCGGACGCGCCCGCCTTCCTCGACGCCGCCCTCGACGCGGTGCGGACGTACGGGTCGCGGACAGCCGGGCCGCGCCACGACCCGCGGCCCGCCGATCTCCTGGTCCTCACCGGCCCGAACTTCCGGGGCCGGGTGACCGTCCCGCCGGGCCTGTCCGGCCCGGTCCGGGTGACCCCGTACCTCGGACCGGACCACGACGTGTACCGACACGCGACGGCCGCGATCACCCACGGCGGCTACAACACCGTGCAGGAACTGGCCCGTTCCGGCGTGCCGGCAGTGATCGTCCCGGGCGTGCGCGACTTCGACGACCAGCGAGTCCACCTGCGGGCCGCCGCCGGCCGGCTGAACGCGATGGTCGCCGAGCCGGACCCGGACGCGATCGCCCAGGCGCTGTACCTGCTCCTGCGGAGCGGCCGCCGTCCGATGCCGGCCGCCCCGTCCGAACCCGACGGGGCGGCCGCACTGGCCCGGGCCCTGGTGCTCCCTTAGGTCCTGTCCGGATCTAGGAGGTCGGCCGCCGCCGCAGCCACTCGGACGGCGCGTAGTCGCCGCTGCCGAGCACCCGCTTCTCGTACCGGCTCGCGACCTGCGTCTGCTCGCGCTCCGCGAGCAGACGCAGGTCGACGAGCTCCTCGCTCGGCGCGTCCTGAGCGGCGCGCCACCCGGCGCGCGGCAGCTGGCTGTGAGGCCGGCGGCGGCCGACGGTCCCCAGGCACCAGCGGCACGCGGCAGGCCCGCGCGACGAGGTCAGATACGCGTGGAGGTCCACGAGGAAGCCCGGGTCACTGCGGATGGGCAGGCCGTCCGACGGCACGCGGGCACCGGGGGCCTCCGGGCGGTGCAGGAAGTAGCTCTGCGGGCACCGGTAGAACACCCCCTCGTGGACCGTGTGGCAGCGCCAGACATGGACGATCTCGCAGGTGCGGTAGATCCGGGCCGTCAGGTGCGGGTCCTCGCTGCCCTGTTCCGCGTAGGACTCGCGGAAGACCGGCACCAGCTTCACGTCGAGGCGGACCGCGTGTTCCTCCGCCCGTCGGCGCAGGGCGTCCAGTTCCACCGGTGTGGGGGCCTGACCGGGATAGACGGAGATCTCGATCTCGTCGACCAGCCGCCAGAGCCACGGATCGCGGGACGACAACAGCCGGCCGTTGGTGCACACCGCCACGCGGTCGGTGATCCCGGAGTCGCGGACCGCCGCGATCACCTCGGGCAGACGGGGGTGCAACAGCGGTTCGCCGCCGAGGATCTTCACGTGCCCGCAGGAGTACGACCCCGCGAGCCCGACCAGGTCCCGGGCGATCTGCGCCGGGTCGGCGAACCACGGCGGCAGGACGGGGGAGAGGTGGCTGCACGCACGGCAGCGGAGGTTGCAGTGCAGCACGACGTTGAGTTCGCAGCCCTCAGGATTGTGGAGGCGCCCGCCGACGATGCGGTAGTCGCCGCCGAGGGAGGCGCCAGGAGGGGAAGTGTCAGCCATCGGATACCGCCCGTTCAGGACAGGGACAGGGAGGACGTTGGGTCGGCCGCCGCGTGGTCGCGCAGCTTGAGGCGCCGCAGGTGGCGGCCAGCGGACGCGGTAACGGCCGTCCGGCCGTGCAGAACCCGCGAGTTGTCGAGCAGCAGGTAGTCACCACGCTCCAGCAACAGCGAGGTGACCAGCCCGGGACCGGCCAGGACGCCTTCCACCGCCGCGATGGCCGCCAGCGCGCTGCGCACCTCGCCGTCGGTCAGGCCGTGCGCGGTACTCCGGTCGAGCGCGCGGTGCAGGAGGTCGAAGCGGTAGCGCACCCGGGCGGGCCCGCCCACGAGGCTGAGGACAGCGGCGCGGTGCGGCGCGGTGCCCGCCACGCGGCCGGGACCGAACGGGAAGTCCGGCCGGCCGAGCCTGGCGAGTTCGCCCTCGTGCCCGGCAGCCCGCAGGGCCCGCACGAGGCGGTCGGCGGTCAGCAGGAGGGACCGCCCGCTGCCGTCCGCGGCGGGCTCGGCGCACACCATGCCGATGGTGTCGTGCGGGCGGGCGGAGAAGGTGGAGTCGGTGTGGAGGTCGAACCGGTCGCGCTGCTGGGCATGGGGGTCCTCGGACGCCTGCGGGTCCTCGCGGATGTCCCACACCATGCGGCACGGAAAACCGTTGTCCTCGGCGGTCACCACCCCGAGACAGCTGCTCACGGCGATCAGCGAACCGTCGTTCAGGGGCATGCCGGTGAGTACCGCCGCGCCGTGGTCGCGCACACCGGCGACCAGGTCCCGCTGGAGGGCGCCGAGGCCGGGGACGGTCGCGAGCGCCTCGGCCAGTGCCTCGCGCTGGGCGGCCGGGGGTGTGAGGTCCTCGCCGGTCATGGCGCCGAACCGGCGTTCCAGGCCGGTGGCGGTGTCGGTCGCCATCCGGATCCGCGGCGGCCACTGGGCGGTTCCGTGCGGGTCTGCGAGCATGATCCGTCCCTTCGAGGGGTTTCGGCGGACGCGGTCTGCGGCCGGGGGGCTCCCGGTCAACGGGCGGGCGGCGGGCCGACCGGGCCTGGATGGACGGTCAGCTCCGCGAGCTGGGTCAGGTAGACGGCGTAGGGCGCCATCCGGTCGACGGCGTGGAGCCGGGGGCCGTGACCGGCGCCGCGCAACAGGGGCGGGAGCATCCCGTCGTGGCCGTGCCACCAGGCCCGGCGGGGGCCGGTGGTGTGGCGCAGCAGCTCGCGCAGGTAGCGGGCGCGGGCCAGGGCGACGCGCGGGCCGTGCCGCATCGGCCCTTCCACGTACGGGAGGTGGGCGTAGCCGGGGTAGGCACGGCTGATGACCTCCGTGTGCAGACGGCCGTCCGCGAACACCTGCTCCGTCAGTGCCGTCAGTAGATCGAACAGCGCGTGGTCGAGGTAGGGCAGGTGCACCGGCAGCCCACCGTCGCCGATCACCCGGATCGGGTGCAGGGAGATGGCCCGGCGCGTGCGGTTCCAGAAGACGAAGGACAGCAGGGGGATCGCCGCGTCCAGGTGCCGCGCCGTCTCCGCCGCCAGCCTGGCGAGCGCCCGTTCGAGGCTCCACCGGCGCAGTCGGCCGGCGCGGAGAAGGTGCGGCAGCAGCGGTGAGAGCCCGGTCGCCTCGATGATCCAGGCGGCCAGACCTTCGGCCGTCCCCAGGCGGCGGCGGTCGTGGACCGGTGGGAAGTACACGTGTGGGTCCTGGGACAGGGCGTCGCCCGCCAGGCCGTCGTAGGTCAGCGGGGTGCGGGTGCTCAGGAACCGGCCCAGGGACAGGACCCAGCCGCCCTCCGCGGTGCACATCTGCTGGAGGCGGTTGGTCGTCAGGTCGGCCTGGAGGTCCGACCCGGCGCGGTCGACGTACCGGTGCGGTACCCCGGCCGCCGCGGCGAGCCTGCCGGCGACTCCGACGTCCGCGTCGTACGGGGTGAACTTCCCGGTGGTGACGGTGAGTCGGGGCGGAGCCTGCTGCCGGAGCAGTTCGAGCAGGATGTGCCGGGAGTCCCGGCCGCCGCTCAGCGGCAGGACGTATTCGGCGCAGGGGAGTCGGGCGGCGATGGCGGATCGGAACAGGTCGATGTAGGCGTCGACGGCCTTCGCGCGGGTGATGCCCGGCGACGGCGGCGTGACGGGCGGTCGGGAGCGCACGCGGGGAGGCGCCCCCGGGGACCAGGTGAGCACCCCTCCGGGCGGCAGGACGCGGATGGCGGCGAACGGTGTGTCGTCGCCGACGAAGTAGCCGAGCCGGAGGAAGACCGCGAGCGCGTCGTCGTCCCAGCAGCGCGGAGCGCCGAGCGCGAGTACGTCGCGGAGCTCGGGAGACAGGACGAGGCGCTCCTCGTCCGCCCAGTAGAACAGCGGCAGCATGCCGTAGCGGTCGGTGCCGGCCGTCACCCCGGTCCCGTCCCAGGCCCAGTACGCGAAGACGCCCTCCACCCTGCCGGGGCGCGGCAGGGGGTGGCCGAGCGCGGCGGTGGGACACCCGCGTGCGCGGATCTCGCCGCCCACCCGGTGCACGCTCAGCCACCGGCCTTCGCGGCTCTGTGCTCGGTTCTCCGATCGGGTCGCACCGTGGTGCACGGGACCTCCCAGCGCGGACGGGTCCATGGTCGGTCGCGGCAGTACCGGCCGCGTCATCCATGCTGGGGGGCACCCGGCCCGCGGACAACACCCGGTTCCGGACAGCCGTGGTCCCTGCGGGTGCACCACTGTCCGTTTTCTGGAGTCCTGTGGCGAAGGCGAGTTCGCCTGAGGTCGAGTTGCGGATGATCATGATGACTTTGACCCCGCTCTCGATCGGCGGCTCACCGCCCGCCCGGGCGAGGTGGACCGGGTGCTCGGACCGGGAGGCCGATGGGGCAGCATGGGTGACGGACCACCACCGGGATCCGTGGCACCTCCGCGCCTGCGCGGGCCCGCATCCCCGCCCGAACGGAAGACATCTTCGTGACCGATACCGCCGCCGTCCCCTCCGAGCAGATCCGGGCCCGTCTCGCCGGGTACGAGCGCCGGTTCAGCACGCTGTCCGAGCAGTACTTCCAGGACCTGGCCGCCGCCTTCGACGCTCCGTCGTTCAGCCGGTTCACCCCGGACTGCCTGGCCCTGCTGCGGGACCTGTCGCTGCGCGGCGGCAAGCGGATGCGGGTGGCCCTGCTCTTCGAGGCCGCCCGGCTGGTGACCGCCGAGCCCGTGGCGGGGCTGGATGACGCCGCGCTGAGCATCGAACTGCTCCAGACCCACGGGCTGGTCCACGACGACATCATCGACGACAGCCCCACCCGCCGGGGCGGGCCCTCCACCTACTACGCCTACCGGGGGCGGTTCCCCGACCGGCCGCAGACCGCGCTCGGGCTCGCCGTCCTCGCCGGCGACCTCGCACTCGCGCTGTCCCTCCAGGTCCTCCTCGATTCCCGGGCCCCGCTCCCGGTCCGACAGGCCATGGTCGAGGTGCAGACGCGAGCGGCAACGGCCACGTTCGTCGGCCAGATCATCGACCTGGAGCGGGACTTCACCGCGGACCCGGGCGAGGAGGTGCTGCACGACGTGGCCGACTACAAGACCGCCCGCTACTCGGTCCTCGCCCCGCTCCAGCTGGGACTGCTCGCCGCAGGCGTCCAGCCCGCCCGCCACGACGAGGAACTGCGCCGCTACGCCCGGCTGGTGGGGATCTGCGGGCAGCTGCGCGACGACTACCTGGACCTCTTCGGCGACGCGGGGACCATGGGCAAGCCCACCGGAACGGACCTCCGGGAGGGGCGGCGCAACTACACCGTCCGCGCCGTCCTGGCGGCGGCCACCGACGCCGAGCGGGCCGTGGTGGAGTCCGCACTCGGCGACGGAGCCTGCACCGAGGAGACCGTCGCCGCCATCCGCGACATCGCCCACCGCCACGGCGTCCCGGAGCGGATGCGGGCGGACATGCGGCGCTTCGCGCACGCGGCCGCCGCGGAAGCCGCGGCCTGGCGCCCCAGGTGGCGGGAGGAGGCCGTCGCGTTCTTCGAGTACCTGCCGGGGTGGAGCGTCGAGCGAGTCCGGTGAGGTGGGGTGAGCCCGCGACAGGGAGGGCGGAGGACGGGGGAGGGGCGAGCGGGGAATCCCGTCCGTTCCTGATCGGCGGTCAGTTGGCTCCGGGCCCGACCCCGGTGGTGAGGACGAGCTTGCCGCGGGTGCGGCCCGCCTCGCCGCGGGCATGAGCGGCCCCGGCCTGCTCCAGCGGGAAGGTCCGCTCCACCTCGACGGCGACCTCGCCGGCGTCGATCAGCGCGGCGATCGTCGTCAGCGCGGCGCCGTCCGGCTCGACCAGGAACGGGGTGACCCGCACGCCGGCCGCCTCGGCGGCCGCGGCCAGCTCGGGGGAGACGCCGGCCGGGACGGCGACCAGCAGGCCGCCGGGGCGCAGGACCTTCAGGGAGCGGGTGCCGGTCAGGTCGTGCTCGTCGCCCACCAGGTCGATGACGACGTCGACGCCGGTGGTGGCGTCCTCGAAGCGGGTGCTGGTGTAGTCGATCACCTCGTCGGCGCCGAGCTCCTTGAGCCAGGGGTGCCGGGCGGCGCTGGCGGTGGCGACCACGTGGGCGCCCAGGTGGCGGGCGAACTGGACCGCGAAGTGGCCCACCCCGCCGGCGGCTGCGGTGACCAGCACCCGCTGGTCGGCTCGCACCTGGGCGGTGTCGACGACGGCCTGCCAGGCGGTCAGTGCCGCCAGTGGCACGGCGGCGGCGTGCACGTGGTCGAGCGTGGCCGGCTTGCGGGCGAACTGCCGGGCCGGGGCGGTCACGTACTCGGCGTAGGCGTTCGCGGCGCGCGGGAACCACGGCATGCCGTACACCTCGTCACCGGCCTTCAGCGTGGTCACGCCGAAGCCGACCTCCTCGACCACGCCGGACACGTCCCAGCCGAGCGTGAACGGCGGCTCACCCAGCAGGCCGGCCATGCCGGAGCCGCCGCGGGTCTTCCAGTCCACCGGGTTGATCCCGGCCGCGTGCACCCGTACCAGCACCTCCGTCGGCAGCGGCACCGGACGCGTCACCTCGGCGACCCGCAGCACCTCCGGCCCGCCGAACGTGTCCTGGACCACCGCGCGCATCGTGTCTGCGGACATGCGTCATCTCCCGAAGCATCAGAGTGCGGAAGGCCGTTCAGCGGCCGTTCCTCGATGCCGGCGACGCTATCCCCGCGGGTATGGTTACCTTCAAGGGCTAGTACTTCCCATCGGGAAGTGTCCTGGTGAGGAGAGTGAGCATGACGACCACCTGCCCCAGCGGCGAGCACTCGCAGCACGACGTCTACGCCGCCCAGTGCCCCTGTCGCATCCTGCTCGACCTGCTCGCGAACAAGTGGGCCGCCCTCGCCATCGGCGCCCTCGAGGACGGTCCCCAGCGGTTCGGCGAACTCCAGCGCCGCCTCCAGGGCGTCAGCCCCAAGGTGCTGACCCAGACCCTGCGCCGCCTGGAGGACTTCGGCATCCTCGACCGCACCGTGTACCCCGTCGTCCCCCTGCACGTCGAGTACTCCCTCACCCGCCTCGGCCAGAGTGCCGCGGTGCCGTTGAACGCGCTTCGCTCCTGGGTCGAGGAGAACATCGACCAGGCCCTCCGGCCCGAGCCGGTCGCGGGGTAGCCCGGCAGTGGCCACGACCGGTTCCCGCAGCCGAGGGTTCAGCACGCCGCCGTCCGCAGGTCGTGCGGCTGGGCGTGGACGGCGGACCTGGGACAGGTGGCCAGCAGCCACTCCTCCGCCTGCGCGGCGCCCTCGGCGGCGGTGGTCTCGGCCTCCGCGCAGGCCGCTGTGACCCGCTGCGCGGCGTCCGGCAGCAGGTGGGAGAACCTGCCGATGGTCGCACCGGCGTGGTCGCGCCGGTCTCCGGGGTCAGCCAGAGTCGGAGCCAGCCGTGCGCCAACGCCTCGGCGGAGCCGGCCAGTACCCGGGCGTAGAGCTCCAGGGAGGCGGGCGGGGGCAGGGCGGTGTCGGTGCTGTCCGCCCCGCCGGGCGGGCCGGCGCCGGTCTGGTCAGGATCCCCGGGAGTGTCAGGCGCTCACGGGCGGTCCGGGAGGTGAGAGTGCCCGGGCCCGGACAGCGCCCCGCAGTGCAAAGCGGTGGCCTGGCGCCACCCGGCCCGCTCAGTAGCCGCACCGCGGGTGAGAACGACGTCGCCCCTGTGTCGGTGCCTTCCCCAGGATGCGCGACAGGGCCGGTGACGGTGGAGGTCTGGCCGGGGTCGTGCTCCGCATCCGGACGTGTCGGAGGTGCCGTGGTCGGGAGCGGGGTCATCTTCTGTGCCTGGCGGCCCAGATGATGGCGGCGGCGAGGATGAGTGCGGCGTGGGTGTGGCTGTGGTCCGGCCGGTCCGTGGTGTTGGTGATGCTCAGGGTGAG
>NZ_JBFBIR010000027.1:0-104293 GCF_040685715.1 Kitasatospora sp. NPDC088264
GGGCTGGCGGGCCGGTGGGCTTCGGTGCCGCGGTGGGCGCGCTCGCGTCGACCGGGCAGCCTTCGGGCGCGGTTCCGTCCGGGGCGGGGGAACGGGACCCGCGGCCGGCAGCCGCTAGCCGTTCCCGCAGGTCCGTACCGCGGCGGCGCGCGCGTAGTAGTCGGCGGCGTCGGCGGTGAAGCCGTCCTGTTCCGCTAGGCGGCCCGCGCGGTCGAAGTGGTGCCACGCCTCGCCGTTGCGGTCCAGGGTGGCCAGCGCCCTCCCGCAGAT
Source organism: Kitasatospora sp. NPDC088264 (assembly GCF_040685715.1). Taxonomy (NCBI): domain Bacteria; kingdom Bacillati; phylum Actinomycetota; class Actinomycetes; order Kitasatosporales; family Streptomycetaceae; genus Kitasatospora; species Kitasatospora sp. NPDC088264. Next base: position 271 of record NZ_JBFBIR010000027.1, read on the forward strand.
GTCCAGGAGCATCGCGCGGCGCGCGACGACCTGGTCCTCCGGGGCGAGGTCGAGCGCGTGCCGCGCGAGGGTGAGCGCCTTCGCCGGTCGCTCGTTCAGCAGGTGGTACCGGGCCAGGTAGTAGGTCGTGAGCATCTCGGTCTGCGGGCTGCCGGCCCTGCGGGCGAGCTGCGCGGCCCGCTCGTAGCCGAGGCCGGCCAGGTTCGTGTCGCCGAGTGCCTCCCGGGCCTGGGCCAGGTTGGCGGTGGCGATCGCCTCGCCCTCGGTGTCGTCGGCGCGCCGGGCCAGGTCGGGTGCGCGCAGCAGGTGCGGCAGGGCCTCCTCGTACCGGCCGTTCTGCCCCAGGACCCAGCCGAGCAGGCTCCTGACGCGGGATTCCGCGTCGGCCTCGGCCAGTTCGACGGCGGAGCCGAGGGCGTGGCCGAGCGGAGCCTCCCAGTCGGCTCCGGGCTGCTGGACGACCAGGGGCCACAGCAGCAGGGCGAGTCGCCACGCCCGGTGGTGGTGCCGGCCGGCGGCGGCCGCCGCGGTGGCGGCGACGAGGTTGCGCCGTTCCCTGGCGTACCAGGCCATGGCCTCCTCCCGGTCGGCGAAGACGGGCGTCGACACCGGCGTCCGGAAGTCCTCCGGGAGCCGGCAGCAGGGTTGGCTGCCCGCCACCGCCGCGCTCGCGGCGGCCAGGGCGGCGTACAGGTAGTGGTCGAGGAGCGGAAGGAGGCGGTCGTCCCCGGGGGCGGGGCCGAGCGAGCGGGCGAACAGCCGGATGAGTCCGTGCAGGGCGTAGCGGTCGTGCCCCCGTTCCTCCACCAGGTTGGCGGCGACGAGGCGTTCCAGCACGGCGCGGCTGCCGGCCGGGCTGTCGTCCGCCAGCGCGGCGACCGCCGCCACGTCGATGTCGGGGCCGAAGTGGTGGGCCAGCAGCCGCAGGACGGCGACCGCGTCGGGCGGGAGGTGGTCCACGCTGACGCGCAGGACGGAGGCGAAGTCGATGCCGTCCACCGCGAGGAACGAGATCCGCCGCTGCCCGTCGCGGAGTTCCTCGACCGCGTCGCCGAGCGAGCGCTCGGGCCGCACCGCCAGCCGGGCCGCCGCCAGTCGCAGGGCCAGCGGCAGCCCGTCGCACAGCCGCACCAGGCGCCCGGCCGCGTCCGGCTCCGCTCCGACCCGGTCCGGGCCGAGGATGCGGGCGAACAGTGCCTCGCCCTCCCCCGGCCCGAGCCGGTCCAGCAGCAGCGGGCGGGCGCAGTCGCCGGCGACCAGGCTCTCCAGCCGGTTGCGACTGGTGACGACGGTGGCGCAGCCGTGGGCGCCGGGGAGCAGCGGGCGGACCTGGTCGTAACTCAGCGCGTCGTCGAGGATGACCAGGAGGCGGCGGTTCCGGAGCAGCGAGCGGTAGAGCGCCTCGGCTGCGGCGGTGTTCTGCGGGATGTCGTCGGGCTGGATGCCGAGCGCGCCGAGGAAGTCCCGGATGACGAAGGCGGGGTCGGCGATCGGGGCGGTGTCGACGAAGCCGCCGAGCCGGGCGAAGAGCACGCCGTCCGGGAAGTCCGCCGCGGCCTGTTGGGCCCAGTGGGCCACCAGCGCGCTCTTTCCGATCCCGGCCGGCCCGGTGACCAGACAGATGGGCGAGTCGTGTGCGGTGTGCCGCACGGCCGCGTCGAGGGCGGCGAGTTCGCGCTTGCGCCCGGTGAAGCCAGCCGGTCGGCGGGGCAGCAGGAGCGGTCGCCGCAGGTCGTTCGCGCCCGGCTGGCCCGCGCCGCGGTATGCGTCCGCCTGACGGTGCGCGTCAGCTCGGCGGTGCGCGTCCGCCTGGCGGCGGGCGGCCTCCTGCCGGCCCGCGGCCTCCTGTCCGTGGGGGTCCCCGGGCCGGTGCGTGTCCTCCCGTCGGCGTGCGGCGCGTGGCGGGCCGAGGATCCGGTCGTAGGCCTCGACCATCGCGGGGCCAGGGTCGACGCCCAGTTCGTCACCGAGCAGTCGGGCCGTCCGGTGGTAGAGCTCGATGGCCTCGGCCTGCCGGTTCGTCGACAGCAGGGCGTCGAGCAGGAGCGCCACCAGGGACTCGCGCAGCGGATGCCGGTCCGCCGGGCCGCGCAGCACCGCGACGGCCTCTTCGGCGCGCCGGTCGGCGGTCAGCGCCTGGCCGAGCTCCTCCACCGCGCCGAGCCTCGCCTCCTCCAGTTCCGCTGCCGCGGCGACGACCGGGGGTGTGCCGCAGAGTCCGGCGAGCGCCGGGCCGCGCCAGAGCGCGAGGGCTTTGCGCAGCGCCGGGATCCCGGCCGGTGCGCCGTCGCCGGTGCGCGCTTCGGCGACGGCGGCGCGGAACCGCTCACCGTCGATGTGGTCGGACGGTACCTGGAGGAGGTAGCCGTCACAGGCGGTGGCGATGGTGACCGGGCCCACGGGGTGCAGCAGCCGGCGGAGTTGGGAGACGTGCCCCTGGATCACGGTCTTGGCGTGTCTGGGCGGCTGCTCGCCCCACAGGGCGTCGGTGAGGCGGTCGTTGGTGACCAGCGCGTCGTTGGCGAGGAGCAGCATCGCCAGCAAGGTCCGGCGTTTCGGTGGCCCGATCTCGACGAACTGCCCGTTGCACCGGACTTCCACTGGTCCGAGCAGCCGGAATTCCAACAAGGGTCCCTCCCCACTGCCGATCACCTGCGCAATGGGTAAGGCTACCCTTGTCAGTGGACACTCACGAGCACACCCCCAGCTGCGGAGGAGCGGTCAGGGGTGCACGCGAGAACGGCGCCAACGGTCCGCTGCCCGCCCACTCAGGTGGTGTCGACCCTGACCGTAACCCGCCCTCGGCGGGCGGGCACATCACCGGACGTAGTAGGCGCGGTTGTGGGCGGCGACCGGCGGGGATTGGTAGGTCCAGACCCCGGCGGCCGGGGCGTCGGCAATCAGGTGGGCGAGGTCGCGGGCGGACTCCTCCGCGGGGTTGCCGAGGTCGAGCCGGACGCGGTCGGCGGTGCGGTCGTCCAGGGCGTAGTAGCGGTAGGGGTGGTAGACGTTGAGCGGGCCGGCGAGCAGCTTGCCCTCGTCGTCGGTGCCGTAGCCGGTGATCGGGGTGTTGTTGACGGATTCGGCGGTGAGGCCGATCAGGTTCACGTCGAGGGCGAGGAGTTGCTCGTCGTGGCGGCGCAGCCCGTCCGCCCCGAGGGTGGCCCGGCGACAGGAGACGGACCAGCGCTCACGCAAGGCGGGGGCGTTGAGCGAGGGCAGCGCGGTCTCGAACCAGCCGGGGTGCTTGGGCTCGGCGTACAGGCGGCGCCCGGCGTCGATGGCGAGCGGGTTGTCGCACAGGACGTGCAGGCGGGCGATGCCGAGCAGCTTGGTCTGGTCGTAACCCCGGGCGTACTGGCCGTAGTTGAGGACCGGCAGGCGGTCCCCGGCGAACATCGGGTGGGCGACCAGGTTGATCTCCAGCTCCTCGGTGATGCCACCGCCGTTCGGGTACTGGGCGAAGTACAGCTGGTAGTTGAGGGACACGCAGGCCCCGCCGTCGAACACGGCGGCGGTCAGGCCGGGGTGGCGCTTGCCGAGCAGCTCGCGCGCCCGCTCGGGCTGGACCAGGTAGTCGACGCCGATGTTGTGCAGCGCGCCGTAGTGGAAGGGCAGGTGGTACGGCTCCGGTACGGGCGGGAGCGGCAGGCCGGTCATGGTGTCTCCGGAAAGGCGGGCGAACGGGTGGCAAGCGAAGGAGCGACGCACGAAGGGGTGCCGGGCGAAGGGGTGCCGGGCGAAGGGAGCACGGGCGAGCGAGGCGGGCCGGGGGTCGGCAGCCTGGTGCCGACGGACACCGGGCGGTGAAGGTCCAGCAGGTCCTGGTGGATCCGGTCGGCGCTGCGCAGGGCCAGGGCGGCCATGGTGAGCGAGGGGTTGGAGGTGCCGAGCGAGGGCATCGAGCCGCACCCGACGGCGTACAGGTTGGGGTGGTCCCAGCAGCGCTGCCAGTGGTCGACGACGGAGGTGGCGGGCGAGTCGCCCATGACGTGGGTGCCGCCGGCGTGGCCCGCGCCCCGGTAGCCGTAGGCGGTTCCCAGGTGTTCGAGGCGGCCCGGCCACTGCGGACCGGCCGGGTAGGCGGTGTGGTCCTCGGCGCCGAGCAGGGCGAACAGCTGGTCGGAGACGGCCCGGGCCGAGACCATGCCCGCGCGGACGTACTCGTCGAGGTCGTAGCGGACGGCCGGGCCGGGGAGGCCGAGCGGATCGCGCCGGTCCGGGTCGAGGGTGACCCGGTTGGCCGGGTCGGCGGGCTGCTCCAGTTCGAACTGGAGCGAGAACTGACGGCCGAGCCGGTCGCCGAGGCGTACCCGCAGCTCCTTGCCGCGCAGCCCGGCGGCCAGCAGTGCGGCCGTCTCCGCCTCGGGGGAGCCACCGGCCCAGGACCAGCCCCAGTTTCCGATCTCGATCCGGAACGGGGCCCGGCGGGCACGGGCCGGGCCGAAGCGGAAGGCCTCCAGGCCGCTGGTGGAGCCGGGCCCCCGGTAGGGGCCGACCTGGCCGGGCATGAGCCCCCAGGTGAGCAGCGCCGGGTGGTCCATCAGGTTGCGGCCCACCTGGTCGCTGCGGTTGGCCAGGCCGGACAGGAGCAGCAGCCGGGCGTTCTCGACGGCGTGCGCGGCGAGGACGACCAGGTCCGCGTCCACCCGGTGGGCCGCGCCGCCGGCCAGGTACTCCACCCCGGTGGCGCGCCCGGTCACCGGGTCGGCGAGCACCCTGGCCACCACGGCCCCGGTGCGCAGTTCGACGCAGGGCGCCCAGCGGGCCTGGGTGCGCAGCGGCGTGTACTTGGCACCGGTCGGGCAGACCGGGACGCAGCTGGCGCTGCCCGCGCAGGGCTGGCCGAAGCTGTCGCCGGGCCGGGTGGGCAGGCCGTTGCGGGCGTGCGGGGTGCCGGTGACGGCGAGCCGGGCGGGGCCGGGCATGGCGGGGTCGCGGACGGTCCGGCCGTCGAGGGCGTGGGCGAGCCGGCGGTCGAGGTGGCTGGCCGGGATGGCCCGCATGGGGAAGGCGTAGTCGTCCGGGATCGGCAGTCCGACGGCGCGGCGCTGCTCCCCGGCGTCGGCGGCGACGCCGAGTTCGTGTTCGGCTGCGCGGTAGTACGGCTCCAGGTCGTGGTAGCCGATCGGCCAGTTGCGGCCGCGGCCGAGGTCGCCGGTGCGGAAGTCCTCCGGGTGCATGCGCGGGGTGAGGCCGGTCCAGAGCAGTCCGGTGCCGCCGTTGGCACGCAGGTAGCCGCTGGCGTAGGGCAGCGGGCCGTCCTGCCGGAGGTGTCCGGTGGCGGTGAAGCCACCGCCGGGGAGCCCGGTGAGGTCGGTGACGTCGAGGGACGGGGCGTCGGGGTCGTGCGGGTAGGGCGATGTGGGCGGGCCGCCGCCGGCCGCGCGGAAGGCGGCGGCGGTCTCGGGCCCGGAGGGCGCGGCCCGGCCGGCTTCGAGGACGAGGACCCGCCGGCCCTGCGCGCCGAGGCGGTGGGCGACCAGCGTTCCGGCGAAGCCTGCGCCGACCACGACGACGTCCCAGCGGGCGGTCACCGTTCCTCAACCCCTCGGGGGGCCTCGGCCCAACTGCCGTGGCCGGGGGCGGCGGCGCCGGGCGGGTCGGCGCGGAAGGTCCGCCAGGCCAGGCCCTGGTCGTAGGCGCGGGCGGAGCTGGGGGTCTCGCCCGGCCAGGCGCCGACGTACCAGAGGTGGACCAGGGCGTGGTCGTCGCGGACCCGGTGGGCCAGGGTGGTGCGGTGGTGTTCGTGCGCCATGCCGGTGGCGCGCAGCTCGGGCTCGTCGAAGCCGGTCAGTTCGGCGCAGACGCGCAGGAACTCGTCGAAGTCGGCGAGGTCGTCGGGCGCCCCGAACTCGGCGAGGCAGTCAACGGCAGGATGGTCGTCTGGCACGGACAAGCGGGCACCCCCACGGTCGTCGACGGTGGCCAAGACATGACAGACCGTGGGGTGGGTGAAGTCGGCGGCCCGTCACGGTCTGCCAGCGCGATCCTGCCGCCCGCCGTCGCCACCGGGAACCCGTTGCCCGAATGTGCCCGGTCTTGGCCGTCTCCTGCCCGATCCACCGCCCACCGCGTTCGGTCGGCGGCTGTTTCCGGTCGGGCTACGGGGGCTGGCGCGGGTACGGCGAGGGGTCCGGCGGGACCGGGCGGAGGTCCGGCGAGGGTCGACGAGGGTCGACGAGGGTCCGACGGAGCTCAGCCGAGGGCGCGGACGGCCGCCAGGACGTCGAGGCCCAGCTCCGGGTCCGCCTCCTCCGGCAGGCTGACGGACAGCCGGTCGACCAGGCCCGCGTACCGCCGGGTCAGCTCGCGGGCGACGTCCTCGACCGGACCGGACACCGCGAAGGTGTCGAACACCTCGTCGTCGATCAGCGCGGCCATCTCCGCCCAGCGGCCGCGCACCGAGTGGGTGTGCAGTTCCTCCTGGAGCCCCTCCCACCCGTGCTGGGCCAGCACCGGGCGGTAGGCCGGGGTGGAGGCGTAGAACGCCAGCCGCTCCCGCACCCCCGCCCGGTTGGCCGCCAGTTCCTCCTCCGTCCGGCCGGTGGCGGTCAGCACGCTGCCGGCGACCTCGAACGGCCGCGCCGTCCACGGGGCGCCCTCGGCCTCGGCCTGCGCCCGGGCCCCGGTCAGACCGGGCAGCACCTGCTCGGCCAGGTAGGCGGGCGACGAGAACGGGTGGCTGAGGAACCCGTCGGCCACCGCCCCGGCCGTACGGGTCATCAGCGGCCCCACGCCGGCCAGCAGGATCCTCGGCACCCCGGCGGGGACGGGGTCGGGCGAGAAGACCGGCGTCATCATCGTGTGGGTGTAGAACTCGCCCCGGAAGCGCAGCCGTTCGCCGGTCTGCCAGCTGTGCCAGATCGCCCGCACCGCGTGCACGTACTCGCGCATCCGCGCGGCCGGCCGGTCCCAGGGCATCCCGAAGCGCTTCTCGATGTGCGGCTTGACCTGCGAGCCCAGCCCGATGACGGCCCGTCCGCCGGAGGCCGCGTGCAGCCCCCAGGCCTGGTAGGCCAGCGTCATCGGGGTGCGGGCGAAGGCCACCGCGATGCCGGTGGCCAGCTCGATCCGCTCGGTCCGGTCGGCGGCGCGGGCCAGCTGGAGGAACGGGTCGTACGCGGTCTCGGCGACCACCAGGCGGTCCATGCCCCGGCTTTCGGCCCGCTCGGCGGCGTCGAGGATCCCCGCCGGGTGCCCGGAGGCGGTGGCGTCGAGACGGAAGGCGGGGGGTCGGTGCATGGCGGTGCTCCTGGGCGCGGGCTGCGGCGGTACCCGGGTAGCCTCCCACGCCGGCGCCCGGGCCCACCCCCGCAGCCTGCCCCTCAGCGCTTGAAGAACTCCACCTCGGCCAGCGCGATGGGGATTCCGGGCCCCGTCCCGGCGGCGGCGCGGACGACCAGCGTCACCTTCACGACGTCGCTGACGCCGGTCAGCACCGTCTGCGGGCCCGGCTTGTCGTTCAGCGTCACCTTCTGCTCGTGCACCTTGCCGTCCGAGGTCGTCATCCGGAGGTCCAGGGCGGTGGGCCGTGCCTGCTGCTGGAACTGCTGCGGCTCGGTGGAGGAGCCGGTGTGGATAATCACGTCCACCAGCCGGAACGGTCGGGCGAAGGGGAAGCTGATCGAGTCCCCGACGTTCGGCGCCCCCCAGTAGGTGTTGCTCAGCCCGTCGACGGTCAGTTTCGCGGGATGGCCCTCGACCTCCGCGCTCGCCGCCGCCCCGGTGGGGGAGATCGCCGAGGCGTCGCGGAGCTTGTCCAGCACGTCCTCGTAGATGTTCCGCCCTGCCGGGTAGAACAGCACGCCCGCGACCACCAGCGCCGCCAGCACGAGCAGCGCGATCATCCGGCGCAGGGTGCTGCCGGAGCCGCCGATGCGCACGCGGCGGCGGAACGGCCAGCGGGTGCGCCACCACGGCAGGGCCGCCACGAGTTCGGTGGGGGTCAGCGGCTCCGCGCACCGCCGGCAGAACTTCCGGTCGGGCCGGTTGGGCGTGCCGCACCGGGGGCAGGGTGGGCCGACCTGGGCCTCGTCGGCCGCGGCCGGGCGGACGGTCGGCCGGGGCGCGACGGGCTTGGCGGGCTGCACCGCCACGGGGTCCGCCGCCGGCTGCCGGGCGGCCGTGGGCTGCGGCGGCACCGCGCCGGGGCGGACCGGCGGCACCTCGGAGGCGGGTGCGGGTACGGGCGTGGGTGCGGGCGCGGGCGCAGCAGCGGGCGCGGCGGAGGAGGGCCTCGCCGGCTCGGCGGGCCGCGCGGCAGGCGGTTCGGCGGGCGCCGCGGACGGCCGCACGGGCGGTTCCTCGCGGGCCGCACCGGCGGGCGGAGCAGCGGGCGACGCAGCGGGCGGGTTGGCGCCAGCGGGCGGGGCGGCGGCAGAGCCGGGAGCCCCGGAGGCGGGAGCCGCCGAGGTGGCGGCAGCCGTCCCCGACCAGCCGAGGTAGGCACCGCAGTTGCCGCAGAAGTCGTCCCCGTCCTCGTTGGCCACTCCGCACTCGGGACACGTACGCATTGCTCAGCTCTCTTCCGCACCGAGTGGACCGAGTGGACCGGATGGACCAGGCGGACCGGATGGACCAGGCGGGCCGGGCAGGACCTCCACCCGGCAGGTGAGGTGGACCGGGCAGGACGCCCGGACGACCGCCAGCACCTGCTCCTCGTCCACCGCCGGAGTGCGCTCGGGCCAGACCCGCACCAGCAGTTCCCCGGAGGGCGCGGGCGGCAACTCCGCGCCCGCGGTGGTGGACCAGGCCACGCCGCCGCCGTCCACGATCTGCGCGCCGACGCCGAGGATCAGCCGCAGCCGTTCCCGGAGCCCGCGCCGGGTGCCCCGCCACCGGTGCAGTTCGACCGCGCGGCCGACCACGGCCCGGCGGACCTCCTCCGGCCAGGCCGGGTCGGTCTCGACGGCGACCCAGTCCGCCAGCCACTCGACGAAGTCGGCCGGGGCCAGGCGCGGTTGGAAGTAGGCGGGCAGGTTGTCCAGGGTGGCGAAGACCGGGGCGAGGACGGTGTCCAGGCCCGCGGTGAACCGCTGGGCGAAGTCGTCCTCGGCGTAGAGCGCGGGCAGGAGTTCGCCGATCGGATGCGGGCTGGGCAGCCCGGGGACGGCCGCTCTGCTCATCGCGGACCGTCCGCCGGGAGCGCGGCGACCACGACCTGGTGCTGGTGCGAGAAGACCAGCGCGTCCGGGGCGACGTCGACCCGTTCGGCGGGCGCGCCCCGGCGCCCGGTGATCGGATCCGCCGGGAAGAGCCGCAGTTCCTCGACCGCCGTGACCCCGGCCACCTGCTGGAGCACCGCGAACACCTCCCCGTACTGCACGGCCCGGCCGAACGGCCAGCCCCTTCCGTCGGCGCCGCCGCGCAGCGGGTTGAGGTGCCGGAACAGGGCCGCGAGCGCCGCCTCCCGGACCCGGTCGCCGTCCGGGGAGCGGGTCGCGAGCCGGGCGACCACCGTCACCCCCTGGTAGTCGGGCGGTTGGACGACGAGCCGGGTGCCGACGAGCCGCCGCTCGTCCAGGGCCGTCGCGATGGCCGACAGCACCTGCTCGCCGGGGATCAGCTGCTCGAACCGCAGGCGGTCGCCCTCGTCCGCGACCGCGTCGGGGACCACCAGCACCCGCACCGCTCCCGCCTCCCCGGCGACGGCCGGCGCGCAGCGCACCCGGGCCGCCGAGGGGGCGGCCTGCCGGGCGATCAGCTCGAAGTCCCCGGCGGTGACGGCCCGTTCCTGGAGCCGCAGCAGGTGGGGGGCGCGCACCTTGGCGTTCTCCACCGTCTCGCCGTCGACCCCGCCCCTGGCCGCTTCCCGGTTGTCGACCCTGGCCACGTACGGGACGGAGCTGCGCAGCACCGTGATCGTCGCCCGGGCGACGTTCCCGGCGGTGCCGCCGCCCGTGCGGTAGCGCGGTACCCGCAGGTGCGCGCCCTTGGGCGGCACCGCGCCGAAGGCGTGCAGGCCGCCGTCGGGTTCCCGGACGGCGGGCGGGAACGCGAACTCTCCCGTGGTCGCGTCGATCACCACGTGCCGGTCGGTCGGCGCCGAGTCACCGAAGTGCTCGACGGCCGTCCACCGCTCCCAGCCGTCGCCGGCCGCGACCTCGACCACCGGGGGCCCGCCGTCGAGCAGGACGGGCGGCCTGGCGAGCCGGAAGCGCTGGCCCGCGACGCCCTCCGAGGTGCCGAGCGGCGCGTCGGTCACGGTCTGGGCGTGCACGACGGTCGCGGTGCCGCCGACGGTGAACACCTCTGCCCGGCGGATCGTCGGGGACTCCGCGTAGAACGGCTGGCCCGGCTCCGGCGCGGACACCCGGCAGCGCAGCCAGCCCGCCCGGCGCCCGGCGACCACCGAGGCGACCTGCCCGGCGGGCACGAACACCACCACCTCGCCGGGCCGGTTGAGGCCGCCGGTGGTGTCGGAGCCGGTCTCGCAGGCGATCCACCGCGCGCCGTCCCACACCTCCCACGCCAGCGGGGGCTGGCGCGGGTCGACGCCGACGCCCTCGACCCGGCTGTCCAGCCGGACGACGAGGATGCAGCGCGGCACGACGGCCGGCAGCGCGAACAGCATGGCGTCCCCGACCTGGGGGCGCGGCTGGAAGCACGGCACGTCCACGCCGTCGGCCAGCCGCGCCGTGGCGTCGGTCTGCTCCCCCGCGGCGGAGACGGTGACCAGCCGGTCGAGGGAGCTGGGGACGACGGGCAGGTCCTCGGCGGTGGAGAACACCACCGCCTCCTCGGTCTCGGTCCGCAGCGTGGACACCTCGGTGCCCGCCCGCAGCAGCACCGTCTCGGGCTGCGGGGCCGACAGCCAGAAGTCGACCTCCGCGGTCGCCGCGGCCGGCGGGAAGAGCCGGACGCCCAGCAGGTCGAGGAAGGCGGAGTAGTTCTTCTCCGGCACCCGGTTCAGCCGGTAGAGCAGCTGGTCCACCATGTACGCGAAGGTCTCGATCAGGGTGACCCCGGGGTCGGACACGTTGTGGTCGGTCCACTCCGGGGCCCGCTGCTGGACGAACCGCTTGGCCTCGTCGACGAGTTGCTGGAACCGGCGGTCGTCCAGGTTCGGGGAGGGCAGCGCCATCAGCTCACTCCCCCGGTCACGGCGCCCAGGGCACCCGGGACGTCCTGGACATCCGGGGCGTCCGGCGAGCTCGGGATGGTGTAGAAGGGGAAGACCAGGTTGCGGCGGTCGTTGGTGGACCGCACGGTGTAGTGGACGTCGATGTAGAGCGTGCCGTCGTCGACGGTGTCGAAGGCGATCACGACGTCGTCCACCTCGATCCGCGGCTCCCAGCGTTCCAGCGCGGTGCGCACCTCGCGCGCGATCCGGCCCGCCGTGCCGCCGTCGCTCGGCGCGAACACGTACTCGTGGATGCCGCAGCCGAACTCCGGGCGCATCGGCCGCTCCCCGGGGGCGGTGCCGAGGATCAGCCGGATGGCCTCCTCGATCTCCCGGTCCCGGTCCACCATGCCGATGCCGCCGGTGGCGTTCACCCGCAGCGGGAAGGCCCAGCCTCGCCCGATGAAGCCGCTCACGCGACGCCCCCGATCAGCACGTTGAACGCGCCGGTGACGATCTTCGCGCCGCAGGCCGTCTGGTCGCCCACCCGCGCCGCGGGCAGCCCCCCGATCAGGACCAGGCCCCCGGCCGCCGCCTTGGGGCTGGGCATGACGACGTTGCCGGGCCCGAGTTCCACGTGCGGCACGCACACGTGCAGGCTGCCGGTGACGGCGGCCGGGCGGCCGCCGATCAGTACGGTCGCCGCCGCGAGGGCGCCTGGCGGCGGGGTGGTGATGGCACCGCCGTCGCTGGTGGTGTCACCCATCCGGGCTGCGGGGGGCATCTGCGTTCTCCAATCGGGTGGTTCGAGGGGGCCGGAGGGTCGGGCCGTGCCGACGGTGGTTCAGTTGATGCGCACGAGGGCCGCCTTGAGCACCGCCAGCGCTCCGCCCTCCACGGTGACCTCGGTGCGGCCGGTGACGTTCACCGATCCCCCGCGCAGGTTCACCGCCCCGGCGCCGGCGTCGATGGTGATGCCGGTGGAGGACAGCCGCACCGAACTCGCCGCCGCCGCACCGGCCGCGCCGAAGACGGTCAGGACGATCTCGCCGTGCTGCTCGTCCAGCCGCACCTCCAGCTTCCGGTCCCCGCTGGCCAGCCGGACGCCGGACTGGCCGCCCGGCACGTCCAGCAGTTCCAGGCGGTGGCCCGAACGGGAGACCAGCGAGCGGCGGTTGACCTTCCCGCCGGCCGGGTCGACCAGCGGCACCTCGTGCGGCGAGGGCTTGTCGACGCCGTTGTAGAGGCCGCCCAGCACGTACGGGCTGTCCAGGCTGCCCTGCTCGAAGCCGACCAGCACCTCGTCGTTCACCTCGGGGCTGAACACGCCGCCGCCGCCCTGCCCGCCCCACTGGACGGTGCGCACCCAGTCGGAGACGTAGGTGTCGTCCAGCCACGGGAACTTCAGCCGCACCCAGCCGCGTTGCGCGCCCCCCGGCTCCCGGACGTCGGTGACCACGGCGATGGCCAGACCGGGCATCCGCGGCCCGCGCGGCACCGCGCCGCCCCCGGCGACGAGCCCCGCGAGGGAGCGGTCCGGCGCCGCGCTGACCACGACGGTCGTCCGGTAGCCGCGGTAGGGCTCCAGCAGGTGGCGCACCGCGGTGGCCGTGTAGCGGCCCGAGAAGGCGGCGCCGACGTTGCCCAGGGCGACCGGAACACCCGCCCGCAGTTTCGGGTTGCCCTCGACGACCGCCTCCAGCTCGCCGAACCCGGCGGCCACCGAGGCGGCGACCGACCCGGCCGCGGCCGCCGTCTCCGCCTGCGTGCGGTACGGGGTGTCGGTGACGGTCATCCGCGCCTTCCCGGCGAAGGCGGCGGCCGCCGTCGACGGGCTCATCCCGGGCCGCACCGTCTCGCTGGCCACCGACGGCTCCGTGGCGACCAGGGCCTTCTTGGTGAGGACGTTCCAGCCGCGCACCTCGACGGTGTCCGCCCCGCCGCCGCCCGTCAGCACACCGCGCAGCTCCAGCAGGTTGCGGCCGTACTCCAGGACCATCGGGTTCTGCGGAGCGGGCGTCGAGGGGGCCGGGGCCGAGGAGGCCTGCTCGGGCTTGACGAACTCCAGCAGCCCCTCGTCGTCCGCCCGCACCTGCGCGCCGCTCTCCTGCGCCAGGTACTGGAGGAACTCCCAGTCCGAGACGTTGGCCTGCGACAGCTGCTCGTGGACGACGGGGAACGCGTCGACCCGGCCGCAGCCGAGCCCGGCGCCCGCGGCGACCTGACGGACGATGTCCGCCGTCGACATGTTGCGGAACGCCTTCACCCGGCGCCCGCGCATCAGCCGGTGGGTGATGGCGGACGCCCGCACCACGGTGAACGAGCCGGTGGTGTCCACGTCCAGCTCCAGCGCCGTCACCTCGCCGGTGAACAGCCGCACCTGCGCGTTGCCCTGCACCGTCATCACGGAGACCCGCAGCCGGGTGCCGATGGTGACCCCGGTCGCGGACAGGAAGGTGTGGTCCGCGTCGCGGAACATCAGCACGGCCGTGTCGGGCAGGCCCGTGCTCTCCTCGATGTCGCAGGAGACCAGCTGGGCCGCCCAGACCGGCGGCAGCGGGCCGGGCGCCTCGACGATCGGATCCGCGGCGAAGGAGCGGCCGCCGCGTGCCTCGGGAGTGGTCATGACCGCCCTCCTCGGGTGGGCTCGTCGATCCCCGGCACGATCAGTTCCACCCCGGGGACGAGCACCATCGGGTCGTCGATGTCGTTGGCCTCGGCGATGGTGCGCCACGCCGTCGCGTCGCCGTACTCGCGCCAGGCGAGCAGCGGCAGGCTGTCGCCCGCGATCACCCGGTGGGTGCTGCGCGCCTCCATCGAGCCGGAGGTCGGGTTCTGGCCCGGCGTGTCGACACTGGCCTCGTCGATGGTGAACGAGCAGGTGGCCCGCAGCGGCTTGCCGTCGACGTCGAAGAGCGAGTAGGTGACCTGAAGGCCGGTCAGCACCCCGTTGAACGACGTCGTCGACGACGTGCCCCAGTCCAGCCGTATCCACGGGCTCGCCGGCTTCTTGCGCGCCAGGCTCGCCGGAGTCGGCACACAGGCCGTCATCAGCTGCTCCACCGCCTTTTCCACGGAGTCGTCATGGGTCGCCGTCGCATCGAGGAACACCTCCATGGACAGCGAGCGGGGCCCGCTGCCGACGAACTCGGGCAGCGCGGACTCGGCGGCCATCCGGGACGGGGTACGGCGCCACTCCGAGGACTTCCGCAGCACCAGGCTCGACGGGTTGAACTGGAGCGGGAGCCGCGCGATCACCCCGCCGGGCTGGGCGCCGACCGTCGCCGGCGGCTCCATGATGGCCAGTTGGGCCCGGGTGACACTCGCGGGGACCTCTGACATCCCGCACCTCCTTCCGTTCGTCGTCCGATGGGTGGCCTGCGCCGGGTGCGACGCGCCGTCACGATGACGGGCGCAGCCCGGCGTGGGCGATCTCCAGGGACTCCGTCGCCGCCTGCGAGTTCGCCGGGTCGAACGACGGGCCCTGCCAGCGGACGGGCACGATGCCGAGCACCTGCCAGCTGACGATGGGACTCAAGTCGGGCCGCAGGGCCACGATTTCACCGTTCTTGGGCTGGACCCGCCGCACGGTCTCGTCCAGCCAGCGGGCGATCTTGACGGTGTCCGCGGTGACCGCGCGGGTGAGCGTGATGTTCGACCAGGTGATCCGGCCCGGCAACTGCCAGGAGAAGCCGTTGTTGCCGCCCTCGGCGTACTGGTGGATCTCGACCTCGGCACCCAGCCCCGAGCACGTCGTGAACTCGCCCAGGTCGTTGCCGCCGATCGTGAGCTTGAAGAACACGCTCGTCGCGAAGATGTTGTCGGTCATTCCTGCCTCCGTCGCCCTGCCCACCTGCCACCTGCCACTGCCCGTCTGCCCGCCGCGCCCCGAGCGCTCAGCGACGGCCGTCGTACGGCCGCCCGGCGCGCTCCCTCCCCCTGCGCAGCTCCACGCGCAGCAGCCGTCCGACGGGCTCGATCAGGCGCCGGGCCAGTTCGTCGAGGTCGGCCCCCGACGGGGACCCGGTCGACGATCCGCCGCCCGGCTGCGGGGGCGGGGCCGCGGTCGGCGGCGGGGACGAGGCGGTCTGGACGGTCACCGGGGTGCGGGCCGGTACGGCGGTCAACGGCACCCCGGACAACCCCGCCTGCTCCGCCACCCGTTGCAGCACCCGGGCCGTCTCCGTCGAAGGCCGCGCCGGCCCGGACGGCCCTGAAGACGGGCCCGTGCCGGCTCGGGACGGCGCGGTCCACGACCACGACCCGGTGCGCAACGGCGACTCCCCGCCTGCCCCCGGTCCGCCGAAGCCGCCCCCCGCGACGCCCGGCGCCCAGGCGCCACCGCTCGGCAGCGGCGGCGTCGCGGACGCGGGCACGGCGGGGCCGGCGGGCCCGGCGACCGGCAGCCGCTGGACCATCGCCGGAGCCGCCGGGGACGCCGGGGCGCTCGGCGGGGTGAGTCGTACCAACGGCACGCTGGGAACACGGCCGCCGGAGGAGGCAGCGGGCGCGGACGCAGGACGCCCCCCGCGACCGGCGGGGACGGCGGGGACCGCGGCAGGCGCCGACGCGTCGTCGGAGAACGCCGGTCGCACGGCCGCCTCGACCGGGCCGGGGGCGAGGGCAGGGCCAGCGGCAGCAGCGGCAAGGCCCGCGACAACAGGGCCGGCGGACACCGAGCGCTGCACGCTCGCAGCGCGCCCGACACGAGAGGCGCCCACGGCCGCCGGGCCGGCATCGGCCACGACGACCGGGGGTGCTGGACGCTCCCCGCGCCGCACCCGCCCGGCGGGAACCACGACAGGCACCGCAGCACCTCGCGGCTCCGCCGACCGGACACCCGGCTCGACGGGGCTCGGACCGCCGGAGACCGACCGCTGCACCGCCGGACCACGGCCGCCACGCTCCACAGCCGGCGGCGGCACGGGAGTCTCCCCGCGTCGCGCCCGCCCGGCCGGGGCGGTGTCCGGCGCTACGGGCTGCCCGTCCGACGCCTCCGGGCGAGGTCCCCCGGCCGTCGTCGAACGCTGCACACCGGCCCGCCCCGCAGGAGGACCGCCGTGCTCCGACCGGCGCGTATCCGCCTCCATCGGGCCGGTACCGGGGCCGACGGCCACCGGACCGGTGCCATCAGTCGCCGGACCCCGCACACCCGCACGCCCCGAGGGGGCCCCACCGCGCTCCGACGGCCGCGGCCCCCGCGCCGCCGAGCCTGCCGACGCCGATGAGCGCGCATCCGCCTTCACCGGGCCGGCGCCGCCGGCCGCCGAACGCTGCACGCTCGGACGCCTCACGGCAGCAGAACGCCCTACCGCGCCCGAGCCGGCAGGGTCGGCGGAGCCGCCGGACGCCGGTCCCCGCGCACCCGCACGCGCCACCACGGCACCCCGCGCACCCCGCGCCGCCGGGCCGGTGCCTTCCGGGTCCGCCGGGGACGCCGGTGCCGCTGGGGACGCCGGTGCCGCTGGGGACGCCGGGCGCGCAGCGTCGGGTCGGCTCGCCTGTGCCCGTCGGGGCAGGCGCAGGACGGCGGCGGCCCGGTGCCGCCAGCTCGCGGGTGCCACCGGTTCCGGGGCCTGCGGCACCTGGGTGCGCGCCGGCGGCTCCGGTGGCCAGGCGGCCCTGACGACGGGTGGGGCGGGCGCCGGCGCCGGCGCTCGGCCGGACACCGGTGCGGGCGCCGTCGCCGGTGCGGCGAGTGTGGACGCCATGCGGCGCTCGCCGAGCAGGCCCAGCGTGCGGTGGCCCGGGCCAGCCACCGGACGTGCGGCGGTGCCGCCGATCGGCGAGCGGGCCACGACCAGCGGGCCGGGCTCGCCCGGCGAAGCGGTGGGCCGCACGTCCCGGGCGCCACCGGTACCACCCGTACCACCGGTACCACCGCTGCGCCGGGCCCGGCGGCCCGCGTCCTGCGGTGCCGTCCCGGGGGGCGACTGCGGCCCGACGGCGGGGCCGGGCTCGGTGGAGCCGCCCTGCCCGCTCGTGTCAGCGCTTCGCGCGCCGGGCGCAGCCGCACGCTGGACTGCCGTGGCGCCCGGCTCGGCGGGGGCCGTGCCCGTGGCGCGAGGAGCGCTTTCCGGGCTCGGGGCCGCCGCGCTTCGGCCGGTCGGCTGTGGTCGTGCGGAAGTGACGGGGGTGGCGGGAGTCCGTGGGGTGTCGGGAGTCGCGGGGGCTCCGTGGCCCGGGGCCGTGGTCCGCCGGACGGGGCCGCGCCGGCCGTCGGCCGTACCGGCGGCCCGTGCTCCGGGTGCCGCGCCCGCCGTCGGCGGCAGCGCGGTCAGCGGCGCACCCAGGCCGCCGTGCGTGCGGGCGTTGGACGATTCGGGGCGCGCCTGCTCGGTGCGCGGCTGTGTGGCGCGCTGTACGGCGGTCGGACCGCCGCCGGTCTGGACGGCGCGCTGCACAGGGGCGTCCCCGCGCCGTCCGGGCTCGGGACGGGCAGGGCGAGCCGAGCGCGCCGGGCTGCCCGGTGCCGACGGCTCCGCACCGTCCGGCCCGCTCCCCGCCGGAGCTTCCTGCTGCGCGGGCGGGGAGACGATCGGCATCGGTCCGTGCCCGGCCTCGGGGCCTTGACCAGGGACGATGCCTGACGCGCCGTCGGCGTTGAGCCGTGGCGAGGCGCTGGCGGGCAGCGAGGTCAGCGGGGCACCGAGCACGGGTCGGCCCGGCGCGGCGCCTCCCCTCGCGGCGCGCTGCACGGCGTTGCCGGTGCGCGGGGTCGGGGCATCGGTCGGCCGCACCGGCGCCGGTTCGGAGGTCTCGGACGGCCGCGCGGTGGCACCCGGCTCCACGACGGGCGGAGCGACGGCGGCGGAATGCTCCACCGTCGGCGCGCTCGCGGGCCGTTCCACCGGGGCCGCGCCCTCAACAGGCTCCACCGACGCGACGGCAGCGGCACGCTCCACCGTCGTCGCGCTCGCGGCACGCTGCACCGGCCGGGGCGGGATCACGGCCACCGCGCGCGTCGGCAGCGACCGGGGGCGGGGTGCGGTGGTCAGCGGCTTCCCGACGCGACGCGACGGGACCGGCCTGGCAGTCCTGGCCTGCCCGGCAGACGGCACCTCGGAACCGTGAGCGGGCGCGGGGGCAGCGGGCGCGGGGGCAGCGGGCGCGGAGGCAGCCTGCGCGTCGCCGCCCTCGGCAGCCACCGCCCGTACGGGCAGCCGTCGCACCACGGCGCCGGACCTCTGCACCTGCCGCACCTGACCGAGCCCGCCCGTCGCGCCCGGCCCGCGCCCCACCGAATCCAAAGCCGAATCCGAAGCCGAGGCCGGTACCGGATCCGCAGCCTCCGACGGCGCCACCGCCGGTGCGGCGTACGGCAGCACGGGCCCGTCCGCCCCGGCGGAGACCGCCGGGCCGAGGGGCCGTGCCACCGCCCGCAGGATGCCCGCCGGGGCGGACGGCAGGACCGCGTGCCCGAGTGCACCGGTCAGCGAGGGGTTCTGCCAGGAGGCGAGCCGGGACCGGAACCGCAGGCCGTCGCTGACCCCGCCCGCCGCTCCCGCGAGGGTCGGGGTCAGAGGCGCGACCGCGCGCCAACCACCGTCCGGGGCGGGCGCGTCGGCCCGGGGCGCGGGAGCCGCGTCACCCGTGCCGCCGGCAGCACCCGAGGTGCCCGGGGCACCCGAAGCGCCCGCCTCGCCCGGACCGCCGGCCTTCCGGCGCCCGAGCCGGTCCCGAATCCCCATCCCGCGCTCACCCGCCTTCGTTGACGCGGGTGTTGATCCGCGCGATCTCCCGCACCCACGCGCGGCGTTCCTGGTGGGACAGGTCGAGGATGTCCTCCCGCTGCCAGTGGAAGTGGTAGGCGATGTACGCGACCTCCTCGTACAGCCGGGTGGTCGCGTACGTCACCATTCCCCCAGGCGCCCACCAGCGAGGTCGACTTCGAAGGAGCCGTCGCAGTGCGGGCAGGTCACCGCGGCGCGGGTGTGGCCCTCACTGTTGATCCGCTGGTAGAAGTCCTGGAGGAACGCGACGTCGGTGGCGTACATCTGCTCGACGACGCCGGCGTGCACGTCGGTGACGGTGCCGAGCCGGGTGATCACGTGGCTGAGCAGCACCACGCTCAGGTACGCCGGGTTCTCCTTGACCCGCAGGTCGATCTGGGGCATGAGTTCGTCCCGCGCGGTGGCCAGGCGCATGGCGCCGTGCCGGTGCAGGACGCCCTCGTCGTCCAGGTACCCGCGCGGGAGTTCGAACTCGAACTCCGTGTGCAGTCCGTGCCCCTGCGGGCCCCGCCCCCGCTGCGGCGCGGCGGCCTGCGGGGCCGCGGCGGGAGCGGGGGCGGCTGCCGGAGCCTGCTCCAGGAGTTCGTCGAGGCTGATCCGTCGTCTCATTCGACGGTGATCTCCTCGAACACGATGGTCACCGTCTCGGTCGCGGCGCTGGACTCACCGGCGGTGAGGGTGGGGCCCTCCCACCGGCTGGCCCAGGCGTTCATCAGCTGGATCCGCCGGAGGGTGGCACCGGTGGTGTCCTTGACCTCGATGGTGAGGTTCTGCCGCGCGGTGTTGATCGCGCCGTTGTTGAGGGTCTCGTTGATCCACTTGGTGAACGCCCCGCTCTTGTCGAGCCCGCGGGTGATCGTCACCTCGCCCGGCAGCCGCGCGCCGGGCTGTTTGCGGACGATCAGCTTGCCCTGCTGGGTCACCTGCTTGTACTCGACGACGTCCTGGTCGACGGTCAGGTTGCTGATCTCCTTGACGGACTCGACGTTGTAGCCGCCGAGTTGGACGCCGAATATGTGTGTGGAGAGCGGATCGCCTTCAGCCATGACTTCCTGTCACCTTCCGGTCTGTGCTGGCCTGCTGGTCACTCGTTGACGAGGCTCGTGCTGTCGGAGAACTGGGACAGCCGGAACACCACGAACTCGGCGGGCTTCACCGGAGCGACCCCGATCTCGCACACCACCTGCCCGAGGTCGATGGACTCCTGCGGGTTGTTCTCACGGTCGCACTTGACGTAGAAGGCCTCCGCGGCCGTGGCGCCGAACAGCGCTCCGCGCCGCCACTCCTCGGTCAGGAACGCCGTGATGTTGCGGCGGATGCTGGACCACAACCGGTCGTCGTTGGGCTCGAACACCACCCACTGGGTCCCCAGGAGGATGGACTCCTCCAGGTAGTTGAAGAGCCGCCGCACGTTGAGGTAGCGCCACGCCGGGTCCGAGGAGAGGGTCCGGGCGCCCCAGATTCGGATGCCGCGCCCGGGGAAGGCCCGCACGCAGTTGACGCCGATCGGGTTCAGCAGGTCCTGCTCGCCCTTGCTGAGGCGGATCTCCAGGTCCACCGCGCCGCGGATGACCTCGTTGGCCGGCGCCTTGTGCACGCCGCGCTCGGCGTCGCTGCGCGCCCACACCCCGGCGGCGTGCCCGCTCGGCGGGACCATCGTGTTGCGGCCGGTCGCCGGGTCGAACACCTTGATCCACGGGTAGTACAGGGCCGCGTAGCGGGAGTCGAAGCCCGCCTCGTTGTTGCGCCAGTTGCGCACCTGCTGGGCGCTCAGCCCGGGCGGGGCGTCCAGGACGGCGATCCGGTCGCCCATCTGCTCGCAGTGCGACATCACCGCGAGCTGGACGGTCCGCACGCCCTCGGCGTCGATGTCCCCGCGCTGGTAGGCGCTCATCAGGTCGGGCACCGCGACCATGGTGATCTCGTCGATCGCCTCCAGGCCGGAGAACCCGGTGCGGGCCGAGGCGTCGCCGACGTACTCGGCGGGGCTGATCCGGGTCGTGGCGGCGGGGGCGACCGGCCCGGGCGCGGGGGCTGCGGCGAGGGCGAGCGTCTGGCGCTCCGGGCGGCTCGGCGCGGTGCCCGGCTGCTCGCTGACCGCGACGAGCTTGGACTCGCGCAGCTGGGTGACGACGTAGCCCTTGGTGTTCTTGCGGGTCGAGACGTCGTACGTCTCGGCGACCTCGGCGCCCTTGCGGAGCACCAGCCGGAACCGGTCGTCGGGGACGTTGTCGCCCTCGACGTCGGCGATCTCGACGGTCAGGTCGGCGCCCCCAGCGGGCAGGGCCGTGAACAGGAAGCCGGCGTGGGCGGTGGGCGCGGGCGCCGATCGGGCGACCGGCGGCCAGCCGCCGTCCGTCTCGCCGCCGGGCTCGCCGATCCGCACGACGTAGACGGCGCCGCCGCCGTTGGCGAAGAAGCCGTAGACGGCGTGGGGCAGGTAGGTGCCTTCGGAGAAGCCGCCGAACTGCTGGACGTACTGGTCCCAGTTGGTCACCAGGGTGGGCTCGTGGAAGGGGCCGGTCTGGGCGAAGCCGACGAGGGCGGCGACGGCCGTGCCGACACCCTCGATCGGCCGGGCACCGGACTGGACCTCCTCCACGTACACGCCCGGGGTGAGGTACGACGGCATGCTCGCTCCTTCGGGGTGGCCGATCATTCGCCACCGAGTCTGCTGCCGGGCCGCCACCCGCGACATGTCCGCAGGTCCCGGACCAGGGGCAGAGCCGCTGCCCCGGCGGGCACCCCGGCAGGGCCTCACCGGTCGTCAGCCGGTCGTCAGCCGGTCACCGGCCGACCGTCGGCCGGTGGTCGCCCGGCCGCGCGCTCAGGCCCGCCCGGCGCCCCCGGAGGCACGCGACCACGGCCCGAACTCGCTCTCCAGGACGAGCCGGCCCAGCTTGCGGTACTCCCGCTCGACCGCGAACACCAGCTCCGCCATGCCCAGCGGGCGGCCCGTCTCGGCGGCCAGGTAGGCCGCGGTCACCGCGCAGGCCCGGATGGAGCCACCGGCGAGTTCGAAGTGCCGTGCGCAGAACGCCAGGTCGAGGTCGTCGCCGCGGGGGATCCGCGGGCCCAGGCAGCGCTCCCACAGGGCGTGCCGCTGTTCCTCGTCCGGCACCGGGAACTCCGCGATGACGTCCAGCCGCCGGGTGAACGCCTCGTCGAGGTTGGCGCGCAGGTTGGTCGTCAGCACGGCGATCCCGTCGAAGGACTCCATCCGCTGCAACAGGTACGCCGACTCCACGTTGGCGTGGCGGTCGTGGGCGTCCTTGACCTGCGACCGCTTGCCGAAGATCGCGTCGGCCTCGTCGAACAGCAGGACGGCGTTCACGTGCGAGGCCTCGGTGAAGATCCGCTCCAGGTTCTTCTCCGTCTCGCCGATGTACTTGTCCACGACGGTGGACAGGTCCACGACGTACAGCTCCATGCCGAGTTCGGCGGCGACCACCTCGGCCGACATGGTCTTCCCGGTGCCGGACTCCCCCGCGAACAGCGCGATCACCCCGCGCCCGCGCCCTCCGCCCGGCCGCATCCGCCACTGGCCGAGCACCTGGTCGCGGTGCCTGGCACGCAGCGCGAGCTCGTGCAGTTGGCGCGCGGTGGGCTCGGGCAGCACCAGGTCGTCCCACCCGACGGCGGGCTCGATCCGGCGGGCGAGGCGGGC
Organism: Kitasatospora sp. NPDC088264; assembly: GCF_040685715.1. Classification (NCBI taxonomy): domain Bacteria; kingdom Bacillati; phylum Actinomycetota; class Actinomycetes; order Kitasatosporales; family Streptomycetaceae; genus Kitasatospora; species Kitasatospora sp. NPDC088264. Next base: position 22,736 of record NZ_JBFBIR010000027.1, read on the forward strand.
GAGCCCCGCCCCGTTCTGCGCCCGTACGGCGGCCCGCAGGTCGTCGGCGGTCACCGGGCGGTGTTCGGCGGCGGCCGTCCTGGTCGCGACCCCGGCGGCCCTGGCCACCTGGTCCTCGTCCAACTGGTACGGGGCGACGGCCTCGGCCAACTCGGGTCTCAGCACGCCCTCGTACGGCCCTTCCGCAGGGCCTTCCCCGGGTTCGCCCGAAGGCTCACCCGAAGGCTCGTGCGAAGCCCCGCCCAGCGCGTGCGCCCAGCGTTCTGCACGCTGCGCCGGGTCCAGCGGAGGGGCCACGAGCACCACCGGGCTCTCCTGCGCCCAGGTCGGATCCCACGGGCGCGACCCGTGCACGAGCAGCGGCACCTCGGCGAGTTCCGCGCACAGCTCGCGCAACAGCCCGGCCCGCTCGGGGCGTTCGGGTTCGAGCCGCTCCAGCGGGCCCAGCACCACACCGCTGCCACTCAGCCGCGCCTCCCGGGCGAGCGCCCGGACCACGGCCTCCGGGGGGCGGGCGGCGAGCGCGGTGACGTCGACGACCAGGGCCCGGCGGCCGAGGCCCGCGAGGGCGTCGACCGCGAGCCGCCCGGCGTTGCCGCCCCGGTCCAGCAGGTGCACCAGTCCGCCGCCGTTGGCCACGGTGGCGCGCAGTCGGCGCGCGGCCTGCGGCGGGGTGCCGGCGCCGGACCGGCCGACGCGGACCAGCCCGCGCAGCGCGCCGTCGGGTTCGTCCGAGCCGAACAGATGGGCCGTCACCCGGTCGGGCAGGCGCAGGCCCCGGGAGAGCAGCGGGCGTTCCGGTTCGGTGACCTCCAGCAGGCCGCCGGCGACCAGCGGGGCCTGGGCGGAGAAGCGGAACCGGCCGGCGCCCGCCCCGGACAGCCCGCACAGTTCGAGCGCGAGCCCGATGGTCGGCCGGCGCAGGGTCAGGTCGTCGTTGAGGTACCCGTAGAGCCGTTCGAAGCGGGTGTCGAGGTCGGGGGCGAGTGCCACCAGCAGGAGTTCGAGGTCCAGCGGGAGCAGTCCGAAGCCGTCGACGAGCCGTTCGGTCCTCGATCCGGGCGGTGGCGGCGGCGGTTCCCCGAGGTCGGCGCCGGCCCGGCCCGTCGCGGCGGGCGCCGCGAGGATCCGTTCCGCCGCCTCCGGGGTGAGGTACTGGCCCCGGTACGGGTCGTCCGGGTCCGGGTCGTCGGCCCTGCGCTCGCGGACGGCGGCCCGGATCCGCTGTTCGAGGCGGCTCAGCCGCACCCACAGGTCGTCCAGGTCGGCGGCGGGCCCGCTGGTGGCCGCCGCTTCCAGGTCGAGGGTCATCGCGGCGCACCGCCGCGCCGTCTGCGGCCCGGCGGCAGCTGGCGTTCCCGGGGCGCGGCGAAGCCGTCCGCGCCGGGGTCCGTGCCGCCCTCGTAACGCAGCCGGCGGCCCGGGTCACCCGTGGCCTCCGGGGCGTCGGCGTCGCTCTCGTGGCTCTCGCCGCTCTCGCCGCCCTTGTCGACGGCGCGCAGCACGAGCCCGTCGGTGACCGGGGGCCCCGCCTGGGCCCGTCGGCCGGACAGCGGGGCGAGCACCCTGAGGTCGATCGAGGGTTTCAGCTCGCCGCCGAGGGCCGACCACACGTCGGACACCGACGGCATGCCCTCGCCGCGCCCGGCGGTCTCCAGCCCGACGGTGAGCCCGAGTTCGGCGAGCGTGCCGGTGAGCAGCCGGGCGGGCAGCGCGTCGGCGGCCGTCAGGCAGCGGAGCACCTCCGACAGCAGCCGGTGCTCGTCCTGGGCCCGGTTGGTCCACGCCGTCACCAGGTAGGCCAGTTCGAACCAGCGGGGCGCGCTGCGCCAGGCCACGACCACGCCGTCGGCGTCGTGCTGCTCGGCGGCGCCGGCCTGGCGGCGGGACACGTCCTCGCGGATGCCGTAGAGGAAGACGCTGACGGTGGGGGCGTTGCGCCGGGCGGCCCAGTCCCGGGTCGGCGATTCGAAGACCAGCTCGATCCCGCGTTCCTGGAGGCCGCTCTCGACGAGCAGGAGCCGCAGCGCCTCGTCGACTTCGTGGATCACCGCCGCTGCACCTCCCCCGGCGGGCCGACGCTGCCGGTCACCACGAGGAAGGGGGTGGTCACCGGGGAGAAGCCGGGGCCGCTCGCGGTGATGGTCCGGGGGCCGGTCTCGTCCTTGGCGAGGATGAGCAGCTGGCCCGCGAAGGTGCCGTCGGTCTTGGGGACGGTGGGCGCCGCGGCGGCGGTGATGCCGGGCGTCCAGGTGAGGGTCACCGGTGTGCCGGGCGGGAAGTCCACGCCGCGGACGGAGGTCACGAAGCCGGGCTTGCCGATCGGCGGCACCGCGACGATGCGGGGCTGCAGGATGCGCAGCGGAGTCCGCGCGACGTGGTCGCCCGGGTCGGCGTCCGTGCCGGTGGTGGTCAGGACGGAGGTGATGGTGGTGTCCAGGGTCGCCTCGGGGGCGAGCACCACCTGCACGACGGCGCTGCCGCCCGGGGGCAGGTCGGCCACGTCGCAGACGCCGCCGGTGCAGCCGGGTGGCATCGGCCCGGTGGGGACGCCGGCGGGCAGGCCGAGCGAGACCCGCAGTCCGGTGGCGAGGGCCTGGCCGCCGTTGCGCACGGTGTAGGTGACGGTGACCCGGCCGCCGACGTATCCGGGGTTCGGCTGGGCGCCGACCGTCACGGCCGGTCCGGCCTTCGGCGCGGGCGGCGCCGGCTGCGGTGCGGGGGCCGGGGCGGGCGGCGGTGGCGGCGGGGCCGGGGGTGAGGAGACGGGCGGTGTCGGGGTCGGGGTCTGGGTCGGGATCGGCGAGGCAGTCGGGGTCGGGGTCGGAGACGGGCTCGGGGACGGCGACGCGGCCTGGACGGGTACGACCGTCTGCGCGATGTTGTCCTCGGGCTTCGGGTCGACCACCGCCCCGGTCACCCACCAGCCGAACCGCTGGTCGCCGGCCACGGTCCCGACGACGGTGGCGGTCACCTGGACGACCGCGCCCGGGGCCAGGGTGCCGAGTTCGCACCGGAGGGCGTCGGCGGCGCAGGTGCCGGCCGTGGCCTTGAGCCCGGTGAGCCGGGCGCCCGTCGGCACCGACGCGGTGAACGCGGTGCCGGGTGAGGGCGCCGGGCCGTGGTTGGTGACGGTGATGGCCACGGTGGTGGAGCCCCCGATCTGCATCGGGATGGTGGCGGCCGGCGCGCTCAGCGACAGGTCGACGGACTGCTGGACGCTCGGTTCCTTCTGCCGCCCCGGCAGCCTGGAGTTGATGGAGGTGAGCCGGCCGGTCGCGAAGTCGTAGCTCTGCAGCGCCTCCGGCGAGTTCGCCGGCAGGGCCCGGCGGGACGTCAGCACCAGCTGCCCGCCGTCCGCCGTCCAGGCGACGTCGCGGGGCTGGAACGGGCCGGTGGCGGAGGTGTCCGGCAGCGGGCGGCGGCAGGCGTTCCGGTCCTGACTCAGTCCGGCGGGCAGGACCACCGTGCAGCCGTCGCCGGTGGCCGAGCTGACGAGGACTCCGTTCTGCTGGTTGAGCCCGCCGTCGCCGGTCTTGCGGTTGAAGGCGACGCGCCGGCCGTCGGGCGAGAACGCGGGGCTGTCGTCGATGACGTCGCAGGCACCCGGGCAGGCCCTTCGGCTGAGGTCGGTGGGCCGGTCGAGGGCGTTGGCGGGCACGGTCCACACGTGCTTGTTGCCGCCGTTGCCGTTGACGACCTCGGTCCTGGTGTAGGCGATCAGCTTGCCGTCCGGGGACCACGAGGGCTGGGCCATGGACGCGGCCGGCTGGCCGTCGGTCGGTTCGACGGTGCCGACGATCGCGCCGGTCGACACGTCCGCGATCAGCACCCGCCCGGGGCCGGAGGCCGCCCCGACGCCGCCGGGCGAGGTCCTGGTGAAGGCCATCAGGCGGCCGTCGGGCGAGAGTTCCGGGTCGGTGTCCCAGTCCTTCGGTCCGCGCCCGGCGAGGTTCATCGGCTTCGGGTCGGAGCCGTCGGCGCCGGTCTGCCAGATCCGTTCGATCCGGCCGGCGGGCGAGTCCTCGAAGCGGGTCAGCACGATCCGCCGGCCGTCCGGCGTGTAGGTCTGCCGTTCGAACCACGGGTCGTAGCCGGGGCGGGGGTTGAACAGGGGGTCGGCCGCGGGGTCGGTGTCGGTGTCGGCGGCCGGGTCCTCCCGGAGCACGCTGACGCCCAGGTCGCGCGGGTCCGCTCCGTCGGGGCGGATGTCCGACAGGTCGGCCACGTTGGGGGTGTCGGCGCTGTTGCGGTCCACGACGGGCCCGCCGCCCTTCTGGGGGCCGAGCCAGACCGGTGTGCGGACGGCACGGTCCTCGCTCGCCACCAGTTCGGCCCCGCCGCAGAAGCAGGTCAGGGCGCGGTACACGTTCTCGTACGGCGTCGGGTCGGCGTTCTGCCGGTTGGGGCTGAGGAAGAGCACGCCGCTGCCGTCGGGCAGCCAACCGGCGGACCTGGTCCGCCAGTCGCCGCCGACGCCGGGGAAGAACGCCCGGTCGTTGGTGCCCTCGGGCGAGATCACCCGCAGCTGCGGCCCGGTCTGGCCGGCCTGGTCCCAGGTGTAGACGATCTGGTCGCGCAGGTCGGGCGCGTCCACCGGGTTCCACGCCGGTTCGACGGCGTTGCCGGCGGTCACCGCGGTGATCCGCCGCGCCGCGCCGCCGGCCAGCGGCATGACGTAGACCTGGGTGTGCGCCGGGTCCACGTCGCAGGTGTACGCGACCCACTTGCCGTCGGGCGAGACCGTCGGGTGCGCCTCGGAGTCCGCGGTGTCGGTCAGCCTGCGCAGGCCGGTGCCGTCGGTGTTGACCACCCAGAGGTCCCGCTGGGTCTGCCCGTTGCGCCCGCCGGGCTCCACCGCGTCGAACACGACGGTCCTGCCGTCCGGGGCGAGCGTCGGCTCCGCGGTGTCCATGTCGGTGGTGAGCCTGCGCACCGCGCCCGACGCCTCGCGCAGGTAGACCTGGGGCAGCGGGCCGTCCCGCAGGCTGGTGAACACCAACTGGTCGCCGCGCGCGGAGGGTTCGGTGTCGAAGTGGACGGGGCCGGGCCCGAACAGCGACGCGCTCGACGTCGGCCCGGTCAGCCGCGCCAGGCTGCGGTGGCCGGTGCCGGCGTAGACGATCCGTCCGCTCTCCGCCGTGGCCCCGGCGGCCACCGGGGCGGTGCCTCGTCCGTCGCCGTCGGAGTTCGCGGTGCCCAGCGTCACCACGGCCACGGCCAGGGACAGCAACGTCGCGACGGCGGCTCGCGCCGAGCGCCGCAGGGGGCGGGGAGTGCCGGTGGCGCCGATCACGCTCAACCTCACAGACCGAGAAGGGTACGTCCGGCAGTCTCCCCGGCCCGGGCGCCGGGGCGACAGGCCCCGGGCACCCGAGCCGGGGGTAGCGACCGGTGCCCCTGAGGGCAATCCGGCGCCGACGCTCCGGCGGCGTCCTCAGATGAGGCCGTGGCGCATCGCGTACCCGACGGCGTGGGCGCGGTTGCGCAGTCCCAGCCGGGTGGTGATCTCGTGCAGCACGTTCTTGACCGTGCGTTCGGAGTACGAGGTCTCGGCCGCTATCTCACTGGTGTCGAGGCCGTCGGCGACCAGCCGGAGCATCTCCGCCTCGCGCGCGGTCAGGGTCGACAGGGTCAGCCCGCGCGGGTCGAGCATGGTGCGCTGGAGGCTGCCGACCCGGTCGAGCAGCTTGCCGAGGAGGTCCCCCGGCATGACGCCCTCGCCGTTGGCCAGGGCGGTGATCAGGTGGACGAGCCGGTCCTGGTCGGCGTCCGAGCGGCGCAGCACGGCGCCGACGCCGCACTCGATGATGGTCTGCAGGCCGCCGGCCTCGAAGTGGCCCACGACCAGCCCGGTCCGGCTCTGCGTGTTGAGGCGGAGCCGGCGCAGCCGGTCGGTCACGGCGTCGTTCAGCCCGTCGACCACCATCAGGGAGACCTGTGCGCGCGCGACGTCGCCCTCGGCGAGCAGTTCCACCTCCGGCCGGTGCCTCAGCTGCTGGACGACGCCCGTGTGCAGGATGATGTCCTCCGCGTACACCGCCACCTGGACCCGGCCCGGCTTCACGTTCACGCGCACCGTGGCGGGCTCGGCCGATCCACGCGGTCGGGCCTGCACGGACCTGGTCGCCCCGACGGCCTCATGGGTGGTGGTTTCGATCATCGTCATCCAACTGTTCCGTTCTGCTTCGTCTGCGTCACCGGACGCATGGTGAGGACGGCCGGGCGCCATGTCATGGAGCCGGCCGCGGGTGTTGCCGGGGGGACGGGGTGGGGAGCGTTGGCTGGGGGCGGGGCATCGGCCCCGGGCAGGGCCCGGTTGTTCCCGCGGGCAAGGGGTGTGCCCGCGGCTTGCCCGCGGGGCTCTCTCCTGGGGGTGTCCTCCGGTCCTACCGTCACGGCATGACCGCATCCGCCGAACTCGGCCTTCCCGCGCTGACGGTGTCGCCCGGAGACGTGGCCACGACGACCCTGACGGTACGCAACGACACCGATATCGTTGAGGCGTACTCGCTGGAGGTGGTCGGGGCCTGCGCTCCGTGGACGACGGTCGAGCCGGCCCGTCTCTCGCTCTTCCCGGGGACGTCCGAGACGGTGACGATACGGCTCGCCCCGGCCCGCTCGCACGAGGTGCGGGCGGGTGAGTTCCCGCTCGGCATCCGGGTGTTGCCCGCCGAGCGCCCCGAACTGGTGACCGTGCCGGAGACGACCGTCACCGTGACGCCGTTCCGGGAGCTGCGCGCCGCGCTCGCTCCCCGGCGCCGCCGGGGCTGGCTCCGCGCCCGCTACCGGACGTCGGTGCGCAACCTCGGGAACACCGCGGCCGTCGTGACGTTCGCCCCGGCGCAGCCCGGCGAGGAGCTGCGCTTCGGGTTCGCCCCGGAGCGGCTGCGACTCGCACCGGGCGAGTCCGCCGAGACCCGGCTTCGGGTGCGCGCGCGCAAGTTGATCTGGTTCGGCAAGCCGGCCACCTGGCCCTTCGAGGTCACCGTCGGCCAGGAGGGCGAGGCCGCCAAGACGGACGGCCCGCAGCCGGCCGAGCGGCCGCACGTCCTGGAGGGCGAGTTCGTCCAGCACGCGCTGCTGCCCAAGTGGCTGCTCGCGCTCATCGCGGCGCTGATCGCGCTGCTGCTGGCCTGGCTCACGCTGGTCCGGCCGGCGGTGCGCAGTTCCGCGAAGCAGGCCGCCGACAAGGCCGTCGAGCAGAAGGTCGCCTCGTTCACCCCGGCCCCCGTCGCGGCTCCGCCGGCCCCGGCCCCCGGAGCGACTCCGAGCGGTCAGGGGCAGCAGGGCGGCGCTGCGGGCGGCGGCTCCGGCGGTGGTTCGGGCGGGGGCTCCGGCCGCTCGGTCCCGGGGACGGAGCAGCAGTTCTCCACGACGGTAGACGTGACCACCAACACCGGCGGCTCCGCGGTGGGCGCCTACCGGGTGGACCACGGCAAGGTCTTCCGCATCACCGACATCGTCGCCGCCAACTTCCAGGGCGACCAAGGGCTGTTGACCATCAAGTTCGGCGAGCAGACGATCACGACCATCGCCTTGGAGACCTTCCGTAACCAGGACTATCACTGGGTGACTCCCATCGAGGTCCCCGAGGACCAGACGGTGACGGCGAGCGTTGTCTGCCAGCAGCCGGGTACGCCCGCCTCGGGGAAGCAGGCCACCCAGTGCCACGAACTGCTGAACGTCAGTGGGCAGTTGAGCGATATCAAGCGCTGAAACCGCACCTCTCCCTCACTTCTCGTTCACACCATGCACCTGTCAATGGAGTGCGACATTACTGGCGGGTTCAGTAGTCGTTTCTAACACCAACCCGGCCTTGATGGGACAGAGAGTGACGTGAGTGACACCCGCCCGGAAGCCCGGCGGACGCCATAGGGCCCGCCAGGACCGGTCATCCGCCCGAACGGGCAAGCGGAGCGGCCCGTTCGTACAGTGGATCCTGCCCTTTCGCCCATGCCTGACACCTCGTCAACCACCGCGCCCGGAAACAGGATCGCCGACCGGTCGGTCGGTCGGAAACGGGCGAACGGCCCGTCCGGGTGCCGGTCGAGGGCCGTCGATTACCCTGGAGGCGGTCGGAGCAGCCGGACCGAGGAGAGACCCGTGCCGGAGCTCGACCTGCCCACCCACCCGACCGTGCGCACCGCCGAGGGCCTGCTGCGCGGCCGCCTCCTCGGCCGGCACGCCGTCTTCCGGGGCGTCCCGTACGCCCGGCCCCCGGTGGGAGCGCTGCGCTTCGCCGCCCCCGCCCCGGCCGAACCCTGGGACGGCGTCCGCGAGGCGGCACGGTTCGGCCCGACCCCGCCGCAGTCCGGGCCGACAGCCGCGAGCCCGGCCGGGGACACCGACTGGCTGACGCTCAACGTCCACACCCCCGACCCGGGCGCGGCCGGACTGCCCGTCCTGGTCTGGATCCCCGGCGGCGGCTACGTCGCGGCGGCCTCGGACGACCCCATGTACGACGCCGCGGCCCTGGCCGCCGCCGGACTCGTCGTGGTCAGCCTCAACTACCGGGTGGGCGTCGAGGGTTTCGGCCGGCTCGACGGCGCCCCGGCCAACCGCGGCCTGCTCGACCAGGCCGCCGCACTGCGGTGGGTCCGGCGCAACATCGCCGCGTTCGGCGGCGACCCCGACCAGGTCACCGTCGCCGGCCAGTCCGCCGGGGCCGGCTCGATCGCCGCACTGCTCACCATGAAGCCGGTGCGCGGCCTGTTCCGACGCGCCGTCACCCACTCGGTGCCGGGCAGCCACTGCACCCCCGCCCTGGCCGCCGACGTCACCGCCGCACTGGCCGGCCGGCTCGGCACCGCGCCCACCGCCGCCGCCCTGTCCGCGGTCGACCCCTGGCGCCTCGCCGGGGAGCTCACCGCCCTCAGCGCCGATCTGCCCGGACACGGCGAGCGCTGGGGGGCCTTCGCCCAGTCCGGCCTCGCGGTCTGCCCGGTCGTCGACGGCGACGTCCTGCCCGAAGCACCCTGGCCCGCCCTGGCCGCCGGCCGGGCCGCCGGGATCGACCTGCTCGTCGGCCACACCCGCGACGAGTTCCGGCTGTTCACCGTCATGGCCGGCCTCCTCGGCACCTTCACCGAACAGGACGCCCGCACCGCGCTCGACCTCTTCGCCCCGCAGCCGCACGGCCCCGACGCCTACCGCGCCGCGTACCCGCGGGCCACCCCGGACGAACTGCTGGAGTCCGTCCGCTCCGACGCCCTGTTCCGAATGCCCTCGCTCCAGCTCGCCGAGGCCAACACCGCCGCCGGCGGCACCTCCTACCTGTTCGAGCTGGCCCTGCCCGCGCTCGGCGGGGTCCTGGGCGCCTGCCACAGCCTCGACGTCCCCCTGGCCTTCGGAACGCTGGACAGCCCGATCGGGCGGCAGCTCCTCGGCGACACCCCCTCGCCGGAGGCCGTCGCGGTCTCCCACGAGCTCCACCGGGCCTGGGTCTCCTTCGCCACCACCGGCGATCCCGGCTGGCCCGCCTTCCACCCCGACGAACAGCTCACCCGCGTCCTGGACGCCCGCCCCCGCACCGTCCGCTACCCCGAGCAGACCGCCCGCCGGATCTGGGCCGGACACCACCCCGCCGCCTTCGACCTGCGCTGACCGCCCGGGACGCCGCCGACCAGTGCGATCTCCACTTCGCTCACCCCGTTCCGTGCCCGTTCCGCGTTCCGTGCCCGGCCCGTCCCGCTCGGTGCCGCCCCCGGCCCGCTCAGACGTCCACCGTCACCCGGCAGGTCCAGCCGTCCGGGCCGGCACGCAGGTCCAGGTCGTGCAGCGAGACCGCCTTCGGCACGGCGCCGACCAGGGCCGCGGTGGCGGCGTCCGCCATCCGGAAGCGGACCTCGACCGTCCGGGCGCCGTCCAGACCGCGGATCGGGCCGAGCGCCAGCCCGGCGGGAAGTTCGCCGTCGGCGTCCATCCGGTAGACGACCTCCTCCAGGACGCCCGCGAGCAGGTCCGCGTCGCTCGCCGCGAGGACGGTGCAGCCGCGCTCGCCGACGATCCGCGCGGCGGAGAGGTCCGCGAAGCCGCCCACGACGGCGTGCACCAGCTCGCCGATGCAGCCCTCGGCCGTCGGCGCCCAGGCCTCCACCCGCAGGTCCGCCGTGTGCGGCACGGTCCGGTGGCCGCTGCCGGCACGCCCCGCGGGTCCGCGACCGTCCACGAGTGACGCCTCCCGCCCCCGTTGACGTTCCCCCTCCAGCCTCGTCCCGTGGGGCACCCGGAGGCAACCGCGGAGGCTCCCGGGGCGGGTCGGACACGACCTAGTCGCGGACCGAGGCGAGGTAGGCGGCGGTCAGGTCGGGGGTGGCCAGCCAGGTGGCGTGGTCGCTCGGCTCCGCGTAGGTGTTGGCGAGCCGGCGGGCGACCGCCTCGTGCTCGGCGGCGGCCGCGAACACACCCTGCACGTGGTCCGGCACGGTGAGCATCGCGGCGGTGAACTCGACCGCGTGCCGGGCGTGTTGCCGCCAGAAGCGCTCTGCGGTGCGGCACATCCAGTCCGCGGTGTAGGGGGCCTCGCCGTGCTCGACGATCGCCCGCAGGTACGCCTGCGCCGCCCGCGCGGCGCTGTTGGCGCCCTGGCCGGCGATCGGGTCGTTCACCACCACCGCGTCGCCGAGGCCGAGCACGTGGACGGCGTCGACGCCGGTGCCCAGCTCCGCCACCGGCCGCCGCACCACCGGGGTGACGGCGCCGGACAGTCCGGCCCCGGCATCGGTCGGCTCGGCGTCCGCCCACAGCTCCGCCTCCCACGGCAGGTACTCGCGCAACAGGGCGCGGATCCGGGCGAGTTGGGCGTCGGGCGCCGGGGCGTCGCGGAACGCGTCCAGCGGCCCGCCGGGCAGCGCCTCCCACAACAGGATCGCGCACGGGCCGGAGAGGGTCAGGGCCGGTTGCAGGTACAGCTCGCCCAGGCCGGGCAGCGCGTGCATCCGCGCCCGCGGCTCGGTGGCCGGATCCGGCGATCCCACCCCGTGGACGTACAGGCAGGACAGCGCCCGCTGCGGCCGGTCGAACGGCGAGCGGGCGGCGTCGCGTTCGAAGACCCCGGCCAGTTCGCCGCGCCCGGCCGCGACCACCGTCAGCTCGTGCCGGCGGGCGAGCTCGCACAGGCCGTCCCGGTCCAGCGAGCGGTACTCGACCCGGCCGCCGCGCTCTTCCAGCAGTTCCAGCCAGCGCGCCAGTTTCAGCCGCTGGTCCACCGACTGGGCGGGCTCGTCGAGCGTCATGGTGAACTCCAGCGCCCGCACCCCGGGCGGCACGGCGAGCACCGACCGGACGGCGCGGACCGCCGGCGCCTCCCCCGCCCACAGGTCGAGCCCGGCCGCCGCCTCGGTCCGCAGCGCCGGTCCGAACATCGCCTGGGTGGACAGCACCCGCCCGCCGCACACCTGCTCGGGGGTGCGCTCGGCGACCAGCGTCACCTGGTAGCCGGCCGCCACCAGCCCCAGCGCGAGTTGCAGGCCGGCCTGGCCCGCTCCGACGACGGCGATCCGGCGCATGGCGGCCTCCAGGGTGGGTGGTCTCGGCTGACGGCGCCGCCGGCGGCCCGGCTGACGGCCCGTCACGCAGGCACAGTAGCCGAGCCGCCGGGGCGCGTCACCGGGGCCGGGCGCGCCCGGCCGCTCGGTCCGGGGCTCCACCAGCGCCGTCCACGCCCCGGCGCGGCCGGCTCAGCCGCGCAGGTGCGCGGTGAGCACCTCGACCACGGCCGCGGTCTGGTCCGCCACGTAGAAGTGCCCGCCGGGGAAGACCCGCAGGTCGAAACCGCCGGTGGTGTGCCGGTCCCACTGGGCCGCCTGGTCGACGGTGGCGTTCTGGTCGGTCTCCCCCACCAGCGCGGTGATCGGCTGCGGCACGGTCGCCTCCGGCGCGCAGCGGTACGTCTCGATGGCGGTGTAGTCGGCCCGCAGCGCCGGCAGGATCAGCTCGCGCAGCGCCGGGATGGTGAGGATCCGCTCGTCCGTCCCGCCGAGGCGCACGATCGTGTCGAGCAGCCCGTCGTCCGGCAGCCGGTAGACGGCGGTCTCCCGGGGCAGCGAGGGCGCGCGGCCCGCCGAGACGAACAGCCGCTCGGGCCCCGGGAGGCCGTCGCGGGCGAAGCAGCGGGCGGTCTCGAAGGCGACGGCCGCGCCCATGCTGTGCCCGAAGAAGGTCAGCGGCCGGTCCGTCCAGTCGCGCAGCTCCCGGTAGAGCTGCTCGGCGAGCTCCAGCACCGAGTCGATCGCCGGTTCGGCGAAGCGGTTCTGACGGCCCGGGTACTGGACGGTGAGCACGTCGGCGTAGGGCGCGAGCGCGTTGGCGTACTCCATGTAGTAGCTGGCGGAGCCGCCCGCGTGGGGGAAGATCACGATCCGGGCGGGGGCGGAGTCGGACGGACTGAAGCGGCGGAACCACGGGTTGTCGACGGCGGCACTGCTGGACATGCGGATGCGGACCTCTCTCCGTGACGAACTCTGCTGACCCCAGTCTCGCAGGGCCCCACCCGACGCGGGCCCGAAACCCGGCGGTTCGACGATCTTGAGGCCCGACGGCGGTGACGGCGATCTGTCAGCGATCTGCCGGTCAGGCCTGTGATCGTGGGGCTGCCGGCGGGGCCGCGGTCTCGAATCGCGGGTGTCCCGGCGGCCCCGAATTCGCCAGGAGGTCATCAGCATGTCGTCCACAACCCGCAGCCGGCCGTGGGACGTTCACCGGCCGCCGGCCGCCGCCGGGAGGAGCGTCCTGGTCACCGGGGGCAACGCCGGTATCGGCTACTTCGTCGCCGAGCAGCTCGCCGGGACCGGCGCCACGGTCGTGCTCGGCAGCCGGGACGCCGGTCGGGCCGGGGCCGCCATGGCGTCGATCCGCTCCCGCGTCCCCGGCGCCGTGGTGCGCCACCTCCCGCTGGACCTCGCCGACCTGCCCTCCCTGCGGGCCGCCGTGGACGGGCTCGCCCTCGACCACCTCGACGCGGTCGTCCACAACGCCGGGGTCGCGCTGGACGATCCGCCGCGCCGGGAGACCGGCGCCGGGCACGAGCTGATGTTCGCGACCAACCACCTCGGGCACGTCGCGCTCACCCGCTGGCTGGCCCCCCTGCTCGCGGCCGCACCGGCGGGCCGCATCGTGACGGTCGGCAGCTTCGCGGCCCGCTCGGAGCGACTGGACCTCGACGACCTCCAGTCGGCCGTGGACTACCGGCCCAAACGCGCCTACGGCCGTTCGAAACTGGCGCAGATGACCTTCGGCCTCGAACTCGACCGACGCCTCCGCGCCGCCGGCAGCACCGTGCTCAGCCTGCTGGCGCACCCCGGCGGCGCACTCGACTCGCTCACCCCGCCCCGCCCGCCGGTCCACACCCGGACCGTCGGCGAAGGGCTGCGCGGCCTGCCGGCCGGGCTCCTCCTCCAGGGCAAGGACCACGGCGCGTGGCCGATCGTCCGGGCCGTCCTCGACCCGCAGGCGCAGGGCGGCCAGCTCTGGGGCCCCCGCGTCTTCGGCCTGCGCGGCGCCCCCCGCCTCGAACCCGCCCAGCCCCACCTGACCGACCGCGCCGTCGCCGACCGCCTCTGGGACGCCACCTGCCGACTCGCCGCCGTGGACCCCCACCTCGGCCTCCTCTGACCACCGCTCCGGCCAGGGGACTTCACCGCTCCCGGCGGCTCAGGCACTGCTCCCGGTCACCGCCTCCGCCGGGGGCCTCACCGGGCCGGGCCGAAGTGGACGGCTGTGGCGCGGGAGCGGGAGGCGGTGTCGAGGAGCAGGACGGACGCCGCTTCCGGGGCCGGCGTCGGCGCGCCGGAGCGCGTGTGGCGGGTGAAGGCGGCGAGCAGTTGGTCCAGGCCCCGGCGGTGGCGGGCGAAGACCCGGGCGGAGGCGTGGCGGCCCCGGGCGCGCTGGCCGTCCAGCGCGGTGGCGGCACCGACGTCGAGCAGCACCAGGTGCAGTTGCCGGCCCTGCCGGGCGGCCTCGCGGGCGAGCCAGCGGCGCATCCAGGCGCGGCTGCCGCAGTCGTGCACCAGCAGTGGCCCGCCGCGCCGCACGGAGGCGCGCAGCAACCGGACGTGCTCCAGTCGGGCCCAGGGCCGGTAGACCGCGTACGGCAGGCGCGCGGGCATGACCGCCTCGCAGGCCTCGTGGACGGCGCGCGGGTCGACGGTCGGCACCGCCCCCGCCCCGGACCAGCGCCGCAGCAGCGTGCTCTTGCCCGCGCCCGGCAGGCCCGACACGACCACGACGGCATCGGGCGGGTAGCCCACGGTGAACGCCGCCCCCGCGACGCCCCGCAGGTCGAGGACGCCGTGCGGGCGCTCCTCGGCCCCCTGCCCGCCCGGCGCCTCGGCCGTGCCCGTGCTGGTGCCCACGTGTCCCCCGTCCCTGTCCGACGGGGAACCCTAACAACTCCCGGCCGCGGGTACGGCACTCCGCTCCGGTCACGGCAGGACGCCCCGGCAGCGGCCCCTGCACCCGGGATCCCCGGCACCACTCCACCACCGCGCCCGCCCTAAGCTGACGTCCCATCAGACAGGAGGCCGCAGCATGGCGGAGTCGGGGCCGACGTACACCGGGCTGGTGTTGGCGGGGCTGGAGCGGGATCCGGGGCGGGTGGCGATCCGCTGGGGGGAGGAGGCGCTGACCGCCCGGGAGTGCCTGGACGGGGTGTACCGGACGGCGCGGGCGCTGGCGGGTGCCGGGCTCGGGCGCGGGGACGGGGTGACGGTGCTGGCCGGGAACCGGCCGGAGGCGGTGCTGGTGCGGTTGGCCGCGAACCTGCTGGGGTGCCGGGTCGCGATGCCGCATCCGGACGGCCCGGTCGGGGAGTCGGTGGCGCTGGCCGGGTTCGCCGGGACGTCGGCGCTGGTCTTCGATCCAGCCCGCTGCCGGGCCGCCGCCGCGGGGATCGCGCGGGCGCTGCCCTCGGCGGGCCTGTTCGCGCTGGGGCCGTCGGCGCTCGGGGTGGACCTGTCGGCGTCGGCCGCGTCCTGCTCGCCGGAGCCGCTGGCCCCGCGGTTCCGCCCGCAGGACGTGATGGCGGTGCGGTTCACCGGCGGGACGACGGGCCGGCCGAAGGGTGTGCTGCGCCGGTTCGCCCGGCCGCCGCGACCGGCGCTCCTGTCCGGTTCGACGTTCCTGCTCTGTACGGAGCTGTGCCACGGCGGCGGTACGACGGCGGATCTGGCGCTGGCGGCGGGCGGCACGGTGGTGTTGCAGGAGGCCTTCGCCGCCGAGGCGGTGCTGGCGGCGATCGAGCGGTTCCGGGTCTCCCGGGTGTATCTGCCGCCGCACCTGCTCTACCACGTGCTGGACCATCCGCAGCTGCGCGCGACCGACACCGGCAGCCTGCGCCGCGTCACGTACACCGGCTGTCCGCCGTCGCCGCGCCGGTTGGCGGAGGCGACGCGGCGGCTGGGCCGGGTGCTGCACCAGACGTACAGCCTGACGGAGTGCGGGCCGGTGACGAGGCTGGGCCCGGACGAGCACCTGGACCCGCGGCTGCTGGCGACGGCCGGGCGTCCGTTCCCGGACACCGAGGTGCGGATCGTGGACGAGGAGGGGACGGTGCTGCCGACGGGCCGGACCGGGGAGATCTGCGTCCGCACCCCGACGGCGATGGTCGGCTACTGGCGCGACCCCGAACTGACCGCCCGGGTGCTGCGGGACGGCTGGCTGCACACCGGCGATCTGGGCAGCCTGGACGCGGCCGGCTATCTGACGGTGGCCGGGCGCCGCCCGATGGCGATCGTGGACGGGCACAACGTCTTCCCCCGGGACGTCGAGGAGCCGCTGCGCGCGCACCCGGAGGTGCGGGAGGCGGTGATGTTCGCGACGGCCGGCCCGGACCGGCTGGAACGGGTGCACGCGGCCGTGGTCACCGGGCCGGGATCGCGGGCGACGGCGGAGGAACTGCGCCGCTGGGCCCGGGAGCGGGTCGGGCCGCGGTGCGCGCCGGACTCCGTCCTGGTGCTGCCGGGGATCCCGCTGACCGGGGCGGGGAAGCCGGACCTCGACGCGCTGCGGGCGTTGGCCACGTCCTCGGAGGGCCGGACCGTCACCCCTACAGGGGCGCGCGAGGGAGTGTGACGCGCCCTACTGATGCTTCGAGCGCCCGCGCGGGCGACCTCTCGCGCGGCGGACGACGGGAAGAACCGCCTGTGGACACTCGACCGTGCGGACCGAACTGCCGATACAACCCCGGCGGCGTTCCTCCGCACCGTCCCCAGGAGGCACTTCCTTGACCTGGCTACGCGTCCTGACCGCACTCGGAATCCTCGCCGTCGCGGCCAGTGCAGTGCTCGTCTTCGCCCTCTGCACCGCCACCGCCCGGGGCGAGCGCGCCAGTGAGGACGCACCCGACCTGCGCGCGGACGCCGAAGGCAGCGGGCTCTTCCAGCGGATGGGCGGCGACAGCTGACGGACCCGACGGCCGCCGCCCACCCGCTTCCTCGGTGCCCGCCGCCTCAGTGCCCGGCGATGTCGTCCGGACGGACCTCGATGTGGTCGGCCGCGAGGTCGACCGCCACCCGGTGCTCCATCCCGAGCGCCTCCAGGAACTTGACCGGCAGCTGCACCCGGCCGGTGCGGTCCAGCATCACGTACTCGCGCTCGTTGACCGACTCCTCGCCGTGTTCGTCCGTGACGGTGCGGCGCAGCACCTCGCTGCTGGTCCGGCCGTCCCGGATGGCGACCGTGCGGCGCACCTCGCCCGCGACCATCGGGTCGTGGGTGACGATGACGACGGTGGCGCCGAGTTCGCGGTTGACGGTGCGGAAGGACTCGAAGATCACCCCCGCGGTCTCGGAGTCCAGTTCGCCGGTGGGCTCGTCGGCGAGCAGCACCGGCGGGTTGTTGGCCATCGCCACCGCGATCGCGACCCGCTGCTGCTGGCCGCCGGAGAGCTCGTTGGGGCGGCGGTGGGCGAGGTCGCCGATCTCCAGCGCCTCCATCAGCTCGGCCACCCGGTCGGCCTGCTGCTTGGCCCGCCCGGCCCCGGCCCGGCGCCCGCGCAGCTGCATCGGCAGGGCGATGTTCTCGGCGGCGGTGAGGAAGGGCAGCAGGTTGCGGGCGGTCTGCTGCCAGATGAAGCCGACCACCTCGCGCCGGTAGCGCAGCCGCTCCCGGGCGGACATCTCCAGCAGGTCGCAGCCGGCGACGGTGGCGCTTCCGGCGGTCGGCACGTCGAGCCCGGCCAGGATGGTCAGCAGGGTCGACTTGCCGCTGCCGGAGGCACCGACCAGGGCGACCAGGTCGCCCTGCTGGATGGTCAGCTCCAAGCCCTGCAACGCCTGGACCTCGACGCCCTCGGCGCTGAAGATCCGCACCAGCCGGTCGCAGACGATGGCCGCGCCCTCGCCGTACGCCTTGGGCGAGGCGGCGGCGAGGGCCCGCTGCCGGAGCTCCTGCAAGCTGGGGGCCTCGGCGACCGGCTGCTCCTGGGGAGTGCTCTTCACCGCTCGTCTCCTGTCTTGACTGTCCTAGAGGTCCTGGCGGTCCTGAAGGTCCTGACGGTCCTGAAAATCTCGACGACCTTGACGGTCCCCACGGTCCCGGCGGCCGGCGCCGGTGTCACGGCCCGTACCGCTCCTCCCGCCCTCACCGCTGGTCCCCCGCCCGCAGTTCGGTGGCGATCTGGCGCCGGCCGGAGACGGCCGCCTCCAGGACCACCCCGAGGCAGACCACCAGCGCCAGGCCCGCCGTGGGGAGCAGCACCGGCAGCAGGACGGGGGTCAGCACGTCGCCGACGTTGGCGCCGACCAGCGCCGACAGGTCGAAGGCCGACCCGAGCAGTCCGACCGCCGCCAGCGCGACCAGCCCGCCGCCGACGGCCGCCACCAGGGCCTGCGGCAGCGTCTCGGTGATGATCAGCGCCAGCCCCTGCCGGGGCCGCAGGCCCATGGTGCGCAGTCGGGCCAGCAGGGCCGTGCGCTCGGGGGCGGCCCGGACCAGTGTCAGCAGGACGGCCAGCAGGGCGAACCCGGCGCCGGCGGCACCCGAGTACCAGAACAGGCGTTCCGCGGAGCGCTGCAGCGGGTCGGCGGCGAGCGTGGCGGCCACCTCGTGGCTGCTGCGGGCCGTGTACCCGGGGGGCAGCCCGTAGCTGCCCTTGCCGGCGGCCACGGCCTCGTCCCGGATCAGCTTGGCGAGGCCCGTGGCGGTGGTCAGGCCCCGGTCCAGGAGCAGGTTCCTGACCTGGCCGGCGTCGACGTTGCCGGCGGAGAGCCACTTGTTCGTCCGCTTGAGCTCCGGAAGGCGCTCGGAGGCGGGCCCGACAGGCACCACCATGAACGGCTTGCCGGGGTCCGGCAGGGCGGGGGTGCCGGTGACGATCCCGGCGACGGTGGTGCGCAGTTGGCCCCCGTTGGGCGTGCGCAGCCGGGGCGGGCCGCCGGCCAGTTGCTTGGACAGGCCGCTGCTGAACAGTGCCGGCACCGGGGTGTCCGGGCCGCCGGGGGTGCCGGCGAGCACCGCCGGGTCGAACTCGCCCACCCCGAAGGTCCGGGCGATCTCGGCGTAGGCCTTCGGCTCGGCCACCACGAGGATGGCCGAGGTGGAGTCGCCGTCGGCGCCGGTGAAGAAGGCCCCGGGCTCGACCCACACGCCGGTCGCGGCCCGTACGCCGGGCAGTTCGGCGGCGGCCGTGGTGAACGCCTCCGGCAGGGTCGCGTAGACCGGCAGGGTGACGGAGACGTCACCGCCGGTGGCAATCCGGCCGGCGCGCAG
The DNA here is from genome assembly GCF_040685715.1 of Kitasatospora sp. NPDC088264. Lineage (NCBI taxonomy): Bacteria > Bacillati > Actinomycetota > Actinomycetes > Kitasatosporales > Streptomycetaceae > Kitasatospora > Kitasatospora sp. NPDC088264. The sequence continues at coordinate 41,444 of NZ_JBFBIR010000027.1, forward strand.
CCGGACGCTGTCCACGGTGTCGAGCACGGTGGCGCCGAAGCCGGTCGTGGTGACGGCGATCACCAGGGCGAGCAGCGGCAGCGCGGAGGGCCGGCGGCGGCCCGAGCTGTCGCGGGCGGCGCGGGCCAGGCCGAGGAAGCCGATCAGGCCGCGGCCACGCCCGGCGAGGGCGGCCAGCCAGCCGACCACCAGCGGCTGGATCCGGGCCAGCAGCAGGCCGCCGGTGAGGGCGAGCATCAGCGGGGCGGCCACCAGCAGCGGGTCCAGGCCGTTGCCGGGGGCGACGCCGCGGCGGCGGACCTCGGCCACGGCCGCGGCGGTGACGGCCAGGACGGCGAGTTCGCCGACGAGTCGGCGCCAGCCGGCCACGGCCTTCGGCGGGGACAGCAGTACGGCGGCGCGCGCCGGGAAGGCCAGCACGGCGATCAGGGTGACCGCCAGGGCGGTGAGCAGGGCGTTGCCCCACCGGGGGGTGGGCAGCAGCACCAGGGCGAGGGCCGTTCCGAGCAGGGCGGAGGGCAGCACGGTCGCCGCGCCCTCGCCGAGCAGGCGCAGCAGGATGCCGCCGCGCGAGCCGCCGCGGGCCTGGAGCAGCCGGAGTTCGGCGGTGCGCCGGTCGGCGGTGAGGGCCGCCGCGAGACACAGCACCACGACGGCCACCCCCGCCACTCCGGCCGGTCCGATCGCGGCCAGCGGGGCCGCGGCGTCGTAGCGGGCGGTGGCCCGGGTGAAGACGTCGGGCAGGAGCGAGGTGACGTGCAGGTCCGGGCGCTTGGTCACGTCGGCGAGGGTGGTGGCGCCGCGCCCGACCAGGTAGGAGCCGACGGTGGCGCGGGTCTCGGCCAGCTGGTCGGCGCGCAGGGCGCCGGAGTCGACGGGCAGCCGCCAGAAGTTCACGCCGCCGTTGCCCCAGAGGATCAGCTGGTGCAGGCCGCTGTCGCCGACGAAACCGGTGGTCGCCCAGTGGAGCTCCGTGCCCTGGCCCTCCAGGCAGGCGCGGGCGGGACAGCCGATGTCGTCCCAGGTCGGGTCGGTGGGGTTGTTGACGCGGTAGAAGCCGACCACGGTGGACCGGGTCCGGCCGGTCAGGTCGCTGCCGTTGTCGACGACGTCACCGAGCTTGACGCCGATGGTCTCGGCGGCCTTCTGGCTGACGATCATCGGCAGGGGTGCGCCCTCGGCCGCGGGGCCCGGCCAGACGCCGTCGGTGAGGGTCACGAGCTCCTTGAGCCCGTGCAGGTACAGCAGGCCGAGCACCGGCGGATGGTCGGAGAGACGGGCGTAGCCCTCGTTGAACATCTTGCGCGGGGACTTGGCCCGGCTGCCGTAGAGCTGGCTGGTCTCGGTGAGCGGCAGGTTCCGGCCGATCTCCGCGGTCAGCTTCTGCTGCACGTCGTCGAGAGCGGAGGTCGGGTCGCTCAGGTTCGGCTCGGAGGTGGCTTGCAGGCTGGTCGCGTTGACGCCCTTCTGGTGCACGAAGTCCCGCAGGGCGCTGTCCGCGCCCCGGTCGACGACGCGGGGGAAGGCCGCCGCCATGAACACGGTGACGAAGGCGAGCGCCGCCATGAGCAGGGTGGCCAGCGGCGTCGCGCGCAGCCGGGTGCGGACCCAGGGCGCGGGGCCGTGGGCGGGCGCGGGCGAAGGGGTGGGCACGGTGGTCCCGGCCTTGGTGGTCACATCTCCTCCACGTGGCGCAGCCGGGCGGCCACGTCTCGACGGCGGCGTCCGATCAGGAAGGCCGACAACAGGGGAACGACGGCGATCGCGGCCGTGAGCAGTAGCGCCTGGCCGAGCGGCAGCTCGATCAGCGCCCCGGGCGTCGGGCGGCGGGCGGCCGGCGTCAGCACGACGAACGGCACGATCAGGTGGACGAGCAGCGTGCCGAGGGCCAGTCCGACGGCCCCGCCGAGGGCGACCAGGAGGGCCTGTTCGGCGGCCATGGTGCGGGTCACCTGCTTGCGGCGGGCGCCCAGCGCGAGCAGCAGGGCGGAGTCCCGGGAGCGTTCGCGGGCGGAGGCGGCCACGGCGGCGCCGAAGCCGATCGCGGCGAGCACCCCGGTGACGACCGCGATGACCATGAGCGCGCTCTGCGGAGCGGCGCCGACCGGGTCGCTGAGCAGGTCCTCGACGGCCTCCTCGTAAAGCTGGACGTCCTGGGCGCCGGGGGCGGCGCGCAGTGCGGCGGCGGCCTCGGCGGGGGTCCGGTCGCCGGGGCCGGTGGCGGGCAGCCACCACTCGGCGCGGTTGGGCAGTTCGCCGCCCTGTGCGGCCAGCAGCCGGGCCGTGGTGGAGAGGTCGACCATGAGCGCGTTGAGGCCGGCCGCCGGCAGGGCGTCGACCACGGCGGTGATCTTGACCGGCAGGACGATCCCGGAGAACGGCACCTGGACGGTGTCGCCGACGGAGCCGCCGACGACCTTCAGGTAGTCGCGGGTGACGATGCCGGACACGGTGGCCGGCACGCTCGTCCCGGTCGGCTGGAGGACGGCGCGGACCATGTCCCCGAGGCCGTTGGCGAAGCGGTAGCGGATGGTGAACAAGCGGTCGGCGCCGGTCGGTTCGGATCCGAGGACGGCGGCCGGCCCGGGCACCACGTCGCCGATGGCCCGGACGGGGGGCGCCGTCGCCGTCCAGCCGAAGCCGGCCGGCACCTGGACGGCGGTCGCGGGGCCGTCGGCGCTGTCGGAGACGGACAGCCGGTGGACGGTCAGCTCCCCGTTGGACCGGTCGCCGAAGGCGACGATCACGCCGACCACGGTCAACGGCGCGGCGGCCGAGCCGAGCGGGGCGTCGACCAGCGTGGTCAGCGAGGCCGAGACCTTGGCGTCGCCGGTCAGCGGGAGCGTGCCCAGCGAGACCTTGTGGATCATGCCGAAGCGGTCGCGCAGCAGCAACCTGGCCTCCGGGTGAAGCGACGGACCAGTCCTGCCGCCGGGCGTCCCGGCCTGCTGCTCCGGCTGCTGGACGGTGACCTCCGCGTCGATCCGCAGCGGGTGGCCGGGCAGTTCCAGGCCGGCCTGCGGCCCGGTGGGGGCGGGCTGGGCGAGCGACCCGAACAGGTCCTCGCGGGTGCGCCCGCCGAGCAGGTCGGAGCGGACCGGGACGCGCTCGGCGAAGGCGGCGGTGTCCACGGCGAGCAGTTGCCCCTTGCCGTTGGGCAGGGACTGCTCCTCGCGCACCAACGGGACCAGCCGGTCGCCGCCGGGCAGCGCGCCGTAGCGGCCGCCCTGGCCCATCAGGGCGTTGTGCGAGGCGGAGATCCGCAGGCCGCCGAGCGTGTTGAAGGCGGCCTGGTCGCGCTGGGAGGCGGTCCAGGTGGCGTGCTGGCCGAGCGCCAGCACGCCGGTGGCCACGGCCATCACCAGCAGCAGCACGGGGCCGGTGGCACGGGCGGGCCGACGGGCCAGCTGCCAGCCGACCAGGGCCGGGCCGAGGCCACGGCCGCGCGCGGCCACCCGGGCACCGAGCCTGGCGGCGAGCGGCAGCAGGCGCAGCACCACCAGGGTGCCGGCGCAGAGCGCCAGGGTCGGGGTGGCGACCAGCAGCAGGTCCACGCCGAGCCGGCCGGAGGAGTCGGTGGACAGCCCGCCGCCGTACTGGCTGAGCTGCTGGTAGGCGAGCACGGCCAGGGCGAGCACGGCGAGGTCGCCGCCGTTGCGCGCGATGCCGGAGACCAGGGCCTGGCGGCGGCCGGAGCGGCTGCGCAGGGCGGCTCCGGCGCCGCGCAGGAGGCTGGGCAGGCTGGCCAGCAGGACGCAGGCGAAGGCGCAGAGCACGGCGATCGGCCAGAGCGACCAGCTGATGCCGGTGTCCAGGGGCACCTGGTGGTCGCTCCCGAAGCCGGCCAGGGCGCGGACCAGGAACGGAGTCAGCAGGGGGGCCAGCAGCGCGGCGGGCAGGGCGAGCAGCAGCGACTCCGTCGCGGTGAAGGCGCCGAGCCGGGCGCCGGAGGCGCCGCGGGCGGCGAGCAGCTCGTTCTCGGCCGTCTGCCGGGTCGCGATCAGGTTGACGACCAGCAGCAGCGCCGCGACGGCGAGCACGGCCAGCTGGAGGGCGCCGATCAGCAGGGTGGTCCGGGCGACCATCATGCTGGAGGACAACTCGCGCAGGATGTCTGGCAGTTCGGTCCGCGAGCTGATGCTGGCGCGGGTCTGCAGGTCGTCGGCGAGGCCCTGGGCGCGGTCGCCCATGGCCTCCGCCGCGGAGCGACCGATGCCCGCGAAGTCGGCGTCGAGCAGCCAGCTGCGGCTGCTCTGCACCAACCCGCCGGTGGTGAAGGCGCTCTGGTCGACCAGCATCGGGCCGTAGGTGGTGAAGCCGCTGACCTCGACCTCGTGGCCGCCGACCGGGTCGATGCGCCAGTACGCGTCGGTCGGGTCGACGGCCCGGTAGACGCCGGTGACGCGGACGGTCAGCGACTTGCCGCCGAGGCGGTCCGCCACCTGCACATCGGCGGGCAGGGCCTGGTCGGTGAGGCCGAGCCGCGCCAGCATGGTCTGCGGGACGGCGACCTGCGGGGCGGTGGTCTGAACCGGGCCGGAGGCCGCGGCGGGCCACGCGCCGGCGAGCAGGCGGGCCCGGTCGCGGTCGAGGTCGGCGAGGACCGTCAGGTCGGGCTGGGTCCCGGGTCCGGGGACCGCGGACCCGGGGGCGCCGCTGGTGCTGGTGGCGCCGCTGGTCCCGTTGGTACCGGTGGTGCCGGCACCGTCCGGCAGGCCGTAGGAGCGGCTGCGCAGCAGGCTGTCGGTGCGCACGGGCAGGTCCCCGAAGAGCCTGCCGCGGTAGGCGGCGAGCTCCGCCTCGTCCTTCGCACGCTGGTCGAGCCCGTGTTCGGCGGTCACCACGACCGTGGTCCGAGCATGTCCTGGCCCCTGGAGCGCCTGCCGCAGACCGGCCTCGCCGACACTGCGGTTGAACGCCACCAGCGCGGTCAGCACGGCCGTGGTGATCAGTACAGCGAGCAGCACGGCGGCAGCCAGCGGCAGTCGCCCGCGCAGTCGGCGCACGACGAAGCCGAGCATCAAGTTCCTCCCCGGTCTTTACGTCCCCAGGTCGCGTCCCAGCCCCGTTCATCGATCCGATTCGGTCACAACTCGGCCACGAATGGACACACTTAGGGCACATCAACGCAATGATCACCGGCATTTGATCACCGGATAGCGGACGACTCTGTCAGATTCGATCCAGGAACGGAAGGGACTTGCGCTAACAAGTAAGTAATGAGCAAATTCCTTGCATTGGCAGCACCTGCACTTCGGGCGCCCGCCAGAATGCCATGAACATTTCATAACTCAGGCTCCACAGCACGCCTTTGGGAACGCCGACCGGCACCCCGGAAATCGCCGCCCGAAACCGTGAACCCGTGGCGCCACCCGTCCGTAGACACTGGGTAGACACACACAGGGGGAAGCCTCAATGACGCAGCCTCAGGCCACCGCCACCACCAACGCCCCGATGGTGGCCGTGACCGACCTCCGGCGCAGCTTCGGCACCGGCGAGCGGACCGTGCACGCGCTGCGCGGCGTCTCCTTCACCGTCGGCCGCGGCGAACTCGCCGCGCTCAAGGGCCGGTCCGGCTCCGGCAAGACCACCCTGCTCAACCTGGTCGGCGGCCTGGACGCCCCGACCGCCGGCAGCATCGCCCTGGACGGCACCGACCTCGCCGAACTGGACGAGGACGGCCGGCTCGCCCTGCGGCGGGAGCGGATCGGCTTCGTCTTCCAGTCCTTCGGGCTGATCCCGATGCTCACCGCCGCCGAGAACGTCGGCGTGCCGATGCGGCTGCGCAAGGTCTCGGCCGCCGAACGCGAGGAGCGCGCGCACACCCTGCTGGCCCTCGTCGGCCTCGCCGACCAGGCCAACCAGCGGCCCGGCGAACTCTCCGGCGGCCAGCAGCAGCGCGTCGCCATCGCCCGCGCGCTGGCCAACGAGCCCGGCCTGATCATCGCCGACGAGCCGACCGGCCAGCTGGACTCGGAGACCGGCCGCTCGATCATGCAGCTGCTGCGCGCCGTCGTCCGCAGCGAGGGCGTCACCGTGGTGGTCGCCACCCACGACCCGACGCTGATGGAACTCGCCGACCGGGTGATCGAGCTGCGTGACGGGCGGATCGTCGAGGAGGCGGCGAAGCCGGCCGCGTAGGGGTGGCCCGGGGGTACGCCGGCCTGTCCGGCCTGTCCGGGCCGTTCGGTCGGGCGGGCCTGTCCGGTCGGGCGGGCCCGCGCTCCCGGGCGCGGCCGGTGGTGGAACCGGCCGCGCTCCGCGAGCCCGTTCAGGGTGCCTTGAGCACCGCCTCGCAGGCTCGGCACCGCCGGGTGCGCTGGGACGGCGGGTACCACGGCTCGCCGGGCCCGGCCGGGCGGTAGGACTCCCGTTCGAGGTCCGCCGTGTCGAGGCCGCAGAAGGTCACCGGCCCCGGATCCTCCGGCACGTCCGGATCCGGCGGCGCCGCGTGCACCCAGCGAATCCGCGCGCCCACGTCGACCTCGCCCGCGTCCAGCACCTCGGTGGACGGCTCCAGCTCGACCAGCACGACCACTCCGCTCATACCTCGACCCTGCGCCCCTACGGCGGCTCGCGCATCCGGTGGCGGGCCCCCTCCCGGTCAGGCCCCGGGGAGGGTGATCGACTGAGCGTGGTGGAACACCTCCGCGCCGTCCCAGTACGCCTTGGTGCGCTGCAGCCGCGGGTAGTTCCCCTTGTAGTAGAGCCGCTGGTAGGCCGGGTCCGGCTGGTCGGCCGTGCCCAGGTCGACGTCCGGGTAGTTGACGTAGGCGCCGTCCGTCGCGGTGTCGATCTCCGGGACACCGCCGGTCTCCCGGTAGACGTCCCGGTAGAGCCCGCCGAGGTACGCCAGGTGGTCGGCGTCCTGGGCCTCGTCGGTCCAGTACGTCTGGTACTGGAGCTTCATGATCGAGTCGCGCTGGGGGACAGCGGTCTCCTCGGGCCCGCGGGTGTTGATCCGGCAGCCGTAGGAGTCGATCTGCACCAGCGTCTTCGTGAGGTCCACGCCCTCGACCTCCCGCACCAGCCAGTCCCAGAAGGTGGCGATCTGGGCCCGGCTGAACGGCTCGCGGTGGTAGGCCGACTTGTACTTGCCGCGCTGGTTGTCGCCCGACGGGTTGAGCGTCATGGTGGCCTGGAACCAGGGCAGTTGGCGACGCTTCTCCGGGTAGGGCAGGAACAGCCCGCCGGCGCTGTGGGTCTGGACCACCGACCGCGTCGCCATCCCGCGCTCGACGGCCGCCAGGAACGCGTCGAGCGGCCCCGGGTCGTCACCGTCCCACTGGCTCACCAGGACTACGTTCCCGTTGGAGCGGTGGGTGAGCTTGAGGATCGCGAACAGGCCCTGGTAGGTCGGCTCCCGCGGGCCGCTGTGCTCGGCCATGAAGGCGCCGAAGTTGCGCACCAGGGTCTCGAAGTCGCCGGGCCGCTCCACCAGTTCGCCCCAGGGCCAGGCGACGCTGCTGAGCCAGACCCGGGGCGGCGGCTTCGGCACGCCGACCGCGAAGTGGTAGCGCAGCACCACCCCGAAGTTCCCGCCGCCGCCCCCGGTGTGGGCCCAGAAGAGGTCCGCCTCCGGGGAGCCCTCGCCGTCGTCGCGGTGCGCCCTGGTCACCACAGCGGTGCCGCCCCGCACGGTGACCACGTCGACCTGGACCAGGTGGTCCACGGTGAGCCCGTGCCGCCGCGAGAGCAGGCCGAACCCGCCGCCGCAGATGTGCCCGCCCGCGCCGACCGAGTAGCAGGACCCGGCCGGCAGCGTCACCGCGTACGCGCGGAAGAGCGTGGTGTAGACGTCCCAGTTGGTGGCCCCGCCCTCCACGCAGTACGTCGGACGGCCGAACTTGTCCGTGGCGGCGGCGACACCCCGCATCATGCTGAGGTCGAGGATGACGCCCCCGTCGTTGTCGACGAAGCCCTCGTAGCAGTGGCCGCCGCCGCGGACGGTCGGCCGCATCCCGTGGTCCAGCGCCCGGTTCAACTCGCCCACGGCGTCGGCCTCGTCGGCCACCAGGCGGATGTGGGCGGGGCTGCTGCGCCAGCGCTGGTTGAAGCCCTGGCCGAGCGTCCGGTAGCGGGGATCGCCCGGCCGGACCGACCGCCCCTCCGGCGGCTCCCGGCGCGCCCCGGCCGCGGGCGCCGTGCCCGTCGAGCCGGCGGACACCCCGGCCGCCGCACCGGCGGTGCCCAGGAATCCCCGTCGGGAGAATGCGCCCTCCATGGCCCGACCTCACTTTCTCGGCGATGAGAGAAGCTGGCGGCGGCACGCTAACACAGGTATTCGAGGGTGGGAATCCTTTAACGAACTAGTGTGACAGTACGTCATTTTCGGCGAATCAGCGCAGGTCCCAGGCCGCTGCGGGCCCGGCGGCCGATTGTCAGTGGTATCGGCTACGGTCCCCGACATCCGAGAAGAATCCGAGATGAACTCGTTTCCGAGGAGGGCCGGATGGCGATCCACCGCCGCATTCACGCCGCATACCCGGTTCGCGCCGTCATCCGCTTTCGCACGGCCATCCGCGTTCACGCCGTCCTCCGGGGGCTCGGCCGGAAAACGCGGATGTGGTGGCCGGCGCCGCCGACCACCACATCCGTTCACACGTACCTCAGGCCTCCGGGGGCCGCGCGGCCAGTCCTGCCGGGCGGGCCTTGCGGGCCGCGCGGGCCGGCACCGGCCAGCCGCTCGGCCCCGTCAGGCCGCCGGGAAGATCGCCGCGTCCGGCTTCAGCAGCTGGCCCGGCTTCGGCGCGGTGCCGTCGACCAGGTAGCGGGTGACCAGCGCGTTCAGCGCCTGGCTGCGGCCGACGGCGCAGTGCTCGATCGAGTCCACGCTGACCAGCACGGCGTTGCCCAGCTGCTGCTGCATCCGCTGGGCGAACTTGTACTGGGTGGCCGGGTCGTAGAGGTTGCCGATCACCATGACGGTGTTCGAGGTCTTCTTGTTCCACGGGCCGCTGAAGCGCTCGGCGTCCCGGGCCGGGGCCGGCCAGCTCGCGCAGGCGGGCGCGTCGAAGGCCTGGTAGCGGCCGAAGGTCGGCGACTCCTTCTCCCAGGCCTTGGCGACGTTCGGGAAGACCCGGTCGTTCGACGGGTACGGCTTGTCCTGGCAGTTGACGCCCATGTAGGAGTCGTCGGCGGTGTACTCGGAGTCGGCCGGGGCCTCACGCAGCGCCCGCGGGGCGTTCACCGCGAGGATGTTGGCGTCGTCGTCCGAGACGGTCGCCTTCGGCGCCATCAGCGTGTTCGCGGCCGGCTTCTGGACCAGCTGGTACGTCGCCTGCAGCGACTTGGCCAGCGGCGCCAGCTTGGCCTGCGAGTACAGCGCGCTGGCCACCTCGCTGGTGAAGGTGCTCAGCGTCACCTGGGAGCCGTTCGGCAGGGTGACCGGGCTGGTCCGCAGGTGGTCGCGGAGCTGGTCGAACTTGGCCCGGGTGTCGCCCTCGCCGAAGGCGCAGCGCGGGGCGCCGGCGGCCTGGCAGCGCTTCAGGAACTCGTCCAGGGCCAGCTCGAAGCCGCCCGCCCGCTGACGGTCGTACTCCAGGCCGTCGTGCAGGCGCAGGTTCGGGTCGACGTTGCCGTCGACGATGATCGTGCGCACCTTGTTCGGGTACATCCCGGCGTAGGTCGCGCCGATCAGGGTGCCGTAGGAGAACCCGGCGAAGTTGAGCTGGGAGTCGCCGACGGCGCGGCGCATCCGGTCGAGGTCGCGGACCACGTTGATGGTCGACATGTGCTCGATCAGAGGGCCGGCGTTCTTGCTGCACGCGTCGGTGTAGTCCTGGTCCGCGTCCAGCGTCTCGTTGATCTCGGCCTTGGTGACCGGCACGCCGACCATGCGGCCGTTGACCGCGTCGGCGTCCTCCTGGGTCTTGAAGCACTTGAGCGGGTTGCTCCGGGCCACGCCACGGGGGTCGAAACCGACCAGGTCGAAGCGCGACTGCACCTCGGTACCGAACCGGGTGGTGGTCGCCCACAGGTAGCCGCTACCACCCGGGCCGCCCGGGTTGAGGAACAGCGAGCCGATCCGCTTGGACGGGTCGCTCGCCCGCCGGCGCATCATGGCGATGCCGATCTTCTCACCCGACGGGTTGTCATAGTCCAGCGGAACCGGGTACACGGCACAGTCGTAGATACCTGGGTCCGGCTTGCTCGGGTCGGGGTTACACGGGGTCCAGTTGACAGCGGCGACCTTCGCCTCGGCCGCCGCACCCGGCGCCAGGTCTATCGGCGCTGCCGATGCCGCGACAGCACTACCGGTGACGAGGGCGAGGGCGCAGGTGACCGCTCCGGCCAGCGTGGATATACGGGACAAGGAACCTCCTCAGTACTGAAAGGGCGGCCCCAGCCTGTCAGTCTGAGATCTCCATGTGAAGACCTGGAAGCAGCGTAAATGTTTCGATGCCGTCCACTTTGCGACCGGATTATTCTGTGAATGAACCAACTTGACGGTTGATTGACCTGATTGCTCGTCACCACCGAGCCACCACCCCGGCCACCGCCGCATCCGGGCCGCCGGAGCGCCGCCCTACGGCACTTCGTGCGGCGAGGCCGCCACACCCCGCCGGGGGCGCCTTTTCAAACTGCCTCCAAGCGACGGGAGTTCGAAGAAACGCCCTACCGTCCGGCCGTCCCGCGCAGCGCAGCCGCCACCAGCCCCTGGACCTCGTCCACGCGGACTTCCCCGCCGCCCACCAGCCGGTCGAAGACCAGTCCGTCGACGCAGGCCAGCAGGGTGGCGGTCCGCCCGTCGGGGTCGGGCACACCCTGGTCGGCCAGGAAGGTGCGGACGGCGGCGCGCGCCGCGCCGCGTAGGACGTGTCCCGCCGTTCCCGCCGGGCGCGCGACGCCGGGAATGACGAGACTCGCCCTGGGCGCACCGCCCGGCCACCCTCGACCCCGGAGGGACCGGCGTCACCGCGGCCCGCACCGTCCGGGAACCGGTCGGTGCGGCCGTCGACTTGACCGGGAAACTGATGAGGCGCCATATTACTTTCATGACACAACGCCCCGACGCCGGCAGCGGCGCCCCCACTCTCGACCAGGCGCGCCGCCAGATCGCCCGCTACGGCCTCACGGCCGACCCGCAGGCGATCCTGGTCGCGGCCCGGCTGATGGCGGCGGGCGCCCGGATCGGCCAGGCCGGGGAGGTGCACTTCGCCCGGTTCGGGCTCTCCACCGGCCGCTACCGACTGCTGGCCGACCTGGAGGACCACGGCGGCGAGAAGTCGCCCTCCCAGCTCGCGGCCGGCCTCGGCGTCTCGCGGGCGACCGTGACCGGCCTGGTGGACGGCCTGGAGCGGGAGGGCCTGGTGGTCCGCCGTCCGTCCGCCGAGGACGGCCGCGCCAACGTGGTGGTCCTCACCGCACGCGGCGCGCAGCGGCTGCGCGATCTGGCGCCCGAGCACTTCGCCCGGATGCAGGCACTGGTCGGCGGGCTCTCGGTCGAGGAGCGCGCCACCTTCCTCGACCTCCTGGCCAGGGTGGTCGAGGGTGCCGACGCGCTGACCGCGGACTGACCCGGTCGAGAACGGCGGGCCGCGCAAGGCGGCCCGCCGGCTTCACGACCCAATAGTTAGGCACCTAAGCACTAATAGTTAGCCACCTAATCACTTCACCCCAACACCTCCGCAGGAGAAGCCCATGAGCAAGAAAGCACCCGGCGCACCGCCCCCCTTCACCCTGTGGCGGGAGGTCCTCGTCGCCTACGCGATGCCCGCCGTGATGGCCGGCATCGGCGGGGCCGTCACGCACCAGCCGCAGCTGTTGATCGCCGCGGCCACCACGATCGGCGGCACCTCGGCCGTCGTCGCCACCCTGGTCGGCTCCGCCCTGCGACGCCGGCCCGACCGCTCCCCGGGCGGCCGGGCACCGCGCGCCCTGCTGGCCCCCGCACTCGGCCTGGCCGCCGCGGCCGTCGCACTCACCGTCGGCCTCGCGGCCGCGCACTGGCTGCCGCAGATCCACGGGCTCGCCACCAGCCCCTGGCCCGGCCGCCTTCCGATCGACCTGCCGGTCTCGTCGGCGATCGCGGCCACCGTGATCACCTGGCGCTGGCGCGGCAGCCGCCGGACCCGATCCCCGCAGCACCGACTCTCCACCCGACCGGAAGGACAGACCTCATGATCGTCGTCATGGGCGCCGGAGGCGCCACCGGCGGTGCCACCCTGCGCAGCCTCGCCGCCCTCGGTGCACCGAGCCGCGCACTCAGCCGCGACCCCGCCCGCCTCGCGGCCGGCCTCGACGACCGGACCCTCGCACTGACCGAGACGCTCCCGGCCGACGCCGCCGACCCGAACTCCCTGCGCGAAGCCTTCCGTGGCGCGCACCAGCTCTTCCTCACCATGGCCAACGGCCCGCACCAGGTCCAGCACGAGCTGGCCGCGATCGACGCTGCGGTCGAGAGCGGCGTGGAGCACATCGTCAAGATCTCCGCACCCGCAGCCGAACCGGACTCCCCCGTGGCCGTCTCGCGCGGCCACCACCTGGTCGAGGAGCGCCTGCGCACGTCCGGCGTCACCGCGACGGTGCTGCGGCCGTACGCGTTCATGCAGAAGCTGCTGCTGCTGGCCCCCGGCATCGCCGCCGCCGGGGTGGTGCACGGCGCCATGGGCCAGGCCCGCTGCAACTACGTCGACGCCCGGGACATCGGCGACGCCGCGGCCGAGGTGCTCACCCGCCCGGAGCTCGCCGGCGGAACGTATCCGCTCACCGGCGGCCGGGCGTACAGCTACCCGGAGCTCACCGGGCTGCTCGGCGAGCTGCTCGGCCGCCCGGTCCGCTACCTCGACCTGCCCCCGGCCGGGCTGCACACCCACTTGGTCGAGCGGGCCGGGATGCCGCCCTGGCTGGCCTCCCACGTGGTGGAGATCCAGCAGCTCGCGGCGGTCCGCCGGGAGGCACCCGACGGCACCCTCGCCCACCTCACCAGGCGCGCCCCGCGCACCCTGGAGGCGTTCCTCCAGGAGTACCTGCACCGCTTCCGCTGACCGCCCTGACACCATTCGGGCGCCATTCGGGTCTCTCTCCGGCGCCTCTCGGACACCGCTCCGACGCCTTGGCGGGCCCGGCGGCCGGGCCGGAACCGGGCCGGGAAGCCGGGCCCGCCACCCGAAGGGAGCAGCATTCGCTGTGGCGTGGATCACGATCGAGAATTAGGCCTGACGATCCGTCAATTTGACTGACATCCAGTCACATGACTGCCAGGCCCACCCAGTTGTTGACTGACACAACGTCAGCTCAGGCCATTTCCGGCCTAGTTGAGCCAAGTGTCGGGCCGTACGGCGCCTCGCACCCGGGGCTACCATCAGTCGGGTTGTCCGCTCCGGCCCCGGAGTGGGGTCACCCGGTCAGGCGAGTGCTCCCACCGCCCCGAAGGGCCGGGCATCAGTCGGAACGGGGCGAGGACGAGGAGCGTACGGGCTGCCATGACAGCTGAACCGAGCACGGAGCAGTCCGCCACGCCGCCCCACGCCACACCACCACAGGCCCCACCGCCACAGGCCCTCTTCCCGGGCCGTCCGGCCGCCGCACCGCGCACCCTGGTCGACGTCCTGGACGCCACCGTCCGCGCCCACCCCGACGAACCGGCCCTGGACGACGGGCGCACCGTGCTCGGCTACCGCGCCCTGGCCGCCGAGGTCGAGCAGCTGCGCCGCCGGCTGGCCGCCGCCGGGATCGGCCCGGACGACCGGGTGGGCGTGCGGGTCCCCTCGGGCACCAACGACCTGTACGTCTCGATCCTCGCCGTGCTCGCCGCCGGCGCCGCCTACGTGCCGGTCGACGCAGAGGACCCGGACGAGCGCGCCCAGCTGGTCTTCGGGGAGGCCGGCGTCGCCGCGGTGCTCGGCACCGACCGCGCGCTGACCGTCCACCGCGAACGCCCGGTCCCCGACCCCGGCGAGGCGGCCGCGGAACCCCGCCCCCGCCCGACGCCGGCCGACGACGCCTGGATCATCTTCACCTCCGGCTCCACCGGCCGCCCCAAGGGCGTGGCCGTCACCCACCGCAACGCCGCCGCCTTCGTCGACGCCGAGGCGGCGCTCTTCCTCCAGGACGAGCCGATCGGCCCCGGCGACCGGGTGATGGCCGGCCTGTCGGTGGCCTTCGACGCCTCCTGCGAGGAGATGTGGCTGGCCTGGCGCCACGGCGCCTGCCTGGTGCCCGTCCCCCGCTCCCAGGTACGCAGCGGCGCCGACCTCGGCCCCTGGCTGGCGGAGCAGGAGATCACCGTGGTCTCCACCGTCCCGACGCTGGCCGCGCTCTGGCCGGCCGAGGCGCTCAACGAGGTGCGGCTGCTGATCTTCGGCGGCGAGGCCTGCCCGCCGGAGCTGGTGCAGCGGCTGGTCACCGAGGGCCGCGAGGTCTGGAACACCTACGGCCCCACCGAGGCCACCGTGGTCGCCTGCGCCGCGCTGCTGACCGGCGACGGCCCGGTCCGGATCGGCCTGCCGCTGGACGGCTGGGACCTCGCCGTGGTCGACGAGGCCGGCGAGCCGGTCGCGGCCGGCGGTACCGGCCAGCTGGTGATCGGCGGGGTCGGTCTGGCCCGCTACCTCGACCCGGAGAAGGACGCCGAGAAGTACGCGCCGCTGGCCTCGCTCGGCTGGGAGCGGGCGTACCGCAGCGGCGACCTGGTCCAGGCCGACCCGGCCGGCCTGCTGTTCCTCGGCCGCACCGACGAGCAGATCAAGCTCGGCGGCCGCCGGATCGAACTCGGCGAGGTCGACGCGGCGCTCCAGGCCCTGCCCGGCGTGGCGGGCGCGGCCGCCGCCGTCCGCACCGCGCGCGGCGGCAACCAGCTGCTGGTCGGCTACCTGGTCGTCCAGGACGGCTTCGACCGCGAGCAGGCCGTCGAGAAGCTGCGCGCCGAGTTGCCGGCCGCCCTGGTGCCGCTGCTCGCGCCGGTCGACACCCTGCCCACCCGCACCTCCGGCAAGGTCGACCGGGCCGCCCTGCCCTGGCCGCTGCCCGAGCTGGAGAACGCCGGGCCGAGCGAGCAGCTGTACGGCACCGAGGCCTGGCTGGCCGAGCAGTGGACCGAGATCCTCGGTGTGACGGTGAGCGGCCCGCGCGACGACTTCTTCGGCATCGGCGGCGGCAGCCTGGCCGCCGCCCGGCTCACCACGCTGCTGCGCACCCGCTACCCGAACGCCGCCGTGCTGGACGTCTACCAGCACCCGACGCTGCGCAAGCTCGCCCGGCACCTGGAGCGCACCGCCGCCCAGAGCGGCCAGGCCCGCACCATCGCCCTGGTGCCGACCCGGGCCAAGCTGCTCCAGCTGCTCCTGCTGATCCCGCTGTTCACCGTGGTCGGCCTGCGCTGGACGGTCGCCCTGCTGGCGGCCGGCAACCTGCTCTCCCACCTGGGCGACTACCCGTGGGCGCCCACCGCCTCCTGGTGGGCGGTCGGCGCGGGCGCCCTGGCGCTGTACACCCCGGCGGGCCGGCTGGCGATCGCGGCCGGCGGCGCCCGGCTGCTGCTGCGCGGCCTGCGCCCGGGCAGCCATCCACGCGGCGGCGCCGTCCACCTGCGGCTCTGGACCGCCGAGCGGCTCTCCGAGCTCAGCGGCGCCACCGCGCTGTCCGGCGCCTGGCTGGTCCGCTACGCCCGGGCGCTGGGTGCCAAGGTCGGGCCCGAGGTCGACCTGCACTCGCTGCCGCCGGTCACCGGGATGCTGAAGCTGGGCCGGGGCTGCGCCGTCGAGGCCGAGGTGGACCTGTGCGGCTACTGGCTGGACGGCGACCGGCTGGAGGTCGGCCAGGTCAAGGTCGGCTCCGGCGCCGTGGTCGGCACCCGCTCGACCCTGCTGCCCGGCGCCCGGGTCGGCAAGCGCGCCCAGGTACTGCCCGGCTCTAGCGTCACCGGGCACGTGCCGACCGGCCAGCGCTGGGGCGGCGCGCCCGCCGTCAAGCTGGGCCGCGTCGAGCGGGCGTGGCCCAAGGAGCGCCCGCCGCACCGGGTCTTCTGGGCCGCGCTCTACGGTGCCAGCGGCACGGCGCTCGGCCTGCTCCCGGTGGCGCCCGCGCTGGCCGCGCTCGCGGTCCTCGCCGGTTTCGTCCACCAGGGCGACGGCCTCGGCGCGGCGCTCGGCGGCGCGCTGCTCGGCCTGCTGCCCGCCACCCTGGCGTACGGCGCGGTGTACGCGGCGCAGCTGGTGGCCGCCGTCCGGTTGCTGAGCCGCGGTCTGCTCCCCGGGGTGCACCCGCTGCACGGCCGGGTCGGCTGGCAGGCGTGGACCGTCACCCAGCTGATGGACCGGGCCCGGGAGGTGCTCTTCCCGCTGTACGCGGGGCTGGTCACGCCGCTGTGGCTGCGGGCGCTCGGGATGAGGGTCGGCCGGGGCGCGGAGGTGTCCACAGTGCTGGCGCTGCCCAGCCTGACCACCGTCGGCGACGGCGCGTTCCTGGCCGACGACACCCTGATCGCGCCGTACGAGCTGGGCGGTGGCTGGGTGCGGCTCGGCGAGGCGAAGGTCGGCGAGCGGGCGTTCCTCGGGAACTCGGGAATGACCGCGCCGGGGCGGGCGGTGCCCAAGCGGGGCCTGGTGGGCGTGCTGTCGGCGACGCCGGAGAAGGCCAAGAAGGGCGGCTCGTACCTGGGCATGCCGCCGATGCGGCTGCCGCGCGCGGCGGACGAGGCCGACCAGAGCCTGACCTACGAGCCGCCAGCCCGGCTGCTCTGGGCGCGCGGACTGGTCGAGCTGGCCCGGCTGCTGCCGGTGCTCGCCTCGGGGGCGCTCGGCGTGCTGACCGTCGCGGTGCTGTCCCGGCTGTCCGTCTCCTGGTCGGCGGGCGTGGCCGCGCTGCTCTCGGGCCTGGTGCTGCTGGGCGCCGGCGCGGTGGCCTGCCTGGTCGCGGTGGCGGCGAAGTGGCTGCTGGTCGGCCGGTTCCGGGCGGTGGAGCACCCGCTGTGGAGCAGCTTCGTGTGGCGCAACGAGCTCGCGGACACCTTCGTCGAGGTGCTGGCGGTGCCGTGGCTGGTCGGCGCGGTGCCGGGCACGCCGGTGCTGAACCTCTGGCTGCGGGCGCTCGGCGCGCGGATCGGCCGCGGCGTCTGGTGCGAGAGCTACTGGCTGCCGGAGGCGGACCTGGTCACCCTCGGGGACGGCGTCACCGTCAACCGGGGCTGCGTGGTGCAGACGCACCTCTTCCACGACCGGATCATGCGGATGGATACTGTGGTCCTCCGCGAGGGCGCCACCCTGGGCCCGGGCGGCATCGTGCTGCCCGGCAGCACGGTGGGCGCGCGCAGCACGCTGGGCCCGGCCTCGCTGGTGATGCGCGCCGAGTCCGTCCCCGCCGACACGCGGTGGCTGGGCAACCCCATCGAGGCGTGGCAGCCCACGTCATGACCACCCGTCCCGGCCCGCAGGAAGTGCCCGCCCCCGTGAAGCCCAAGCACGTCCCGGCGACCGCCGGCGCCCCCGACCCGTACTTCCCGGCCAACGGCGACCACCGCTACCGGGTCCACCGCTACGAGCTCGTGCTGGACTACCGGCCCGGGCCGAACCGGCTGGCGGCCTCGGCCCGGCTGAGCGCCGTGGCGGACGCGGCGCTGGCCGAGTTCGCGCTGGACCTGGCCGAGTTCCGGATCGGGCGGGTGCTGGTCGACGGCAAGGCCGCCCGTTACACCCACCGCGCCGGCAAGCTGCGGATCCGTCCGGCCAGGGCACTGGCGGCGGGGGCGGCGTTCACCGTCGAGGTGCACTACACCGGCAACCCCCGTCCGGTGCGCAGCCCGTGGGGCGGCCTGGGCTGGGAGGAGCTGACCGACGGCTCGCTGGTCGCCAGCCAGCCGATCGGCGCGCCGTCATGGTTCCCGTGCAACGACCGGCCCGCCGACAAGGCGACGTACCAGATCGCGGTCACCACGCCGTCCCCGTTCACCGTGCTGGCGAGCGGCCGGCTGCTGACCCGCACCACCCGGGCGTCCAGCACCACCTGGGTGTACGAGCAGAGCGCGCCGACCTCGCCGTACCTGGTGACGGTGTCGATCGGCCACTACCGGCCGGTGCCGCTGGCGGCCCGCCCGGCCGTGCCGCAGACCGGCTACGTGCCGG
Source organism: Kitasatospora sp. NPDC088264 (assembly GCF_040685715.1). Lineage (NCBI taxonomy): Bacteria > Bacillati > Actinomycetota > Actinomycetes > Kitasatosporales > Streptomycetaceae > Kitasatospora > Kitasatospora sp. NPDC088264. The sequence goes on from NZ_JBFBIR010000027.1 coordinate 59,506, forward strand.
AGCGGCTGGTCCCCGCGTTCACCCGGGACTTCGGGCGGCAGCCGGAGATGATGGCGTACTTCGGCGAGGTGTTCGGGCCGTACCCGTTCGGCGAGTACGCGGTGGTCGTCGCGGACGAGGAACTGGACGTCCCCGTGGAGGCGCAGGGCGTCGCCACCTTCGGGACGAACCACCTCGGCGGCGGCTGGGAGCGCGAGCGGCTGATCGCCCACGAGCTGGCGCACCAGTGGTTCGGCAACAGCGTGACGATCGCCGACTGGCGGCACATCTGGCTGAACGAGGGCTTCGCCAAGTACGCCGAGTGGCTGTGGTCCGAGCACGCCGGCGGCCCGGCCGCGGCCACCCACGCCGCCGCCGCGCACGGCCTGCTGGCCGGGCTCCCGCAGGACCTCAGGCTCGCCGACCCGGGCCGCAGGCTGATGTTCGACGACCGGCTGTACCAGCGCGGCGGCCTCGCCGTGCACGCGCTGCGGCGGGCGCTGGGCGAGGACGCCTTCTTCGCGATGCTGCGGGACTGGACGAGCATCCACCGGCACGGCGTCGTCGGCACCGCCGACCTGCTCGCGCACGCCTCCCGGTACGCGGCCGCCCCGCTGGCCCCGGTCTTCGAGGCCTGGCTGCAGCGGCCCGAACTCCCGCCGCTGCCGGGCTGACCGGGCCGGCGGCGACATCGCGAGGCGTTCAGGGGGCGATCGCGGGGCGTTTGCGGAGATAACGGGTGGATCCTTCGGAGCGGCCTGGCTAGGTTGGGTTCGTCTGCTGCCCGTCCGTGTTGGCCGGCGGCCCTCGCCTGCGGACCTCGCCGACGGTCTCGTCGGCGGACCTCGTGGCAGACCACTCCGACGGGCCTCCCCGCCGGACCACGCCGAAGGATTCAGAGGATCAGATGACCGATCAGTCCGACGAACTGCTGCCGACCACCCGCCGCGCCCTGCTGCAGCGGATCGCCGTCGCCCAGGCCGAAGGCCGCACGCCCTCCCTGGCCGCCGGAGTGGTCCGGGACGGCCGACTGGTCTGGAGCGGCGCCCGCAGCATGATCGACGGACACGCGCCGACCCCCGACGTCCAGTACCGGATCGGCTCGCTCACCAAGACCTTCGTCGCCGTGCTCGTGCTGCGGCTGCGCGACGAGGGCCTGCTCGACCTCGCCGACCCGCTCGCCCGACACCTGCCCGGCACCCCGGCCGACGGCGCGACCGTCGCGCAACTGCTCGCCCACACCGCCGGACTCGCCGCCGAGACACCCGGGCCCTGGTGGGAACGGACCGACGGCTCCCTGCGGCCCGGACTGGACGACCTGCTGGAGCCCGGCGCCGCGATCAAGCACCCGGCCGGGCGCCTCCACCACTACTCCAACCCCGGCTACGCGCTGCTCGGCGCGCTGGTCGAGCGGCTGCGCGGCGAGCCCTGGGGCGAGGTGCTGCGGCGCGAGGTGCTGGCACCGCTCGGCATGGACCGCACCACCCTGCTGCCCGAGCACCCGCACGCCGGAGGCTTCGCCGTCCACCCGTGGGCCGACGTCATGCTGCCGGAGCCGCTCACCGACACCGGGCTGATGGGCCCGGCCGGCCAACTCTGGTCCACCGTCGCCGACCTGGCCCGCTGGGCGGCCTTCCTCTCCGCCGGGGACGACAAGGTGCTGGCCGCCGACTCGCTCGCCGAGATGCGCCGGCCCGCCACCGGCCCCGACGACACGGCCTGGACCTCCGGATACGGCCTCGGCCTGCAACTGCGCCGCCACGAAGGCCGGGTGCTGTACGGCCACACCGGCTCGATGCCCGGCTTCACCGCCGCACTGTGGGTCAGCGATGAGGACGGCCTGGCCGCGATCGCCCTGTCCAACGCCACCACCGGCGCCGGCACCACCCTGGTGGCCGCCCAGTTGATCACGCTGACCGCCGAGCACGAGCCCCGGCTGCCCGAACCCTGGCGTCCGCTGCCCGAGGTCGACGAGGAGCTGCTGGCCCTCACCGGCCCCTGGTACTGGGGCACTTCGGCGCAGGCCCTGCGGCTGCGGGCCGACCGCGGCCTCGAACTGACCTCGCTCGTCGGCGGAGCCCGCAGCTCCCGCTTCCGCGCCGAGCCGGACGGCACCTGGACGGGGCTGGACAACTACTACACGGGCGAGACCCTGCGGGTGGTCCGGGCCGCCGACGGCACCGTCAGCCACCTGGACCTCGGCTCCTTCGTCCTCACCCGCGAACCCTACGGCCCCGCGCCCGTCATCCCGGGCGACGTCGACCCGCAGGGCTGGCAGGCCCTCTAGGCCCCGCCGGGGCGCGCGCTTCTCGGAGCACGCCGGTCGCGCGCAACACCACACCCGTCCACGGGAGTTCCGGGGGAATCCCGGGGGAGGGTGGCAGGCCCGGGCGCACAGGCGCCCGGGCTGTCCACCCCCGGCGGGCGAGCGCCCGGTGCCCGGCAGATGACCGGGAGGCGACGGGTGGTCCCATTCAGCAGTTGCACATCTGCGCTCCGCCGCGCCGCAACATGGATGCCAACCGGCTCGGAGAGATATACGGGGACCGGTTCGCGTGCAGGCCCAACGCCTGCGGGCCGGGCCGGTGCCCTGGCGATCCAGGGCGCCGCCGATCGTGCTGCCCTGGAGGGTCCGCCATGACCACCGTCCCCACGTACGCTCCGACCGCAGTAGCCCCCACCCAGGACGCCCCCGCCGTCCCCGCCCCCCGCCGGCCGCAGGCCCCGGCCGCCTACACCGTCTCCCTCGCCCGCGACGCCGACGACGTGCGCGCCGCCCAGCGGCTGCGCCACCAGGTGTTCGCCGCCGAGCTCGGTGCCGTCCTGCACAGCCCGGTCGCCGGCCTCGACGTCGACCCCTTCGACGAGTTCTGCGACCACCTCCTGGTCCGCGAGGGCGAGCACGGCGCCGTCGTCGGCACCTACCGGCTGCTGCGCCCCGAGGCCGCCCGGCGGGCCGGACGGCTCTACTCCGACGGCGAGTTCGAGCTCTCCGCCCTGGCCCCGGTCCGCCCGGGCCTGGTGGAACTCGGCCGCTCCTGCATCCACCCCGACCACCGGGGCAACGGCGCCGTCATCAACCTGATGTGGGGCGGCATCGCCCGCTACCTCGCCGACACCGGCAACACCTGGGTCGGCGGCTGCTGCTCGATCCCGCTGGACGACGGCGGCGCCACCGCGGCCCGGGTCTGGGACACCGTCAGCGCCAAGTACCTGGCGCCCGAGCAGTACCGGGTCACCCCGCGCCGCCGCTGGGACGCCACCGGCGTGCCGCGCGCCGAGCGCGGCGCGCTGCCCGCCCTGCTCCGCGGCTACCTGCGGCTCGGCGCCTGGGTCTGCGGCGAGCCCGCGTACGACCCGGACTTCGACTGCGTCGACCTGTACGTGCTGCTGTCGCTGGAGCGCACCGACCCGCGCTACCTGCGGCACTTCCTGTCCGGACTGCCCGCCCGGCCCCTCGGCGCCTCATCATGAGCGTCTGGCTGCCGACGGCCCCCTGCCGGCCCGAGACCTGCCTGGCCGAGACGGCGCCCGCCGTCTCGCACCCCCGGCGGGCGCTGCGGCTGGCGGCCTGCCTGGCGGCGGTGCTGGCGGGCGTGCTGCTCAGCCTGCCGCTGCGCCTCCTCCCGCACGGCACCCGGGAGCGGCTGATCCGGCTCTGGGCGCGCGTCCTGTTGCACACCCTCGGGGTCACCGTCCACCTCGGGACGCCGGGCGGCGCGCTCGGCGGCGGGACGCTCGTGGTGGCCAACCACGTGTCCTGGCTGGACATCCCGCTGATCGCGGCGGGCCGCCCGGGCCGCTCACTGGCCAAGACCGAGGTCCGCCGGTGGCCGGTGCTCGGGCCGCTGATCGCCTGGGGCGGCACCGTGTTCCTGGACCGCGACCGGCTCCGCGCGCTGCCCGACACCGTGGCGACGGTGGCCGAGGTGCTGCGCGCCGGCCAGCCGGTGATCGTCTTCCCGGAGGGGTCCACCTGGTGCGGACGGGAGAGCGGCCGCTTCCGGCCCGCGCTGTTCCAGGCGGCGGTGGAGGCGGGCGCCTTCGTCCAGCCGGTGACGATCCGCTACCGGCTGGCGGACGGACGGCCGACCAGCGTGCCCGCCTTCATCGGCGACGACGGACTGCTCACCTCGCTCGCCCGGGTGGTCGCGGTACGCGGACTGGTCGCCGACGTGACGTTCCTGCCACCGATTCCGCCGCCCGCGCCGCAGGCCACCCGGGCGGGGGCGCGCCGGGAACTGGCCCGCACGGCGCAGGCGGCGGTCGAGGGCATCCGCTGACGCGGCGTCGGCACGCGGATCGGTCAGACCGATCAGGTCGGCCGGACCCGTCAGGTCGGTCGGACCGTCCGGGCCTCGGCCAGCGGCTCCGGACCGGAGTTCGGGTCGAGGTCGGGGCCAGGGTCGGAGTCCGGGCCGGGGCCGGAGTCCGGGCCGGGGCCGGGGCCGGGGGCCGACGCCGAGTCGGGGGCCGACGCCGAGTCGGGGGCCGATTCCGGGAGGCCGGTGCCGCTCTGGGCGAGCGGGCGGGCCCGGCCCAGCAGGACGGCGACCAGGACGGCGGTGACGACGAGCGCGGCCGCACCGCAGCGCGCCGCGAGGTGGAGGCCCTCGATGAAGGCGCCGTCCACCGCGTCCTGGACCGGGCCGGGCAGCACGGCGGCCGCGCCGCCACCGCCGTGCCCCGCCCCGGCGGGCGCGTCCGCGATCGGGCCGACGGCGTCCGGCGGCACGCCGAGCCGGTGCAGGGCGGCGGTCAGGCTGCCGGTCATCCGGTTGGTCAGCACGGCGCCGAGCACCGCGATCCCGAGGACGCCGCCCAGCTCGCGCAGGGTGTTGATGCTCGCCGAGGCCATCCCGGTCTGCGCCGGGGCGACCCGTTGGAGCACCGCGATCGACACCGGGGTGAAGGTCATCCCCATCCCGAGGCCCATCGCGAACAGGGTCCACAGGTACTCGACGTAGTGGGCGTGCTCGCCGTAGAGGGACAGCCCGCCGAGGCCCGCCGCGCACAGCACGAGACCGAGCACCAACGGCAGCCGGGGCCCGTACCGCGAGGTCAGCCGGCCGGAGAGCGGGGCGGCGACGACGATCATCCCGGTCATCGGCAGCCCGGCGTAGCCGGCGTCGGACGGGGACCAGCCGAGCGGGCCCTGCATCAGCAGCGGCAGGAAGAAGAGCGCGCCGAAGATCCCGAAGCTGACCATGAAGCCGCTGAGCAGCGCGCCGCCGAGGGCGCCGTCGCGGAACAGCCGCAGCTCCAGCATCGGTTCGGCGAGGCGCAGTTCGAGCACCAGGAAGGCGGCCAGCAGCACGAGCGCCGCAGCGCCGCAGAGGAGCACCCGGGTGTCCGTCCAGCCACGGGTCGGCCCCTCGATCAGCGCGTAGACCAGCAGGCCGAGGCCTGCGGCGGAGAGGACGAGGCCGCCGAGGTCGATCCGCCGGGCACGCGGGGGGATGTCCGGGAGCACGCGGGCGGCGAGCACCAGTCCGGCCACGCCGATCGGCACGTTGATCCAGAAAACGCTGGCCCACCCGAGGTGCTCGACCATCGGCCCGCCGACCACCGGGCCGATCGACAGACCCAACGCGGAGACCCCGGACCAGAGGCCGATCGCCCTGACGCGCTCGCGCTCGTCGGTGAAGACGTGGCGCAGCAGGGCGAGGCTGCCCGGGGTGAGCAGCGCGGCCCCGACGCCTTGCAGCATCCGGGCGCCGACCAGCAGGCCGATCGTTCCGGCGAGCGCGGCGAGCGCGGAGCCGACCGTGAACAGCGCGAGGCCGAACCGGAACATCCGGGTGCGGCCGTGCCGGTCGCCGAGCGCGCCGCCGGTCAGCACGAACCCGGCGTAGACGAGGCTGTATCCCTCGACGACCCATTGCAGGCCGCTGATCCCGGCGTCCAGGTCCTGGCCGATGCGGGGCAGGGCGTTGTTGACGATGACGTTGTCCAGCATGGACATGAACATGGTGACGCAGAGCGTCAGTAGCGCGAGCCGTTTGCGCCGGGCGCTCGACTCCTGCATGGGAACCCTCCCGATTCCTGGCCCCTAACAGCGTTAGGGAGTGGTGCGGCACGCACAGAGTGCCCCTAACGGTGTTAGATTGCAAGCGGGATCTCGCGACGGGCACTCGCCACGGACAGTCGCCACGAGACTCGCGACCGGATGAGACCGCTGGAGGCGTCCGCACAGCCATGCCGGAGAACGACGACACGACACCGCCGCTGACCAGGGACGCGCTGACCCAGGCCGCGCTGCGGGTACTGGAACGGGACGGCCTCGACGGGCTGTCGATGCGCAAGGTCGCCGCCGAGGTCGGCGTCAAGGCGGCCTCGCTGTACTGGCACGTCCGCAACAAGCAGGAACTGCTCGACCTGCTCACCGACGCGGTGATGGCCTCGGCCGAACCCCCGCCGCGCGAGGGCGGGTGGCGCGAGCAGTTCCACGCCTACTGCTGGCGCTACCGCCGACTGCTGCTCGACAAGCGCGACGCCGCCAAGGTCGTCTCGGGCCGCCTCTCCCCCGGCCCCCACCTGCTCGGCCTGATGGAGGACCAGCTCGACCGGCTCCGCGCGGCCGGCTTCTCCGACGCCGACGCCGCCATGGCCACCTACCTGCTGGGCGCCTTCGTCCAGGGGTTCGTCCTCCAGGAACAGTCCCCGATCTCGGCCGCCGAAGTCCTCGGCACCAGTCGCCGGGACATCGCCGACGCCACCGGAGACCGCTTCCGCGCCCTGCCCGCCGACACCTTCCCCAACCTCGTCGCCCTGGCCGACGACCTCACCGAACCCGACATGGACACCCGCTTCGAGTTCTGCGTGCAACGCGTCCTCGACGGGCTCGCGACCCTGCTGCCCGCCGAACGGCGCTGACCCCACCACCGCGGGCCCGGCCGACCGGGCCCCGCCCCGGGCCCGCCGAAAATCCGCGGCCCGGCCTGCGAGCGCCCGCTAGGGTCTGTCCGGCCGCACGTCCACGGAGGAGTTCCGCGATGCCCGAGCTGCACCCCCACTACGAGCCCTACGCGCAAGGCCTGCTGGACGTCGGAGACGGTCAGCGGATGCACTGGAACGCCTCCGGCAACCCGGCTGGCAAACCCGCCGCGATCGTGCACGGCGGGCCCGGATCCGGCCACCGGCCGGGCACCCGGCGGTACTTCGACCCCGAGCGGTACCACGTGGTCCAGTTCGACCAGCGCGGCTGCGGACAGAGCCTGCCGCACGCCGCCGACCCGACGACCGGGCTGGAGCACAACACCACCGAGCGGCTGATCGCGGACATGGAGCGGCTGCGCGAACACCTCGGCATCGAGAAGTGGCTGCTGTACGGCGGCTCCTGGGGCTCGACGCTGATCCTCGCCTATGCCCAGGCCCACCCCGAGCGGGTCTCCGAGATCGTGCTCTGCGGCGTCACCACGACCCGCCCCGAGGAGACCGACTGGCTCTACCGGGGCGTCGCCCGCTTCCTGCCCAGCCCGTGGGAGGAGTTCCGGAACTTCCTGCCGGCCGCCGACCGCGACGGTGACCTGGTGGCCGCCTACAGCCGGCTGCTCAACAACCAGGACGAGACCGTCCGGCGGGCCGCCGCGAACGCCTGGGCCACCTGGGAGGACGCCGTCATCGCGCACGAGGCGCTGGGCAAGCCGAACGCCTACAGCGACCGCCCCACCGACGCGCTGATGGCGTTCACCCGGATCACCGCGCACTACTTCGCGCACCACGCGTTCCTGGCCGACGGCCAACTGCTGCGCGACGCCGGACGGCTGACCGGCATCCCAGGCGAACTGATCCACGGCCGCCTCGACCTCGGCTCGCCACTCGACACCGCGTGGCGGCTGGTCCAGGCCTGGCCGGAGGCCCGACTGACCGTCATCGACGAGTCCGGGCACACCGGGAGTCCGGCGATGACCGAGGCGGTCCTCACAGCGATCGAGCGGTTCGCCTGACCGGTCCGCTCGGCCAGTCCGCCCGGCCGGTTCGGGCGGACGGTTCGGGCGGACGGTTCGGGCGGACGGTTCGGGCGGACGGTTCGGGCGGACGGTTCGGGCGGACGGCCGGTTCGCGCTAACGGCCTCCGCCTACGATACGAAGCATGATCGCCTATGTCCCAGCCGCCCTGTTCTTCCTGTTGTTCGGAGTCGGGGTACTACGCGACCGCCGCCAGTTCAGCAATGCCGTCCTGCTCGGCATCGCCGTCTCCCTGCTCGCCCTCGCCCTGCTCGCCGAGCTGCGCAAGGCGCCCACGCTGGTGATGGGACTGGCAGCGGTGGCGATCATCCTGCTGCCGGCCCTCGGCACGGCGGCCCTGGTCTGGTTCCTGATCGCCAACGGCCTGACCATGATCCGCAAGGAGGGCAGACGGCCCGCCAACCTGCTGTCCCTCCTCGCCGGGCTGGGCATCCTCGCCGTCATCGCGCTGCTGCTCGCGGCCCTGGCCACCCGCTCGCACCAGCTGGGCGTCCTGGCGGGCACCGCCGTCCTGGTGGTCGGCTACATCTCCTTCCTGTTCGTCTGCTTCGTCGGCTACGCGTTCCTCTACGGCCGCCACCGGCCGCGCCGGAACGTGGACTTCGTGGTCGTCCTCGGCTCCGGCCTGATCGGCGGCGAGCGCGTCCCGCCGCTGCTGGCCAGCCGGCTCGACCGGGGCCGGGAGGTGTACGACAAGCAGGCCGCGCGCGGCAACCCGCCGGTGCTGATCACCTCCGGTGGCCAGGGCCCGGACGAGAAGCTGCCGGAGTCCCACGCGATGGCCGACTACCTGACCGGGCGCGGCTTCCCGGCCGAACACATCGAGCGCGAGGACCGCTCCCGCACCACCGAGGAGAACCTGCTCTTCAGCAAGGCCATCATGGAACAGGCCAAGCCCGACTACCGCTGTGTCGTGGTCACCAACAACTTCCACGCCTTCCGGGCGGCGCTCACCGCCCGCAAGACCGGCGTCAACGGGCAGGTGTTCGGCTCGCCGACCGCCGCGTACTACTGGCCGAGCGCGACGATCCGCGAGTTCGCCGCCGTGTTCCTCTCCCACAAGCTGGTCAACTTCGGGATCTGCGGCCTCCTCGCGCTCTGCGGGCTGCTCGCGGCCCTCTGAACCGCAGCCGACCCCGGGCCCCGGCCGCCGCAACGACCGGGGCCCGGCCGCACCTTCAGCCGAACCTCAGCCCAGACCTCCGACCAGGCCTCCGATCAATCCACCGGTCAGGCCATCAAGTCAGGCCACCGGGCGGGGCGCCAGGATCGCGCAGGTGGTGGTGGCGTGCGCGTAGAGCTTGCCGTTCTCCACCCCGACCACCCTGGCCTCGGCCGTCGCCATCGTCCGGCCCAGATGCAGCACCAGCCCCTCGCAGCGCAGCAGCCCCGAGTCGGCGAACAGCGGGCGCAGCATGTGGACGTTCAACTGCGTGGTGGTGTAACCGATCCCGGCGGGCAGCCGGCTCAACACGGCGCAACCGAGCGCCGAGTCGAGCAGGGTGGCGAGGTAACCGCCGTGCACGGTGTTCATCGGGTTGTAGAGGTGGTCGCCGAGTTCGCCCTCGAACACTGCCGTACCCGGCTTCACCTCGGTCAGGTGGAACCCCAGGGTGCTGCAGATCGCGGGCTCCTGAATCCGGCCCGCGAGGATCTCGTGCAGAATCTCCTCTCCGCTCAGGTGTGGGAAGGCGGAGATCGGCGGGCCCGCCGTCCAGGTGTGCGTCCGGGTCCGGGGCGCCTGGCCCTCCAGGAACTGCTGGCCTTCAAGGAGCTCCTGGCCCTCCGGGGACGTCGCGCCGCCGGGGTCTGCCTCGTTCGTCGTCATGGGATCAACCTGCCCTGTTCGCGCACGCCCCTCAAGTGCCTTCCGGGGTACGGCCGGCGCGCGTCCCCCTGGCATCGGACCATGGCGGTCCACGCCATGGCGGCGCGGTGGACCTCGGGTGGCCGTCACATGGCACCGGGGCGCGGGGCGCGCCACGCTGCACGGCATCCGCCCCCACTCCTCCCCCACCCAGGAGCCCCCATGCCTCTCCGTCCTGCCGCCGCCGCGTTGCTGACGGCCGCCGCACTCGCGATCGGCACCACCGCACCCGCCCCGGCTGCGGCCGACACCGTGAGCGGGACCTTCCAGCAGGTCACCGGATTCGGCGCCAATCCGGGAAACCTGGCGATGTACTCCTACACCCCCACCGGACTGCCGAGTGGCGCGCCGCTGGTGGTCGCGCTGCACGGCTGTCTGCAGACCGCCAACGACTACTACCGCAACTCCGGTTGGACGACCTTCGCCGACCGGTACGGCTTCGCGGTCGTCTTCCCGCAGACCAGCAGTGCCAACAACAGCCTCTCCTGCTTCAGCTGGTTCGACGCGACCAAGGACGCCCGGGGCGCCGGCGAGGCCGAGTCGGTGATCGAGATGGTCACCAAGGCCAAGGCCCTGTACGGCTCGGACGACCGGCGGGTGTTCGTCACCGGGCTGTCGGCCGGCGGCGGGATGGCCTCCGACCTGCTGGCCGACTACCCGGACGTGTTCGCCGGCGGGGCGATCGACTCCGGCCTCCCGGCCCAGTGCGCGACCACCCAGGGCGCCGCCTCCGGCTGCCAGAACTCCGACCAGGGGCTCACCCCGGCCCAGTGGGGCGACAAGGTCCGGGCCGCGTACCCGGGCTACGCCGGTCCTTGGCCCCGGGTGGCGATCTGGCAGGGCGGCGCGGACACCGTGGTCAGGCCGGTGAACGCGACGGAACTGCGCGACCAGTGGACCAACGTCCAGGGTGTCGGCCAGAGCCCGACCGGCACCCGGAGCCTGCCGGGCGGCACCACCGAGGAGGTCTACGCCGACGCGGGCGGGCGGCCCGCCGTGGCGCTGTTCACCATCGCCGGGATGGGCCACGGGCTGGCCGTCAACCCCGGCTCCGCAGCCGACCGGTGCGGGGCCACCGGCAGCTACTTCCTCAACACGATCTGCTCCAGCTACTACACCGCGCAGTTCTGGGGCCTCGACGGCGGCACGGGGCCCACCAACCCAGGCCTGCCCGCCCCGACCGGGCTGACCGCGACCCCGGCGGGCCAGGGCTCGATCGCCCTCGCCTGGCAGGCCGTCAGCGGGGCCGCCTCCTACCAGGTCTACCGGGACGGCACGATGGCGGGCAGTGCCACCGGCCCGTCCTTCACCGACACCGGGCTCGCCCCCGGCACGTCGTACGGCTACACCGTGGCGGCGGTCGACCCGTCGGGGGCCGTGGGCACCCGATCGGCGGCGGTGACGGCGACCACCGGCGGCGGCGCCGAGCAGTGCTTCACCGACAGCAACTACAACCAGGTCCGGGCCGGGCGGGCCACCCAGAGCGGCGGCTTGACCTACGCACTCGGCTCGGGCCAGAGCATGGGCCTCTGGAACACCTTCGTGACGCACACCCTGAAGCAGACCGGCCCGGGCTACTTCGTGCTCGCCGACGGCCAGTACTGAGCGGGCGAAACCCGACCTCCGGCTCATCCGTCCCCCTCTCCTTGGCGCAGCCCCGCCCCTCCTGAGCGCAGCCCGGCGAACAGGTCGGTCTCGGGCCCCTCGTCCTCGCTCTCGCTCTCGCCCTCGCCCGGCACCAGGCTCCGGGCGAGGTGGTAGTCCTCCGTCGGCCAGACCTCGCGCTCGATGTCCCGCGGGTGGGCCATGAACGCGACCCCGGGCTCGATCTGGGTGGCGTGCGCCAGCAGTGCCGCGTCCCGTACGGCGAACTGCTCGGCGCACGCGATCCGGGTGGTGGTGGCGAGGGCGGGCGGGGTGTCCGGCCAGTCCGCGAGCAGTGCGCCCATGCCCGAGGGAACACCCCGCTCCGTCATCGCGTCGTGCAGGGTCTGGAACCAGGCTCTGGAGAGCGCCAGGTGGTAGTAGAGCTTCGCCGCCTGCCAGGGCTCCCCCGCCTCGGGGTGGCGGCCCGGGTCGGCGGCGGCCTCGAAGGCCTCGACCGTGACCTGGTGGGTCATCACGTGGTCGGGGTGCGGATACCCCCCGGTCTCGTCGTAGGTGACCACCACGTGCGGACGGAACTCCCGGATCAGGGCGACCAGCGGCGCCGCGGCGGCCGCCACGGGCTGGTCGGCGAAGCAGCCCGCCGGCAGCGGTTCGCCCGGGCCCGGCATGCCCGAGTCCACGAAGCCGAGGAACTGCTGGCGCACGCCGAGGACGCCCCGGGCGACCGTCATCTCCTCGCTCCGGATCCGGGCGAGGTCCGCCCGGACCTCGGGGCGGTCCATGGCCGGGTTGAGCACCGAGCCGCGCTCGCCGCCGGTACAGGTGGCGACCAGGACGTCCACTCCCTCGGCCGCGTACCGCGCGAGGGTGGCAGCGCCCTTGCTGGACTCGTCGTCGGGGTGGGCGTGGACGCTGAGCAGGCGGAGCCGCCCGGTGTGCTGGGTGAACATGGCGCCTCCGTACGTGGCTGATGTGGTCATGCGCCCTCCCCTGGTCGTCCGTCCGGAGGCCGCTCCGACCGCCCGAAAGGAACTTAGGCCGAACCCAGCGATTAGGTCAAGCCTAATTTCTGGGTCCGACCCAGCGAACTGCGCTACGCTGCCCCCATGACGGAACCCACGACGGAAACCGTGACGGAACCCACGATGGGCACGACGGGGCCCACGACGGGGCCCGGGGCCACCCCGACCCTGCGCGAGCTCAACAAGCGCCGCACCCGCGAGGCGATCTCGCACGCCGCGACCAGGCTCTTCATCGACCAGGGCTTCGACCGCACCACCATCGCCGAGGTCGCGACGGCCGCCGGCGTCGCCAAGATGACCGTCACCAACCACTTCCCGCGCAAGGAGGACCTCCTCCTCGACCTGCACGAGGAGATCGTCGGCCGGCTCGCCCGGGCGGTCGCCGAGCGTGCGCCCGGCGAGTCCGCCCTCGCCGCGCTGCGCCGCGACTGCCTGGCCGGCCTCGACCGGCACGACCCGCGGCTCGGCTTCTCCGGCCCGGCGTTCGCCCGCACAGTCGCCGACAGCCCCGCCCTGGTCGCCCGGCTGCGCGAGCTGCACGAGCAGAGCGAGGCCGCCCTGGCCGAGGCCCTGTCCGGGGCCACCCGCCCCACGACAACCGGCACTCCGCCCGACACATCACCCGACACACCGGTCAGCACACCGGCCGGCCCACCGGTCGACTTCGAGAGCCGGGTGGCCGCCGGGCTCCTCGCCGCCGTCGACCGCACGGTGTTCACCGAAGTGTTCCGCCGGCTGCTGGCCGGCGACGAGGCCGCCGCCATCGCGGCGGCGGTGCGCCCCTCGGCCGTCCGGGCCTTCGACCGATTGGAGGGCGCCCTGGGCACCTTCGCCGTCCGGCCGGGCTCCTGACCTGCGGCGCGAGGCGCCCGCCCATGGACAGCCCTTGACGAAAGGTTGACCTGCTCACGGCAGAAGGTTGACGACCGCCGCCCCTATCGTCGGCCCATGCCCTCACAGCCCATCAGGCCCACCACCCTGCCGGTCCTGCCCTACCGCAAGCCCACCCGAGGCCGGGACTACTGGGTCCTGGACAACGTCCTCACCGACCCGGACGCCGTCCGCGAACGCTGTCTGGCCCGCGGCGACTGGACCGAAGGCTACCCGTACCGCCCCGAGACCTGGCCCGGCCTGCGCACCATGCCCGGCCTGGAGCCCGACGAGCTGGCCCGGGTGGAGGCCCTGGTCCGCAAGGCCACCGGCGCCTCCCGGCTCTGGGTGCAGAGCACCCCGGGCGGTGGCACGCTCAACCACAACTGCGTCCAGGTCGTCGGCGCCGGGGAGTCGGAGTCCCGCCCGCACACCGACTCCCGCACGCTCTGCCGCTACGCCGCCGTGCTCTACCTCAGCCCGGGCGCGCCGAAGGACGCCGGCACCAGCTTCTTCCGCCAGCAGTTCCCCGGCGGACGCCTCGGCGGGAACCTCGTCAACGCGCCGCACAACAATCTGGTCGAGGCGCTCGGCACCCGCCACGTGCCCGCCGACCACTTCACCGAGGACGTCCGCGTCCCCAACCGCTACAACCAACTGCTCCTCTACCACGCCAACCTCATGCACAGCGCGACCTCCTACTACGGCACCGAGCTGCCGGAGCGTCGGATGACGGCCGTCTTCTTCTGGATGGCCTGACGGGCCCACAGCACGCCCTGCCGCCCGACGCGGCCACCGAACGCGCTCGCCGGAACCTCCGAGGACTCACCGCCCCCTTGACCCGGCCCCGCCCGCACCCCCGAGAGTGGCAGGTGCGGGCCGCGCCACGGCGGCCGCAACGGAGAGGGGACCACCCGTGAACGCACCCTGCCTCATCCTCGACATCGGCGGCGTCCTGGAGTACACGCCGAGGACGGGCTGGCCGGAGCGCTGGGAGCGCCGGTTGGAGCTGCCGCCGAACGCGATCGACGAGCGGCTGCGGAACGTCTGGCGGGCCGGCGCGATCGGCGGCATCACCGAGCCGGAGGTGCGCGAGCAGGTGGCCGCCCGGTTGCACCTGGGCCCGGCCCAGGTCGAGGCCTTCATGGCCGACCTCTGGGAGGAGTACCTGGGCACGCCGAACGAGGAGCTCATCGCCCACGTGCGCGGACTGCGCGGGCGGGCCCGGCTCGGCATCCTCAGCAACAGTTTCGTCGGCGCCCGCGAACGCGAGGTCCCGCTCTACCGGTTCGACGAGCTGGTGGAGCACATCGTCTACTCGCACGAGATCGGGACCGGCAAGCCCGACCCGCGTGCCTACGAGATCACCTGCGCCGCCCTGGGCGTCAGCCCGGTCGACTGCCTCTTCGTCGACGACCACGCGCCCAACGTCGAAGCCGCCCGGGCGGTGGGCATGCAGGCCCATCTGTTCGAGGACAACGCACCCGCCATCGCCCGCATCGCCCGTCACCTCGGCGACGGCGACGCCCGTTGACGGGCTGAGCACTCACTCCGCACGTGGAGGGCATCACGGGCACACCGGTCGCTCCCACCGCGCCTTTCCCGGCGTCCGCCATGGCGCCGCCACGACGAGGACCCGGAGACCACCACCACGCGCGGCCCCGCGCCGATTGGCGACCGCCGTGTCCGGGGACGCTGGCCGCATGGACCAGGACGCCCTGCCGCCGACCGAGACGATCTGCCCCGACTGGGCCGGGATCGACCAGCTGCCGACCACCGACCTGCTCCGCCTGATGAACGCCGAGGACCGCACCGTCCCCGCCGCGGTGGCCGGGGAGCTGTTCCGGATCGCCGCCGCGGTGGACGCCACGGCGGCACGGATGGCGGCCGGTGGGCGGCTGGTCTACGCCGGGGCGGGGTCCGCCGGGCGGCTCGGAGTGCTGGACGCCGCCGAGTGCCCGCCGACCTTCGGCACCGATCCGGGCCTGGTGGTGGGCCTGATCGCGGGGGGCGGGACCGCCGTGACCGGGGCCGTCGAGGGCGCCGAGGACCGCCCGGAGCTGGCGGCGGCCGAGCTGGCCGCGCTCCGGCTCACCCCGGCCGACACCGTGGTGGGCGTCTCCGCCTCCGGCCGCACGCCGTACACGGTGGCGGCCGTCCGGACCGCACGGGCGGCCGGGGCGCTGACGGTCGCACTGGCGTGCAACCGGGGCTCGGCACTGGTGGCGGCGGCCGAGCTGGGGATCGAGGTGGAGGTCGGCCCGGAGGTGCTGGCTGGCTCGACCAGGCTGAAGGCGGGCACGGCACAGAAGCTGGTGCTCAACATGCTGTCGACGGCCGTCATGGTCCGGCTCGGCCGGACGTACGGCAATCTGATGGTCGACGTCCGGGCCACCAACGCCAAGCTCCGCGCACGGGCCCACCGGATCGTCACGGAGGCCACCGGCGCCGACGAGGCTGCGGTCCGCCGCGCGCTCGCCGCCACCGGAGGCCGGGCCAAGGACGCGATCCTGGTCCTGCTCGCGGACGTGGACGCGCCGACCGCCGCCCGGCAGCTCGCCGCCTCCGGCGGGCGGCTGCGCGAGGCGCTGCACGCCCACCGTTAGGCGCTGTCCGGCCGATCACGGCCGGTCACGCGGGCCCATCCGTCCCGAGCGCCTCGCGCGCGATCTCGGCCCGGAAGCCCTCGATCAGGACGCGCAGCCCGTACTCGAAGTCGGCGTCGTGGTCGGTCATGCGCAGCACGTCGGCCGCCTCCCGCAGCAACGGGAGGTCGCGCAGGACCTCGTCCGGGAAGGGCGGCCGGGCGCGGTCGGCGGCGTCCTGTCGCCAGGCCTGCTCCTCGGTGACCCAGCCCATGATGTAGCGGTCGATGGTGAGCAGCAGCCGCAGCGCGGTGCGGGGCCGCAGGCCGGCCTGCCGGAGGGCGTCCAACTGGGCTTCGACGGCGGGCAGTTCGTCTTCGGTGGGCAGCGTTCCGGCGTGCACCCGGGCGCCGTCGCGGTAGGCGAGCAGGGCGTGGCGCTTGGCGCGGGCGTCGGCGGCCAGCCAGTCCGGCCAGTGCTCCGGATCCGGGCTGCGGTCGGCCGGGAGGGCCTCGGCGAGCATCGCCTCGGCCATCAGGTCGAGCAGTTCCCGCTTGTTCTTGAAGTGCCAGTACAGCGCGGGTGACTGGACGCCGAGTTCGCGGGCCAGCCGCCGGGTGGTCAGGCCGTCGATGCCTTCCTCGTCGAGTACGCGCAGCGCGGTGCGCACCACCTCGTCGCGTTGCAGCGCCACCGCCGGCCACCTCTCCGTTATCCGCTTGCCCACTCCACCTTATCGCCGCTAAGTTCCGAGCTGGAATTTATCAGTGATAAGGAGAGCCGTCGTGATCGACGGCCCGAAGGGACCACAACCCCATGACCCCAGGAACGGACCGCCCCAGGTCCCGACTGCTGCCGAACACCGCGCCCTGGCGGTCCTCCCGCGACTTCCGCCTCACCTGGACGGCCGGTACCGTCACCCTGCTCGGCTCCGTCCTCACCATGACGGCGATCCCGCTCCAGATCGCCGACCTCACCGGTTCACCGCTGGCCGTGGGCGCGGTCGGCGCCGTCGAACTCCTGCCGACCATCGTGTTCGGCCTCTACGGCGGCGTCCTCGCCGACCGTGCCGACCGCCGCACCGTCGCCCTGGTCACCGAACTCGCACTCGCCGCACTGAGCGCCCTGCTGCTCGCCAACGCGCTGCTCGGCACCCCCGCGCTCTGGCCGCTGTACGCGGCCGCCGGACTGGCAGCGGCACTGCAGGGCCTTCAGCAGCCCTCGGCGGAGGCGATGATCCCCCGGCTGGTGCCGCCCGACCAACTGGTGGCGGCGGGCAACCTGCTCTCGCTGCGCTGGAGCATCGCCGGACTGGCCGGCCCGGCCGCCGCCGGGGTGCTGATCGCCACGGCCGGCGTCCCGGCCGCCTACCTGGTCGACCTCGGCACCTTCCTGGTTTCGATCGCCCTGCTCACCCGGGTCCGGCCCGTCCCCTCGCAGCGGGACGCCGAGGCACCGCGGCTGCGGGAATTCGTCGACGGCGCCCGGTACGCGGCCCGCCGCCCCGACCTGCTGGGCACCTACCTCGCGGATCTCGCGGCCACCGTCTGCGCCCTGCCGACCGCGCTGTTCCCCTTCCTCGCCCAGGAGTTGGACGCGGTGTGGGCGCTCGGCCTGCTCTACTCGGCCGCTGCGGCGGGCGCCCTGCTCGCGGCCGCCACCGGCGGCTGGACCGAGCGGGTCCACCGGCACGGCCGGCCGGTGCTGCTCTGCGCCGCCTTCGTCGGCGCGGCAACGGCCGCGGCCTCGATCGCCCCCGGCCTGTGGGCCGTCCTGCTCTGCCTGCTCGTCGCGGGCGGCGCCAACCAGATCGGCGACACCTTCCGCAGCGCGATCTGGAACCAGTCCATTCCGGACGAACTGCGGGGCCGCGCCGCCGGCCTGGAGATGCTGATCGGCTCCGCCGGCCCCGCCCTCGGGGACCTGCGGGCTGGCGGCCTCGCCGCCCGGCAGGGCATCCGCGTCGCGCTGCGCACCGGCGGTCTGCTCTGCCTGGCCGGCACCGCCGCCCTGTCGGCCGCGCTGCCCGCGCTCTGGCGCTACGACCAGCGCGACCAGCTGAACACCCGCGACCAACCCGACCGACACCACCAGCCCGTCCGGCCCGACCAGCAGTCCACGCCATGACCGCCCACCTCGACAGCGGCGGACCGGGGCGCCGCCCCTCAGCCCCGGGCGGGCACCGTGGCGTGCCGGGCGATCAACGCGCCGAGCCGGCCCGGGTCGCCGGTGCCGCGCTTGGGCAGCAGGGTCAGCACGTGCGTCTGCTCGTCCCCGCCCAGCAGGACGAAGAGTCCGGGCGTCTCCAGGTAGTGCGGAAGCTCCCGCCAGGCGAGTTCGGTGCTGGACACCGCGTTGGTGACGGTCACCCCGGCCTCGCCGAGGACGATCCGGAACTCACCCTTGTCCGCCGCCATCCGCCGCACCTGACGCAGTTGCAGCCAGGGCAGTCCGACCACCAGCAGCAGCGCGGCCGCGAGCATCACCAGCGCCGGTGGGCCCACCGTCCGGTCGGCGACCGAGAGCACCACCGCACCGGCCCCGGCGCAGGAGGCGGTCAGGTACCTCGACCGCCGGGACCGTCGACCCGCCGCCGTACCCCGGGCCCGGGCCGCGAAGGCCGCCCGGAAGTCCGCGGTCGTCGGCGTGTAGCGGACCTCGACCGACTCCTCCACCCGCTTGCCACCGTCCACCCGAACCCCCTCCGACGCATCTGCCGCCGGATGCTAGCAAAAGCCGTGTGCACCCGATCCATCACCCTCTCCGTCTCCTCCCGGTGACGCGATTCCGCCGCTCCCGGGCGGGCATCGTTGACCTCCCGCCGCACCCGGCGGTTGGCTCACCACGAGCCGGCCGCCGGGGAGTTCGACGCGGCCGGCCGCACCCAGGGGAGGAACCGGATGACTCGCGCACGTTCCGCACCACACCTGCTGCGCGCGGCCGGCGCGCTGGCGGCGGCCGCGCTGGCCGCCGTCACGGTGGCGACGCCCGCCCAGGCGGACGCGCCGCGCGGCCGCACCGAACGGGTATCCGTCGGGCTCGGCCAGAGGCAGACCGACGGCGCCTCGGACGCCGCCGGTCTGAGCGCCGACGGCCGCTTCGCCGTCTTCACCTCGAAGGCCGCCAATCTGGTTCCCGGCGACACCAACGGCACGTCGGACGTCTTCGTCCGGGATCTGTGGACCGGCCGGACCGAACGGGTCAGCACCGGCGCGAACGGCGCCCAGGCGGCCGACGACTCCTTCAACGCCACGATCAGCGGCGACGGCCGCTACGTGGCGTTCAGCTCCTACGCCACCAACCTCGCCCCCGGCGGGAACCTCGGCTTCGAGGACGTCTACGTCCACGACCGCTGGACGGGGACCACCGAGCTGGTGTCCACCGGACACGACCCGGCCAAGCCGCAGGCCGGCCGGCAGTCCAGCCACCCGTCGATCAGCTGGGACGGCCGGTACGTCGCCTACCAGTCCAACCGCTCCGACCTGGCCCCCGGCACGGTCACCTGGACGGGCGGCAACATCTACGTCACCGACCGCTCGACGGGCGGGACCCGCCTGGTCAGCGTCGGCGCGGACGGAACCGAGGCGAACGCCTCCTCCGCCGAGCCGGTGATCAGCGGGGACGGCGGCTCGGTCGGCTTCATCTCGAAGGCCACCAACATCATCGGCCAGGACAAGCCCGGCGCCCTCGCCGCGAAGGCCGCCGCCGAGCTCGACGGCGTCTCCGACGAGGAGTTCGTCCGCGACTCCTTCCGGCACGACGACCAGCCGACGATCCTCAAGCCCCGCTTCTACCCGCTCTACGTCCGCGACCTCCGCGACGAGCAGAGCGTCCTGGTGAGCACCGGCGGGGCGGGCGGCTACCGCGGGGCGGCCTCCCCGGCGCTCAGCCGGGACGGCTGCTACGCCGTCTACTCGGCGCTGCTCCAGGACGGCAACGGCCCCCGAGGGCACCACTTCGAGGTGTACGTCCGCGACCTGGAGGAGGACACCGAGACCCTGGTCAGCGCCGGGCTCCCGGGGACGAAGACCTCCGGCGACTCTTACCACGCGCAGATCACCGCCGACGCCCGCTGGGTCTACTTCGACTCCGACGCGGCGAACCTGGTGCCAGGGGACACCAACAACGCCGGGGACGTCTTCCGGCGCGACCTGCGGACCGGCCGCACCGAGCGGGTCAGCGTGGCGACGGACGGCTCGCAGACCGCCGGCGCCTCGGAGCGGCCGTTCGTCGACGCCCTCGGCACCACGGTGCTGTTCACCTCCGAGGACGGCACGCTCGTCCCGGGCGACACCAACCAGGCCCCTGACGTCTTCCTCCGCCGGCTGCCGCTGCTCTGACCCGAAATCGACCGGGCCCGGCCCCGCTCACCGCACCGGCAGCAGATACCCCACACCGCAATGGGTTGCGCGGAGGTGCGGCCGGGCCGCCGGGCCCGCCCGCACGCCCCTCAGAGCAATGAACGCCCGCGCGCCCCTCAGCGCGTGAGCGCCCGCACGCCCCTCAGAGCGTGAGCGCCCGCGCCGACGCCCGGATCGGCGCCGGGAGTTCGGTGCCGCCGCGCAGATGGCGGTCCACCGCCGCGGCCGCCGCCCGCCCCTCGGCGATCGCCCACACGATCAGTGACTGCCCGCGCCCGGCGTCCCCGGCGACGAAGACGCCCGGCGCGCCGGTGGCGAAGTCGTCGTCCCGGGCCAGGGCGCCGTCCGGGCCGGTGGTGAGGCCGAGTTGGGCGATCAGCCCCTGGTCCGGCTCCGGGCCGCTGAAGCCCAGCGCGAGCAGCACCAGCTCCGCCGGGATGCTCCGCTCGGTGCCGGTCCGGGGGCTGCGGTCGGCCGGTTCGGCCTCGGCGAAGCGGACGGCGGCCAGCCGGCCGTCCGGTCCGGCCTCGAAGCCGACCGTGGTCGCCGCGAACACCCGGGGACCGGCCGCCGCGGCCCCCGACTCCTCGTGCGAGGTGGTCTCCCGGTACACCTTCGGGTGGACGGGCCAGGGCTGCTCCGGCGCCCGGCACACCGGCGGACACGGGTTGATGTCGAGCTGGGTGACGGAGGCCGCGCCCTGGCGCAGCGCCGTCCCCAGGCAGTCGGCCGCGGTGTCCCCGCCGCCGACGATCACCACGTGCCGACCCTCGGCGGACACCGGCGGGGCCGCGCGGTCGCCCTCGTCGACCCGGTTCGCCCAGGTCAGGTAGTCGATCGCCTGGTGCACGCCGGGCAGGGCGCACCCCGGCACCGCCAGCTCCCGGCAGGCGGTCGCACCGACCGCCACCACCAGCGCGTCGCACCCGGCCCGCAGTTCCCCGGCCGCGAGGTCCCGGCCGACGAACACCCCGGTGCGGAAGTCCGTGCCCTCGGCCCGCATCTGGTCGAGCCGCCGGTCCAGCCGGTGCTTCTCCAGCCGGAACGGCGGGATCCCGTAGCGCAGCAGCCCGCCGGGGCGGTCGGCCCGCTCGTACACCGTGGTGGCGTACCCGGCCCGGGTCAGCTGTTGCGCGGCGGCCAGGCCCGCCGGGCCCGAGCCGACCACGGCCACCCGCCACCCGGCGCCCCGCTCGGGCGGCTGCGGCAGGTCCCAGCCCTCTTCCCAGGCCCGGTCGGTGATCGCCAGCTCGACGTTCTTGATCGCCACCGCCGCGCCGTCGATCGCCAGCACGCACGCGCTCTCGCAGGGTGCCGGGCAGAGCCTTCCGGTGAACTCGGGGAAGTTGTTGGTCGCCAGCAGCCGGGCGGCGGCGGCCCGCCAGTCCGCGTCCGCCACCAGCCGGTTCCACTCCGGCACCAGGTTTCCCAGCGGGCAGGCGTGGTGGCAGAACGGCAGCCCGCAGTCCATGCACCGGCCCGCCTGCCCGCCCACCACCGGCAGCGGCGTCCGCGGCCGGTACACCTCCCGGGAGTCCCCCAGTCGCTGCTGTGCGTCCCGCCGCTCGCGCTCGGCGCGCGGGGTGGTGAGGAAGGCCATCCGGTCTGCCATCGCGGCCTCCGGCGGGGTGTGCCGACAAGGACCCGGTGGCGCCCCCGGCGGACACGCCACCGTGTGGCCACCGTACGCCCCTCCCCGGCGCTGCGAAAGCCGCGGCCGGCACGGCCACCGGCCGGGCCCGGACCCGCCGGACACCGCCCTCGCCCAGACCCTTCCCCCAGACCCGTCACGCGCCGCCGCCCGGACCCGCCGGACGCCGCCGTGGGCGCGCCGGGGAGAATCGGGGCCATGACCCACACCGTGCTGATCGCCGAGGACGACCGGGCCATCCGCGACTCCCTCACCCGCGCCCTCCAGCTGGAGGGCTACCGGGTGAGCACCGCCGCGGACGGCGCGCAGACCCTGGCCGCCCTCACGGAGCAGCGCCCGGACCTGCTGGTGCTGGACGTGATGATGCCCGGCCCGGACGGCCTGGAGGTCTGCCGCCGCCTGCGCGCCGACGGCGACCGCATCCCGGTCCTGATGCTCACCGCCCGGGTCGAGGTCCCGGACCGGATCGCCGGGCTCGACGCCGGGGCCGACGACTACCTGGTCAAGCCCTTCGACGTGGACGAGCTGTTCGCCCGCCTGCGCGCCCTGCTGCGCCGCAACGCGCCCGAACCCGCCGGGGGCGTCCTCGCGGTGGCCGACCTGCGGGTCGAGCCGCACGCCCGGCGGGCCTGGCGGGCCGGGCAGGAACTGGAGCTATCCCGGACCGAGTTCGACCTGCTGGAGCTGCTGACCCGGCACGCGGGCTCGGTGCTCGACCAGGCCACGGTGTACGAGCGGATCTGGGGCTACGACTTCGGCCCCGGCTCGAAGAACCTCGCGGTGTTCATCGGCTACCTGCGCCGCAAGCTGGACCGGCCCGGCCTGACACCGCTGATCCACACCGTCCGCGGCGTCGGCTACACGCTGCGCGAGTCGTGACCGGCCGGGGCCGGTCGCGGCCGCGGCCGCTGTGGCCGCGCCCGGGGCTGCGCACCACCGTCTCGCTCGCCTTCGCCGCGATGGCCGCCCTGGTCGCGGTGCTGATCGGCGCGCTCGGCTACCACTCCGCCGCCCGGCTGATCCGGGACGACGAGGGCGCCGACTTCACCGCGGCCGTCCAGGCGGTGCACCAGCAGGTCGGCCGGGAGATGCTGTTCCCCGGCGACTTCAACGGCACGGGCGGCCTGAGCGAGGATCTGCTGCGCCCGATCCGGGTCACCTCGCAGTCCCTCGGCCCCGACGGGGAGGTGCTGCCCGGCACCGCCCGGATCGACCTCCGGCCGACCCCGGAGGACCGCTCCCTCGCCCGCTCCGACGACCCCGGCCAGACCTCGTCCGGGCTTCGGCACGTGCACGGCGACACCTACCGGGTGGCCGTGGTCTCGCTCGGCGGCGGCCGCGGCGCGGTCCAGATCGCCCAGCAACTGGGCCCCACCGAGCACCTGCTGGCGACGCTGCGGATCCGTACCGGGGTGTCGGTGGCGGTGGTCGCGGTGCTCGCGGGCGGGGCCGGCTGGCTGCTCGCCCGGCGGATCACCGGCCGGCTGGTCCGGCTCACCGACGCGGCCGAACTGGTCGCCGCCAGCGGACGGTTGGACGTTCCGGTGCCGGCCGCCGGAACGGACGAGGTCGGCCGGCTCGGCCGGGCCTTCGACCGGATGCTGGGCCGGCTCGCCACGGCCAAGGAGAACCAGCGCCGGCTCGTCCAGGACGCCGGGCACGAGCTGCGCACCCCGCTGACCAGCCTGCGCACCAACCTCTCGGTCCTGCCCAGCCTGGACCGCCTGCCGCCCGCCGAACAGGCCGCACTGATGGCCGATCTGGCCGAGGAGGCAAGGGAGTTGACGCTTCTGGTGGAGGAGCTGGTGGCACTCGCCGCGGACCGGAAGGCCGACGAGGAGCCGACCGAGCTGGTGCTGGCCGAGCTGGTGCGCGAGGCCGCCGCACAGGCCCGGCGGCGCAGCGGCCGGGAGATCACCGTGGACGCCGACGACACGGTGGTCACGGCCCGCCCGGACGCGCTGGCCCGGGCGGTGGGCAACCTGCTGGACAACGCCGCCAAGTTCGACCCGGCCGGGAAGGCCCCGATCGAGGTGGTGGTGCGCGGCCGCCGGGTCGAGGTGCGCGACGGCGGGCCGGGGATCGACGAGGCCGACCTCTCCCGGGTCTTCGACCGCTTCTACCGGGCCACCGCCGCGCGCAGCCTGCCCGGTTCGGGGCTGGGCCTGGCCATCGTGCACGAGGTGGCCGGCTCGCACGGCGGC
This sequence comes from Kitasatospora sp. NPDC088264, assembly GCF_040685715.1. Classification (NCBI taxonomy): domain Bacteria; kingdom Bacillati; phylum Actinomycetota; class Actinomycetes; order Kitasatosporales; family Streptomycetaceae; genus Kitasatospora; species Kitasatospora sp. NPDC088264. The sequence continues at coordinate 83,624 of NZ_JBFBIR010000027.1, forward strand.
GAGGCCTTCGCCGCCAACCGGGACGGCGGCGGCGCGGTGATCGGCTTCACCCTCGGCCCGTAGGGCGTGTCCTCGACCTCCCGTCCGCGTGGCGGCTCCGGGGCACGCGCAACGCCGCCGGGCCCCGGGCACGCGGCAGCGCCCGGGGCCCGGCGTCACGTCGGCCGCCGTGAGACCGCCCGTCAGACCGCCGTCAGACCGCAGCGAGCAGCCCGCGCCCGAGCCAGTCGGCGTTGTCCTTCACGCCCGGCAGGACGAAGAAGTACCCGCCGCCGGTCGGCGAGATGTAGTCGACCAGCGGCTCGTCGACGAGCCGGGTCTGGGTGGCCTCGAACTGCCGCACCACGTCCTGCTGGTAGCAGCAGAACACCAGGCCCATGTCCAGGTTGCCGGCCTGGTCGACGCCCCGGTCGTAGTTGAAGCCGCGGCGCAGGATGCGCGAGGTGTCGGTGTCGGCGGTGCGCGGGTTGGCGAGCCGGATGTGCGCCTTGAGCGGGATCGCCTTGCCCTCCGGGTCCTTGCCGTAGTCCGGCGCGTCGGTCTCCTGGCGGCCGTCCAGCGGCGCGCCGGTGTCGCGGCGGCGGCCGAACATCTTCTCCTGCTCGGCGAGGGTGACGCGGTCCCAGAACTCGATCAGCATCCGGATGATCCGGATCACCTGGTAGCTGCCGCCGGTCGCCCAGGCGGGCTCGCCCAGCCCGTCGGTGACCCAGATCAGCCGGTCCATCTCGCGGGCGGAGGTGGTGTCGGGGTTGACGATGCCGTCCTTGAAGCCGAGCAGGTTGCGCTGGGCGCCGTCCGGGCGGGACTCGCTCTGGAAGCCGTCGATCCGCCAGAGGATCTGCATCGCGCCGCGCGTGTGCCGGGTGATGTCGCGCAGCGCGTGCAGCACGGTGTCCTGGCGGTCGGCGCAGATCTGCAGCGAGAGGTCGCCGTGGAGTTCGGCGGCCTGAAGATTGTCGTTGGGGAAGGTCTTCATCGGGGCCAGCTTGGTCGGCTTGGCCTTGGCCAGCCCGTACCGGTCGTCGAACAGCGAGGCGCCGACGCCGACCGTGACGGTCAGGTTGTCGGTGGGCACGGTGGGGCCGAGGATGCCGCTGTCGGCGGGCGGCGCGCCGACGCCGAGGTCGGGCGGGGTGCCGCCGGCGGTGAGGAAGCGGATCCGCTCGGTCAGGGTCTTGAGGAGGTCCTCCAGGCCGTTGCGGTCCTGGGCTATCACCTGGCAGGACACGAAGGCGGCGTAGCCGGGGGCCGGGGTGGTGACGCCGGCCTGGTGGTCGCCGTGGAACGGGACGACTCCGCTCTTCGCCTGGCGGCTGTCCCCGGCGGAGGCCGGACCGGCGGCCAGGGTGAACGCCCCGCCCGCCATGACGGCCGCTCCGGCGCCGGCGCCGAGGGCGGTCCGGACGAAGCTGCGGCGGGCCGGGCCGGCCGGGCAGCCGCCCTCGGCGACGGCCGGGGCGGGCGCGGCGGCGTGCGGGAACGGGCAGGAGCCTCCGGTGGCAGCGGTGTGGTCGGTCATCAGGCGGCCTTCCGGATCTCGAGCAGGGCGGGGATGGGGGCGAGGTCTTCGAGCAGTTGGCCGGTGGCGCCGTTGAGCTGGCGGCGGGCGTCGGCGGGGAGCTGCTCCAGTGCGGTCCAGCCCTCGGGCTTGTGGGCGGAGGCGACCAGGTCGCCGACCCGCTTCATCCCGGCGTCGACGCGGGGGAGCAACTGCGGGTCGCGCTCGTCGAGCAGCGGCTGCAGGACGGTCAGCAGTTCCCGGGTGCCGGCCAGGTTGGCCTGGGTGGTGGCCAGGTTGGTGCCGCTGCCCTGGTCGGTGTCGCCGGTGAGCTCGAACTGGAGGGTGTTCTCCAGGATCTCGTGGGCGCGCAGCGGGAGGTCTCCGGGGTCGAAGTCCTGGCCGGGGAAGTCCTGCCCGAGCTTGGCGACGTCGGCGGCCAGCTGGTCGGCGACGGGCGTCAGGTCGGCGGCGGACTGGCCGTGCCACAGGCCGTACTCCAGGCGCAGGAAACCGGTGAAGTCCTTGTCCTGGGCCTTGTCGGCGAGCCCGTCGGGCCGGCCGTCGATCTTGCCGTCGAGGTCGGCGAAGGTGCCGTAGGCGGCGCCGAGCGAGGCGTACTGGAGGTGGGCGGTGAGCCAGTCGGCCTTGGCGGTGGCGAGGTCGCCGCCGTGGACGTCGGCCTGGAGCTTCTGGGTCTGCGTCAGCAGGGTCGCGAGGCCCTTGTCGACGTAGTCCTTGTAGGCGTCGAGCGGGCCCTTGAGGTCGTCCTCGGCGACCGGCTTGACGGCCTTGACCTGGCCGCCGCCGGTGACGTGCACGGCGGCCGAGGTGACGGACGTGCCGCCGGTGGGCACACAGCGCCACGCGTAGTCGCCGGAGCCGATGGTCGCGGTCAGCGCGCGGGTGGTGCCGGGGGCCAGACCCTCGATCTCGCCGTAGACGGCGCCGCTGGCCGGGTTGACCAGGTAGACCTCGGAGACCTTGTCCCCGGTGTTGTGCATCTGGAAGACCTGCTGGCCGGGCAGCGGGGTGCTGAAGCCCTTGCCGCACTCCTGCTCGGAGACGGACACGGTGGCGGAGCTGCCCTGCTTGCCGTCGCTGACCGCGATCACGGCCCCGGCGACCACCACCGGCACCGCGACCAGCGCGGTCGGCACGGCCCAGCGCGGCCGTCCGGACCGCGCCGGCCCGGCGGCCTCGGGCGCGGCCGCCCCGGCCTTCTCGCCCTGCGTCGCCTCGCCCTGCGCCGCCTTCCCGGCGGCCGGAGCGGTCTTGCCGCCGCGGACGCCCTCGACGAACAGCGTCATCACGATGCACAGGTAGGCGAGGTAGCCGACGACCTGGAGGACCGTCATGGTGACGGTCAGGTTGAGGGTGCCCTGCACCAACGTGGCGTACCAGGAGGAGGCGTCCAGGTGGCCGCTCAGGTCGAAGGCGTACGAGCTGCCGCCGCCGACCAGCCCGGACTCCTGCAAGTCGCGCAGGCCGTAACCGAGCACGCCCGCCGCGACCACGATCAGGCCGACGCCGGTGATGGTGAAGAACCGGGTGAGGTTCATCTTCAGCGCCCGCCGGTACAGGCCCCAGCAGAGGCCGGCCGAGAGCACCAGGCCGACGGCCGCGCCGAGCAGCGGCCCGGTGGACTCCCCGGCGGTGCGCACGTTGGTCCACAGGAAGAGCGAGGTCTCCAGGCCTTCGCGGCCGACGGCCAGGAAGCTGGTGAGCACCAGCGCGCCGGCGCCCATCGCCAGCGAGGCCTGGACCTTCTCCTTCAGCTCGGCGGAGAGGGTGCGCGCCGAGCGGCGCATCCAGAACACCATCGCGGTGACGAAGCCGACCGCGATCAGGCTCAGCACCCCGCCGAACGCCTCCTGGGCGTGGCCGGAGAGGTTGGCGGCGGTGAAGGTGAGCACCGCGCCGAAGCTGAGGCTGAGCGCGATCGCCGCCGCGACGCCGGTCCACACCTGCGGCAACCGGGCCTTGTGCCCGAAGCGGACGAGCGTGGCGACCAGGATCGACACGATCAGTCCGGCTTCCAGACCCTCGCGCAGCCCGATCAGAAAGCTGGGAAACGCCTCATCCCACATGCAGCGGGCTCCTCCCCCGGTCACCCCGGGTCGTACCTGAACTCGGCGGCCCGCCGCGGGTGGCGGCGGCGCGGCACAGCCGAACGCCCCGGACACGGGGGTCCAGGGCGCTTCGACTTAGCTTAGGCAAACCTTAGAGCCGCCGCGGTCAACAGGACCCCCCGTTCAGGTAAGGGTTCGGTATGAGGGCTGCCGAGCCGGCCCGGCTCAGCCCCACCACTGCTCCGGCACCGTCTCCGGCTCCGCCGGCACCGCCACCGGTGCGGCGGCGGGCGTCACCAACAGCTCGCCGCCGGCCGTCTCGGCGACCAGGTAGCCGCACTCGCGCAGCACGACGGCGACCGCACCGCTGACCGCCTCGCGCGCCCCCCGGGAGGGCGGCCCGTCCGGCCCCTCCCCCGGCGACCAGCCGACCGCCACCCCCGGCGGCCGATGGCCGATCCGCAGCAGGGACGGGCCCGGCCCGGCGTCGATCCCGGCGCGGGCGAGGGCCGCGGTGACGTCCTCGAAGAGTTCAGGGTGATCCACCATTGGCGCAGCGTAGGCCCGGAATCGCGCGACCTCCGGACGCGGCGCGCGCCGAAACGGTTCAGCGGCACCCGGGCGCAGCACCGCCACCCGTCCGGCGGCCGATCGGACGTCAGGACCCCCCGTCCGGCCCGACACGAGCGGCCGTACGGACCGATGGACGTGCACAGTCGGCCCCCTGCCGACAGCATGACAGAGTAAGCGCTCCATCACCCTGAGCAACGGGCCAGTGGGTCACCCGCTCCGCGTGCCGGTTCAGCCGGCGGGCCCGTATCGAGAGGTCCCATGATCACAACACTTCGCCGGCCGGCGTCTTTGCCGGCGGGCCTCCAGCCCGGCACGCCGAGGACGCCGGGGAGTCCGTCGTGAGAACCGACCAGCAGTCGCAGCCGGGACCGGTGACCAGCACGCGCGCCAACCCCGCGAACAAGGCCGAGGCCCTGGCCGACTGGACCGACGGCCGGGTCGGCATCTACTCCCTGGCCAAGGCCAATCTGCGCAAGATCTTCCCGGACCACTGGTCCTTCATGCTGGGCGAGATCGCGCTCTACACCTTCGTCATCATCATCATCACCGGCGTCTGGCTGACCCTCTTCTTCAAGCCGAGCATGGGCGAGGTCATCTACGACGGCTCGTACGTCCCGCTCAAGGGCATCCAGATGTCGGAGGCCTACGCCTCGACCATCGACATCAGCTTCGAGGTCCGCGGCGGCCTGCTGATGCGCCAGGTCCACCACTGGGCGGCGATCGTGTTCGTCGCCTCGATGCTGACGCACATGATGCGCGTCTTCTTCACCGGCGCGTTCCGCAAGCCCCGCGAGATCAACTGGGTCTTCGGCGCGCTGCTGCTGTTCCTCGGCATGTTCGACGGCTTCATGGGCTACTCGCTGCCGGACGACCTGCTCTCCGGCACCGGCATCCGGTTCATGGAGGGTGCCGTCCTGGCCGTGCCGATCGTCGGCTCGTACCTGCAGTTCTTCATGTTCGGCGGCGAGTTCCCCGGCCAGGACATCGTGCCGCGGCTGTTCACCGTGCACGTCCTGCTGATCCCGGGGGTCATGGTCGGCCTGCTCGCGGCGCACCTGATCCTGGTCTTCTACCACAAGCACACCCAATTCGCCGGGCCCGGCCGGACCAACGACAACGTGGTCGGCATGCCGCTGATGCCGGTCTACATGGCCAAGGCCGGCGGCTTCTTCTTCCTGGTCTTCGGCGTGGTCGCGTTCATGTCGGCGATCGCCACCGTCAACCCGATCTGGGCGTACGGCCCCTACCGGCCCGACCAGGTGTCCACCGACGCCCAGCCGGACTGGTACATGGGCTTCTCCGAGGGTCTGGTGCGCGTGATGCCCGGCTGGGAGATCAGCGTCTGGGGCGGCCACACCCTGAACCTCGGGGTGTTCGTCCCGCTGATGGTCTTCCCGACCGTGCTGCTGATCATCTGGTGCTACCCGTTCCTGGAGGCCTGGGTCACCGGGGACCGCGGCGAGCACCACCTCGCCGACCGGCCGCGCAACGCACCGGTGCGCACGGCCTTCGGCGCGGCCTGGATCGGCCTCTACCTGATCCTGCTGGCCGGCGGCGGCAACGACCTGCTCGCCACCCACTTCCACCTGTCGATCAACGCGATCACCTACGCGGTGCGCACCGGCTTCTTCGTCGTGCCGGTGGTCGTCTTCGTGGTCACCAAGCGGTGGTGCCTGGGCCTGCAGCGGCGCGACAAGGAGAAGGTGCTGCACGGCCGGGAGACCGGCGTGATCAACCGGCTCCAGCACGGCGAGTTCGTCGAGGTGCACGCCCCGCTCCCGCCGGGCCGGATGTACACCCTCACCGCGCACGAGCAGCCGCAGCCGGAGGATCTGCCGCCGGAGGTGGACGAGAACGGGGTGGTCCGCAAGGCCGGGCTGTTCGCCCGGACGAGGGCCAAGCTGTCCCGCGGCTTCTACGGCGAGGGCAGCCAGATCGCCAAGCCCACCGCCGAGGAGCACCAGGAGATCAGCAGCGGCCACGGCCACCACTGATCCCCGCGCACGCCCGAGGGCCCGCTGCGCCGTCATCGGCGCGGCGGGCCCTCGGGCGTGCCGGCGGATCGGCCCGGCTCAGGCCCGCAGGGCCGCCGGGACGACGGCGAACAGCGCCGCCGCCAGGGTGACGGAGAGGCAGAGCGCGGCCCAGCGGGCGCAGATCCGGCGGCACTCGCTGCGGTAGCGGGCGGCCAGCCGGCGGCAGCGCTCGACGGCGCGGTCGACGACCTCCTCGGCGTAGCGCAGCCGGTCGGCGGCGTAGGCCTGCTCCAGGCTCTCCCGCTCCGCGGCGGGCAGCCACGGGAACTGCCCGGCGAAGGCCCGGGCGTCCCGCTCGGCCGCCGCGACCTCGGCCTCCCAGGCGAGATAACCCTCCAGCCGGGCGATCTCCGCCCGGGCGTTCACCCGGCCGCCCGCGACGGGCCTGCCCTGCCGAGGGGTCCGCGCTCCCGGCGGACGCTGTCTGCCACCCATGACCGCTCCTCATGTCCTGTCGAGGTGTGCTGTCGGGACGTCCTGTCGAACCGTCCCGCCGAACCGGCGCGGGAGACCGCTCCGCAACCAGGCCACTACTATCAGTGACCAACCGGGTGGGCAGGGCGACTCGCCGAGCCGCCGCGCGACTCCTCGCAACCCCGCCGGGGCGGATCCGCCCGGGGTGTCGGCTCCGAAAAAGTTGCGTGCCGCGCAGTCTTGCGCGGCGCGCAGGCTTCTGGGGAGAGTGGTGGTCATGACGAAGAGTCAGATCGGTCTGCGGGAACGGAAGAAGGCCGCGACCCGGGAGGCGCTGAGCTGGGCCGCACTGCGCCTGGCGGTGGAACGGGGCCTGGAGAACGTCCGGGTCGAGGACATCGCGGCCGCGGCCGGGGTGTCGCCGCGCACCTACAACAACTACTTCTCCAGCAAGGCCGAGGCCATCGTCTCCCGGCACTGCGACCGCATCCGGCTCGTCGGCGAGGCGCTGAGCGAGCGGCCCGCCGCCGAACCGCTCTGGGAGGCGCTCACCCGGGCCACCCTCGCGCCCTTCGACGGCGCGGCGGAGCAGCCGGACCCGCGGTGGACCGCCGCGGTGCGGCTACTGCTGCGCGAACCGGCCCTCCAGGCCGAGCTGGCCCGTGCCGGCGCGGACGCCGAGGCCGGGCTCACCGCGGCGGTGGCCGCCCGGACCGGGGTCGACCCCGGCGGCCTCCACCCCAGACTGGTCGCCGCCGGCGTCCTGGCCGCACTCAAGGCGGCCAGCGACGTATGGCTGCGCGCCGACCCGCCGGTACCGCTGCAAACGCTCCTGGCGGAGGCACTGCGGCAGCTGGCGGCCGGCCTCCCCGAACCGTCGTCTTCGTGAACTCACCGTCGCACAGGGGGATTTACCATGACCCACGATGTCATCATCGCCGGCGCCGGCCCGAACGGGCTGATGCTGGCCTGCGAACTGGCGCTGGCCGGAGTCCGGCCGGTGGTGCTGGACCGGCTGGCCGAACGTTCGTCGGAGCAGAAGGCGAACGGGCTGGTCGGCCAGGTGATCCGGCTGCTGGACCACCGCGGCCTGTACGAGCGGCTCGGCGGCCCGGGCGCCCCGGCCCCGGTGCCCCGCTTCGTGTTCGGCGCGTTCCCGCTGGACCTCCGGGAGCTCGACGGCAACCCGCTGTACGCCCTGCCGGTGCCGCAGCACCGGATCGAGCAGGCCCTGGCGGAGCGGGCCCGCGAACTCGGCGTGACCGTGCACCACGGCCGCGAGGTCACCGGCCTGAGCCAGGACGCGGCGGGGGTGACCGTCGAGGTCCTCGGACCGGACGGGCCGGAGCGGCTGCGCGCCCGCTACCTGGTCGGCGCCGACGGCGGCCGCAGCACCGTCCGCAAGCTGGCCGGGATCGGCTTCCCCGGGGTCACCTCGCCCGACCCCGTCGCGCGCATCGCCCACGTGCGCCCGCCCGAGGGACTGCGGGTGCTCGACACCGGCGAGGTGCTGCTGCCCGGCTGCCCGACGCCGTTCCGCCCGTTCACCCACACCCGCACCGCGCACGGCGTGTTCGTGCTCGCCCCGATGGGCCCGGAACTCGCCATGATGGCCACCATGGAGTGGGCCGGCCCGCCCGTCGACGAGACCGTGCCGGCCACGCTGGACGAACTGCGCGCCAGCGTCCGCCGGGTGACCGGCGCCGACCTGCCGCTCGCCCCGGCCGACACGCCCGGCGCGCACACCCCGCGCCGCCAGGTCGGGCACAACACCCGGCTCGCCGAGCGCTACCGCGAGGGCCGGGTGCTGCTGGTCGGCGACGCCGCGCACGTGCACGCCGCCACCGGCGGTCCGGGCCTCAACCTCGGGCTCCAGGACGCCGCGAACCTCGGCTGGAAGCTGGCCGCCGACCTCCAGGGCTGGGCCCCGCCCGGCCTGCTGGACAGCTACCACCGCGAGCGGTACCCCATCGGCGAACGGGTCTTCATGCACTCGCAGGCCCAGATGGCCCTGATGTCCCCGGGCCCGGCCGTCACCGCCCTGCGCGCCCTGTTCGGCGAGCTGCTCGCGTACCAGGACAACCTCGGGCGGATCGCCGCGCTCATGGCGGGCAGCGACGTCCGGTACGACACCGACTGCCCGCACCCGCTCGCCGGCGGCTTCGCGCCGGACCTCCCGCTGACCACCGCCACCGGCCCCACCCGGCTCGCCGAACTGGCCCGCGGCGGCCGGGCCCTGCTGCTCGACCTCGCGGACGGCCCGCCACGGCTCGCCGACCTCGCGGCCGGTTGGAAGGGCCGGGTGGACGTGCTCACGGCCGACTGCCCGCAACCACCCGCCGGCGCGCTGCTGGTACGCCCGGACGGCTACGTCGCCTGGGCCGCCGCTCCCGGGGAGGAGGATCCGGACGGGCTGCTGCGCGCGCTGCACGCCTGGTTCGGCGAACCGGACTCCGCCCACTGCTGAGCACCCGCACCCGGACGCCCCACCGGCCCCGGTCGGGGCGGCCGGGGCCGGAGGGAGAGAATGGACCGCATGTCCCGACGTCACCCCGCGCCCCGCGCCGCCGCCTCCGCGCCCCGGCTGCTGCCCTCCTCCCCCTGCCCCTGCGGCCTGCCCGCCGCCTACGGCGACTGCTGCGGGCGGCTGCACCGCGGCCAGACGGCGGCCACCACCGCCGAGTCCCTGATGCGCTCGCGGTACAGCGCCTTCGCCGCCCAGGACGAGGCCTACCTGCTGCGCACCTGGCACCCGGACACCCGGCCCGCCGAGGTGGACTTCGACCCGGCGCTGCGCTGGACCGGCCTGGAGGTGGTGGCCACCACCGAGGGCGGCGCCTTCCACGCGGAGGGCACGGTCGCCTTCCGGGCGCACTGGACCGAGGGCCGCGAGCAGGGCGTGCTCACCGAGCACAGCCGGTTCGTCCGGCACGAGGGCGCCTGGGTGTACCTCGACGCCCTCTCGCTCGGCTGATCCTCGGAGCCCTCGACGGGCGAACTCCTACAGGTAGTCGTCCAGCCGGCCGAGGGCGAAGCCCTGCGCGGTGACGTCGTTGACGACCTTGCGGAGCAGGTCCGGCATCGAGGCCTTCCAGAGGTCGGTGCCCCGGAAGTGGGTGAGGATGATGTCGCCCGAGTGGAGCTTGCGGTCGTCGTAGCGCCACTCCATGTGGTCCGGGAAGGCCTCCTCGTTCCACAGCGGCACCGCCTGGACCCCGCAGGACGCCGCCGCGCGCAGCGTGTCGTCGTTGTACTCGCCGTACGGGGGCCGGAACAGCCGGGGGCGGACGCCGATCTGCTTCTCCAGCTGGTCCTGCTGACGGCAGATCTCGTCGCGTTGGGCCTCGTAGCCGAGGACCTTCAGGTTGCGGTGGTTGATGGTGTGGTTGTTGATCTCCACCCCCTGGGCGTGCAGGTCGCGGAAGTAGCCGTAGTTCTCGCGGGCCAGGTAGTCGGAAACGTAGGTGCTGAGCGGGATGCCGAGTTCGTCGGCCATCCGGGAGAACTCCGGGTCCTTCTCGGAGCCGTCGTCGACGGTGAGGAAGACCACCTTCTCGTCGGTCGGCACCCGGTAGACCACCGGCGGCCGCCCCTCCTTGAGCTTCACGCCCTGCGACTGGGCCAGCACCGGCCTGGTCGCCGGGCGTGGCGGCGCCTTCAGCGGCGGGGCCTCCAGGCCCCAGCGGTGCGCGGTCTCCAGGGCCGCCCGGGTTTCCGAATCCCGGCGCGCGACCGCCTCGGTGCCGACCTCCTCCTCCTTGCGGGCCAGGCCCGGCAGCACCGGCAGCGCCTCGGGCGGGCGGCCGACCCCGTGTTCGACGACGGGCACGGCACCCGGCGCGGGCGGGACGACGGCCGGCCGCGCGGGGTCGGCCGGCCCCGCACAGCCGGCGGCGACGGCGGAGAGGCAGACGGTGGCCAGCAAACCGGTCCGCACACCCGCCCGAGCACCGGCGCCGCGTCCCTGAATCCCTCTCAAACCCGCATTAATGCGATGATTTGATGATCTGTTCATAGACGCACTGCTCCCCCGCAGCGCACCCCCGCCAACCCCCTCATCACCCGTGCGGGGCAACGACGCGCCGGGCTCCTTGCCCTTCCTTTGCCGAACCGGCCGGGCACCCGAGCCGACCGGGCGGCCGTGCGAAACCCGATTGCGGACCGGGCCCGCGACCACCGATCATGCGCCCATGACCGACACCGCGCCCCGCACCGCCCGCCTCTGGTCCGTCGCCACGGCGGACGTCACCGCACCCGAGGCCCTGGCCCTGCTGCGCGAGTACTACTACGACGTGGCCAACCGCTACTACCGCCTGCACCTCGGCCGCGAAGGCACCCCCGAGGAACTGGAGTCGGGGCTGGCCGGCTCCCCCAGCGACGACCTCGCCGCACCGGACGGCCTCTTCCTGCTAGGCCACTACGACGGCGCGGCCCAGTCCTGCGCCGGGCTGCGCCGGCGCGACGCCGACACCGTCGAGCTGACCCGGGTGTTCGTCCGCCCCGGCCTGCGCGGCACCGGCGGCGGCGCCCGGCTGCTCGCCGCCGTCGACGAGGCCGCCCGCTCGCTCGGCGCCCGGCGGATCGTCCTCGACACCCGCCTCGACCTGGTCGAGGCCCGCGCGCTCTACACCCGCCACGGCTACCGCGAGATCCCCGCCTACAGCAGCGGCCCGTACGCCCAGATCTGGTACGGCAAGGAGCTGGCCGGCTAGAGCACGCCCTAACTCGCCTGCGCCAGGGCGGCCGTCAGCTCCGCCGTCGAGGGCGGGTTGGCGCCGGGGCGGGAGACGGTCAGCGCGGCGGCCGTCACCGCCTGGGTGAGGCAGCCGGCGAGGTCGGCGCCGGCCGCGCGGGCGTGCAGGAAAGCCGCCGTGAAGGAGTCCCCGGCGCCGACGGTGTCGGCGACCGGCACCGGAACGGCTGCGGCCCGCGCGTGCCCGCCCCCGGCGGTGAGCGCGAACGCGCCGTCGGCGCCCAGGGTCACCGCGACCACGGCCGGGCCGAGGGCGAGCCAGCTGCGCGCGACCGCCTCCGCATCCTCACCGGGGTAGAGCCAGGCCAGGTCCTCATCACTCGCCTTGACCACGTCGCTCAGCGCCACGCAGCGCTCGACCCGCCGCACGGCCCGCGCCCGCTCGCCCATCAGCGCGGGGCGCACGTTCGGGTCGTAACTGATCTGCGCCCGGCCGCGCCACCGCTCGACCAGCGCCAGCACCGCCGCCGCGCCCGGGTCGGTGACCGCCCCGATCGAGCCGAGGTGGATCGCGCCCGGCGCTTCGGCGAGTTCGGTCGGCGGCAACGTCCAGCCGATGTCGAAGGTGTAGCGCGCCCGCCCCTGCCCGTCGAGACGCACCACGGCCGAGGGGGTCCGCGCCACCCCGGCGGCCCGGACCACCACCCCCGCCGACTCCAGGTGCGCCCGGATCAGCCGGCCGTTGGCGTCCTCCCCGAGCTGGGTGAGCAGGGTGGCGGGCCGCCCCAACCGGGCCAGGCCGTAGGCGACGTTCGCGGGGCTGCCGCCGGGGTGGACGGTGTCCGGGGCGCCATCCGTGCGGACGATGTCGGCGACGCACTCGCCGATCACCAGAACGTGCGAATCGGGGCTGGTCACGGCGGCTCCTGGCATCCGGTACGCGGGCGTCGTCTCGGCCGCCAGCCTACGGGGTGCACCCGGGCATGAAGGACGGCCGCCGGACCTGGCCAGGTTCTCCGACGGCCGTGGCCTCGTCCGTCAGGGGGCGAAGCACTTCGAACGTTAGCCAGCGCGCGGCGGCCCCGCCATCGCTGTAGGCCGTCCGGGGGATGGACTCGTGTCGACAACCGTCCGGGCGGCGGCGCCTGGCGGGCGCCCCGGTCCGCTAGGGTCCGTGCCCGGTGCGTCGCGCACGTACCGCCGCCCGGCCCCGCTCCTCACCGGGGCTCCCGAAGCCACGAATCCCGCAGCCAGGCCCCCCGAGGCCACGACTCCCGAAGTGCGGTGATCACCCTGTCCAGGCCCCGTGTCGGCCTCGTCCTCCCACTCGTGCTCAGTGCGGTGCTGCTGTCCGCCGGCACCCCGGCCGCCACCGCCGCGGACGGCCTCGGCGACCCGGTCTTCCCCTCACTCGGCAACAGCGGGTACGACGCGCTCGCCTACGACCTGTCGTTCGACTACCGCGCCGATACCCGCACGGTCGACGCGACCGCGGTGATCACCGCCCGGCCGTCCCGCACCCTGGCACACCTGGAGCTGGACGCGCTGGGCCTGACCGTGCGCGCCGTGCGGGTCGACGGGCGCCCGGCGGGGTTCGCCGCCCACGACGAGAAGCTGACCATCACCCCGCCCCGGCCCCTGCACCGCGGCACCACCGCGCGGCTGACCGTCGAGTACACCGCCGACCCGCACGCCAGGCTCCCGCACACCGGCTGGGTCCCGACCCCGGACGGCTTCGCGGTGGCCGGCCAGCCGGACAGCGCGCACACCGTCTTCCCGTGCAACGACCACCCCAGCGACAAGGCCCGGTTCACCATCGCCGTCACCGCGCCCGACGGCCTGCTGGGCGTCGCCAACGGGGAGTTGACGCAGACCGAACGGCTCGGCGACGGCCGGACCACCCGGCGCTACGCCTCCCGCGAGCCGATGGCCACCGAGCTGGTGCAGGTCTCCGTCGGGAACTACACCGTCCGCGAGCGCACCGGCCCGCACGGCCTGCCGCTGCGCGACGTCGTCCCGACCGCCCGGGCCGCCGACCTCGAACCCGCCCTGGCGCTCACCACCGACCAGCTGACCTGGGCCGAGCAGCACCTCGGGCCGTTCCCCTTCGAGACCTACGGCCTCCTGCCGGCCGACACCGACGACCCCGCCGCGTTCGGCTTCACCGGCCTGGAGACCCAGACCCTCACCCTCTACAAGCCTGACTTCCTGCGCCAGCCCGAGTCCGCGATCGGCTCGCACCAGATGCACGAGCTGGTGCACTCCTGGTTCGGCGACAGCGTCTCCCCCGCCAGTTGGGCGGACCTGTGGCTCAACGAGGGGCACGCCGACTACTACGCCCTGGTCTACCGCTACGAGCGCGGCTGGCCGGACGCCTGGGGCCACACCACCCTGGTCGACCGGATGCGGGCCCTCTACGGCCTCGGCGACCAGTGGCGGCACGACTCCGGACCGGTCGCCGCTCCCAGCGCCGCCAAGCTCTTCGACAGCCAGCGCTACACCGGCGGCGCGCTGGTGCTGTTCGCACTGCGCGAGCGGGTCGGCGCCGGGACCTTCGACCGGATCGAGCACACCTTCCTGCGCGGGCACCGGTACGGCACCGCCACCACCCGGGACTACCTGCGCACCGCCTCCGAGGTCTCCGGCCAGGACCTCTCCGGTTTCCTCACCGACTGGCTGTACGGGCTGCGCACCCCGCCGATGCCCGGCCACCCCGACTGGACGGTCACCCCGGTGACCTCGGACCCGGCGGCCGCCGCCCGCGGTGTCCCCACCGAGGCGCCGCACGGCTCCGGGACGCTCTGACCCGCCGTCACCCGGTTGGCCCGGTCCGTGGTCCGCCGCCCCCTGCGTCCCACCCGTACGCCCCTGGCGCGCCGCATCGTGCGCCCGGACGCCCCGTGAGCGCCTCTGGCCGGACGGGACCGACGCGGCCATCGTGGTGCCCACGGCCCGCCCGCCGCCCGGCCGAGTCCCGGCCGGCTCGCGGGCCGTCCAACCTCCCCGCGCCGGCCGGCCGAAAATCCCCGTGCCCGGAAGACAACCCGAAACACCGTCCAGCACGTTCATCAGCTGTGAGTAGGACACCACGATCGCGGCCCAGCAGGCCGCCACGGCTGACAGGGACGGCACGGACACCATGGCGGGGACGGCGGGATGAGGGATGGCACACCGGACTTCGAGGAGTTCGTCTCCGCCTGCGGCCCGAAGATGCTGCGGGTGGCCTGGCTGTTGACCGGCGACCCGCACCAGGCGGAGGATCTGCTGCAGACCGCGCTCGCCAAGATCTGGCCCAAATGGGACCGGATCTCCATCGACCGGCCCGAGGCCTACCTGCGGAAGGTGCTGGTCAACTGCAACGTCTCCTGGTGGCGCCGCCGCTGGACCGGCGAACTGCCGCACGGCGAACTGCCGGAGCCGCCGCCGGCGAGCGCGGACCCGTACGAAGGGGTGGTGCTCGGAGAGGTGGTCGCCCAGGCCGTCCGTGCCCTGCCGCCGCGCCAACGGGCCGTGGTGGTGCTGCGCTTCTTCGAGGACCTCAGCGTCGAGGAGACCGCCGAGGTCCTGGGTTGCAGCACCGGCACGGTCAAGAGCCAGACGCACCGCGCGCTCGCCGCGCTGCGCGGCCGGCTGCCGGCCCGGGAACTGCTGCTGGCGGGGGGACCCCGTGATCGGTACTGACCTGCTGGACCCGGACGACCCGAGGCCGGACGGCGGTGAGGGCGAGGAGCTGCGGATCCTGCTCCACCAGGCCGTACCGGAGCTCGCCACGCCCGAGGACCGGATGGAACGGGTACGCGCCCGCGCCATCGGCACCCGGCGCCGACGGCGGGCCGCCGGGCTCGGGGCCGGACTGACCGCCGGGCTGGTCGCCGCGGCGCTGGCCGCCGCGCCCGCGATCGCGCCCACGCCGGAGCGCGGGGTGGCGGCAGGACTGGGGACGGCTGCGGGACCGGGGGTGACCGGACCGGCCGAAACGGTGCCGGGCGGGGTACCGCCCACTCCGACGATCGGCCCCAGCGCGACACCGACCATGGTGCCGACGCCCGGATCGCAGGTCCGCTTCTCGTCGTACCCGAACCTGGCGCTCGACCTGCCGAGCGGCTGGTACAGCCAGAGCACCTTCAACGGCGACCCCCGGAACGGCATCGGCTACCTGGCCACCGGGCCGATCAGCCCCGCGTCCCCCTGCCGGACCGCGGGCATCGCCTGCCCGTCCGACACGCTGCTGCCCGTCGGCGGCGCCCTCCTCACCCTCCGGCTGGTGGACCAACCGGACCTGGTCGGGAAGTTCACCACCTCATTGGCCGTCACCTCCGACGTCACGCTCGACAAGGAATGCCTCACGCTCGGCGGCACCCGCGAGCTCATCGGCCATCGGGCCGTCGCCCGGACCGGCACGCTGGTGCTGATCCAGCTGACGGCCTGCCTGCGGGAGCCGTCGCACGTGACGATCCAGCAGGTGCAGCAGGTGCTGGACTCGATCCGGACCTCCGAGGGGAGCACTCCCTCCTCGACCACGACCCGCTGAGGACCGTCCGGGCCGACCTGGCCGACCTGGGTTCAGTGTCAGTGGCTCCTGCTAGCGTCCCGAGCACGATCAGAGAACGGGGGTCCTCTCATGGGTGGCGAGCGGCGACGGGTAGGTGCCGGGGGCTGCGACCGGTGGACAGCGCGGTGGTACGGCGCGGGCGGCGGGGCGGCCCTGCGCGGTGCGGACGCCCGGCCGATCACCGGCGGGCTGATACCCGGGGTCGGGTCGGTCTCCTCGGGTGCCGCCGGGCGGGCGTTCCACCGGTCCTGACGCGGCCGTGACACGGCGGTGCGGGCCCGGTGCCGTGCCGGGCCCGCACCGAGCGGGTCAGTACCGGGCGGGTCAGTACCGGGCGGGTCAGTACCGCAGGACGGCCGCGATGTGGCCGCGGGCGTCGAGTTCGCCGGTGGGGACGAACTGCACCTTGGCGCCGGTGTCGAGGGCGCGCTCCACGATCTCGTCGACCATGTCCTCGCGGACGTCGGGCTCACCGGCCGCCGCCGGGACGAGGTGGTTGTCGGTCACCCGGACGGGCTGCCAGTAGTCCTCCTCCACCGCGACCAGCGCGGCGCGGCCCTCGGCGACGGTCTGCCAGACCTCGTCGATGCCGGCGGCCAGGCCCTTCACGCCCTGGGCCTGGTCGAGGCGCTCGTGCAACTCGGTGACGGCCTTGCTGCCCTGCTCGGCGACCGTGGACCGGACGGCCTCGGCCACCGCGGCGGCGGCGGCGTGGCCGAGGCCGCCGTGCGAGACCTGGGCGGTGGCCCGCTTGGCAGCGGTGCCGATCTCGTCGAGCAGGGAGATCGCGGCGGCCTCGCCGAGCACGTACAGCGGGCGGTTGTCGGCCTCCAGCACGGCGGCCAGCGCGGTGTCGGCCGAACGCAGGAAGCGGCGGGTCTCCTCGTCGCGGAAGGTGCTCGGTACGTCCCCGATCCGCTCCTGGCGCTCGACGTCCCAGTCCGGCCGGACCTGGTCGAGCGGGAAGGCGGCACCCGTGTGCTCGGCCAGGTGCGCCCCGCTGCCGCTGAACAGGGCGACCCGGTCGGCGGCGACGGTCAGCACCCAGTAGGGCGCACCGGCGGTGTAGGCGGAGACCAGGTTGCGGGTCAGGAAGGTTTCGGACAGCACGACCCGGGAGGGCACCGGGCGCGGCAGGGACCACACCTGGTGCTCACCGGGGGCGGCGTAGATCACCAAACCGTCCTCGGCGTGCACGAGGTCGACCTCGGTGAGCGCGCGGTCCAGCTGCTCGACGACGTCCAGCCGGTCGGCCCGGCTGACCGCCTCGTCGGCGTGCAGCCGGTTCTTCGCCTCGGCGACGAGGTTGCGCAGGCGGACCGGGTCCTGGGTGTTGTCGGGCTCGCTGCGGTGGGTGGGCAGCAGAACGGAGACGGCCGGGTAGCGCCGGGGGCGGCGCAGCTCGGCGAGGACGGCTGGCGTGAGCTCGGCTGCGTGCATCGGGTGCCCTTCGTGTCGCGGTGGGGGGTCCTGGTCGATGAGACCGACGTCGATGAGACCGAAAGTGTGGTGATTCAACCGATTTGCCGGAATCATTCCCGACCCCTCCCCATCCCACCGCCCTCCCACGCCTCCCGCCACCGGAAAAGGCCCGGGGCCCGACAGCCCGTCCGGGGCCCGCGGCGCCACCGTTCGGCCGACCGGCCGTCACCGGGCTGCGGCTGTGCCGCGGCCCCGGCCGCACGGCCACGGACGAGGGAATCCGCCGCCGTCCTCGTAACCCGCCCGGCGGATCGTCGTTGGACCCGCCATGAAGAAGCGCAGCATGCTCGCCGTCGCCTCGCTCGCCGTGGGTTTCGTGGCCTCGCTCACCGCACCGAGTGCGCACGCCAGTGCCGTCGGGGGGCAGGACGGACTGTCCGGATCGCTGACCAGCGCGCCGGACGCGTTGCCGGGGCAGGTCGGGGACGCGGGCGGTGTGGTCGGGGAGGCGACCGGGTACGTGACGGGCTCGGCCGACGGACTGGTCGGGGTCACCCCCGCCTAGCTCGCAGCAGCGCGACAACGTGTCGGTACGACGGTGCTGCGGTGCGGTGTCAGGACAGCGGGGCGCCGAGGTCCTGGGTCCAGTAGGCGCCGGCGGGGCCGGTGGCCAGACCGACGCCGACGTCCTTGAAGCCGCAGTCCAGCATGTTGGTCTGGTGGATGCCGCCGTCCATCCAGTGGGCGACCACCGTGGCGGGGGACGTCGGACCCCGGTCGAGGTTCTCGCCCCACTGGGACCAGCGGTAGCCGACGGCCGTCAGCCGGGCGTCGGTGCGGACGCCGTCCGGGTTGACGTGGTCGAAGAAGCCACGGGCGACCATGTCGTCGGCGTGCTTCTGGGCGGCCGCGTGCAGCCGGGGGTCGATCCGCAGGGGGGCGCAGCCCACCTTGCCGCGTTCGGCGTTGACGAGGTCGACGAGTTGGCGCTCCGGGCTGGGCGGCGGCGGGGCCACCGACCGGGTGGCGGTGGGTGACGGCGTGGCCGTCGGTGTCTCGCTGGGGGTCGGCGTGGGCGTGGCCGACAGGGTGACCGGGGCGGCGGCCGGGGTCGCGGGGGGCACCGGGGCTGCGGGAGCGGCGGCCGGGGTGGTGGGTTCGGGGGTCGCCTCCCTCGGGGTGTCGGCGGGGTGCGACCAGACCAGGGCGAGGGTGGTGACGGTCACCACCGCCACCGCACCGCTCGCCAGGACGGCCTTGCGCGCGGCGGTCCCGGCCCAGCCCGCGTGGGTGCTCGCGGCGGTCGGGGCGGTGGTGGCGACGGTGGCCGCGGTGTGCTGGAAGTGCAGCAGCGCGGGCGAGCCGAGCGGGATCGGCACCAGGGCGAGGCCGGCCAGCAGTCCTTCGGCGGGGAAGAGGTCGCGGCCGAGGCGGTCGCAGGTGGCGCAGCCGCGGATGTGGCGGGCGATGCGCTTGCGCCACACGGAGTTGGGGGTGCCGTCGAAACCGGTGGTGACGTCGGCGAGTTCGGGGCAGCGGGGGTAGGCGCCGAGGGCGCGGACGACGATCCGGCCGGCTTCGAGCTGCTTCTTCATCCGCTGCACGCGGACGGCGGTGTGCTGCGGGGTCAGGTCGAGGGCTTCGGCCAGTTCGGTGCGGGTGAGTTCGCCGCTGGCCTCCAGCCACCAGAGGGCGAGGAGTTCGCGATCGTCGGGGTCGAGCCAGCGGGTGGCCTCGGCGACTTCCCGGCGCTGGCCGGAGAGGCCGAGGCGCAGGACGGTGAGGTCGGTGAAGTCGGCCCTGGGGTCGGCGAGTTCCCAGGTCTCGTCGAGGCCCCCGACGGTGGGCTGCTGCTGGCCGGCGGCGTGGCGACGACGGATCTGGTTCATCGTGATGGCGACCAGCCAGGAGCGGAAGGACTCCGGCTCGCGCAGCCCGTCCAGGCCGTCCAGGGCGCGGATCATGGTCTCCTGGGCGACGTCGTCGACATCGGCGTGACCGTCCAGGGCGCGCCCGGCGACGTTGTAGACGAGCGGCAGCCAGGCGGCGACCAGCGCCTCCTGGGCCTGCCGGTCGCCCGCCTGGGCCGCGCGTACCAGGGTGGTCCCGGTCCTGTTCTGCACGTCAGCGTTCATGGTCCGCACTCCGTCTTGCCGTGTTCCGTTCGCCGCTGCCTCCTCGGAGACCTGTGGTGAGTGATCAGATAACAACAATTTGCGCGGAATCGGAAAACGGACCCTGCCGGAGGGCCGGTCAGGCCGGGGCGGCGAAGACCTGGGTCCACCAGGGGCCGCCGGAACCGGTCCGCACACCGACCCCGAGCTGCTTGAACGCGCAGTTCAGGATGTTCGCACGGTGACCGGGGCTGTTCATCCAGGAATCCATCACCGCGGCCGGGTCCTTCTGGCCGCGGGCGATGTTCTCGCCCCAGGTGCTCCAGCGGTAGCCGGTCACCTCGATGCGGTGGTCGGCGTGCTCGCCGTCGGGGCTGGCGTGGTCGAAGTAGTTGCGGTCCGCCATGTCGTCGCTGTGCGACTGGGCGGCGCCGGCCAGCCGGGGCTCGGCGCTGACCGGGCCGCAGCCGGCCTTGGCGCGTTCGACGTTGACCAGGTCGACGACCTGCTGGGCGGAGGAGGGAGCGGCGCCGCCGCCGACCGGGGTGGGCGCCGAGGCGCTCGTGGGGGCGGGGGCACCGGTGCGCTGCGCGGCGGCCGGGGTGCCGGCGGACTTGGCGGGAGCAGGAGCGGTCACGGGCGTGCTCGGGCTCGGCCTCCCGGTGGCCGTCCGGGTCGGCGTCGCGGTCGCCAGGGCCGTCGGGGACGCCGGAGCGGCGGGGGTGGTCGCGGCGGCACTGGTCGGGGCCGGTGCCGCGTCGGTGGCGGCCGGGGTGACCGGCGGCGCGGCGACGTCGGGGCCCGCTCCCCCGGCGCCGGGGACCTGGATGCCGTCGTGGGTGCCGGCCTCGGCTGCTATCAGGGCGGCGTCCGCCGCCAGCGCCTGGCCGGTGGCGTCCCGGTCGGCCTGCTTGCCGCCGTAGGCCGCGTAGCCGGCGCCGACCAGGGCGGCGAGCAGTCCAGTGCCGGCCACGGCGGCGGCGACGGCGGCGACCGGGCCGACCGGACCGCGCCGTCGGGCCCGGCGGCCCCGGTCTCCGGGGCGTTCCGTGTGCCGCTGGGCGGCCCGGCGCGCGGCGCGGCCGCCGGGTCGGCCGGAGGCTCCGCTCCGTGCACCGCTCTCGGCACCGTTCGCCGGGAGGATGGTCGTCCTGTCGTCGCTGTTCACGTGCCCACGCTTTCTGTCCAGGTCGGCGGGTCGGGTGCCGACACCTGGGAGACCACCCGGCGACGCGCCGATAACAGAAAGTCCGAACGAATGTCCGGTGGCAGGGTCGCGGGTCCGGCCGCGTG
>NZ_JBFBIR010000028.1:0-103984 GCF_040685715.1 Kitasatospora sp. NPDC088264
GCACACACCCGCGCCACCTCCTCGATCACGATCACCGTCGCCAGCGCGTCCGCCCCCGCACCACCGAACTCCTCCGGCACGTGCACCGCATGCAGATCACTCCCCCGCAACGCGTCCAACGCCTCCTGCGGGAACCGCCCCTGCTCATCCACCTCCGCCGCGAACGGAGCGATCTTCGCCTCGGCCAGCGAACGCACCGCCTCACGGAGCATCTCGTGCTCCTCGGAGATACGGAAGAGATCGAACTCCTGGCTCATGATCGCCACTCCTGTTTCACGACGGTACTCAGTACCCTTCATTATGCACCCACGCGGCAAAAAGGGAACTCAGTGCCTTCACATGGCGGCACTGAGTTCCCTATCCTTTTTTCTGCCGAACTTCTGCCGAACAAGCCGGTCCGAGCGCAGGGAGATGACAGCGTGGTCCACTCAGCCATCGATGCCGACACCCGGAGCACCACGCTGTACTTCCAGCGCTGCTCGTGGTGCTGCAATCCGACCTTCCAGCGGCTGCTCTGCCCCACCTGCGGCTCCACCGAGCTGCGGCTGGAGCCCAGCGAGGGCACCGGCGTGGTCCGGCGCTGCGAGGTCGAGCAGGCCCGGACGCCGCTGGTCCGCCAGAAGTCCCTGATCCGGATGGCCGAGGGCTTCGACGTCTGGTGCATCGTCGACGGGCTGCGCAGCACCGTCCCGGTCGGGACGCGGGTGCGGCTGCTGTCCGCCCCCGGCTCCGACCAGCCCGAGCTGCGGCTGCTGCCGATGGAGGGGCCGCAGCCGCCGGTGGACGTCGAGCCGCGCCCGCTGCCGCCCGTCCAGGGCGGGTTCACCCAGCACCTCGCGGCCTTCGCCGAATAGCGTCCACCGCACGGCGGAGGGCGTGGCACCGGGTACCCGGTGCCACGCCCTCCCACTGCCGTGTGCGGGGATCAGCCCTTGCGGGCCTTCACCTCGGCGGTCAGCTGCGGCAGCACGGCGAACAGGTCGCCGACCACGCCGTAGTCCGCCAGCTCGAAGATCGGGGCCTCCGGGTCCTTGTTGACGGCCACGATGGTCTTCGAGGTCTGCATGCCCGCCCGGTGCTGGATGGCGCCGGAGATGCCGTTGGCCACGTACAGCTGCGGCGAGACCTGCTTGCCGGTCTGGCCGACCTGGTTGCTGTGCGGGTACCAGCCCGCGTCGACGGCGGCACGCGAGGCGCCGACGGCCGCGCCCAGCACGTCCGCGAGCTCCTCGACGACGCCGAAGCCGGCCGCCTCACCGACGCCACGGCCGCCCGAGACCACGATCGCGGCCTCGGTCAGCTCCGGACGGCCGGTCGAGACCCGCGGGGTGCGCGAGGTGACCTTGGCCGCGTTCCCGGTGAACTCCACCGCCACGTTCTCCACCGCGCCCGCGCCCGCAACGGCCTCGGGGGCCACCGCGTTCGGCTTGACGGTGATGACCGGCACGCCGTTGCTGACGCGCGAGTCGACGGTGTACGAGGCGGCGAACACCGACTGGGTGGCGATCGGGCCGCTGTCGCCCGCACGCAGGTCGATGGCGTCGGTGATGATGCCGGAGCCCAGCCGCAGTGCGACGCGGGCGGCGATCTCCTTGCCCTCGCCGGAGGAGGTGACCAGGACGGCGGCGGCGTCGTTGGCCTTGGCGATCTGGGTGAGGGCGTCCACCTTCGGGACGACCAGCTGGTCGGTGAACTCCGCGCCGTCGGCGACGTACACCTTGGCCGCGCCGTACTCGGCGGCCTTGGCCGCGAGGTCGGCGGCGGCACCGGCGCCGGCGCCGAGCACGACCGCGGACGGCTCGCCGATCCGGCGGGCCAGGGTCAGCAGTTCGAGGGCCGGCTTGCGGACCGCACCGTCGGCGTGGTCCACCAGGACGAGAATCTCAGCCATTGCTCAATGTCTCCGTGTTTCGCTGTGGCAGGGGGTGGGTGGCTCGGCCGGGCCGGCTCAGATGAACTTCTGGTCGGCGAGGAAGCCGGCGAGCTGCCTGCCGCCCTCGCCCTCGTCCTTGACGACCGTGCCCGCGGTCCGGGCCGGACGCGCCGCCACCGACTCCACCGCCGTCCACGCACCCGCCAGACCGACCTCGTCCGCCTCGATGCCCAGATCGTCCAGATCCAGCGACTGGACCGGCTTCTTCTTCGCCGCCATGATCCCCTTGAACGACGGGTACCGGGCCTCACCCGACTGGTCCGTCACCGACACCACCGCCGGCAGCGCCGCCTCCACCAGCTCCGTCGCCGCGTCACCGTCACGACGGCCCCGCACCACACCGCCCTCGACCGACACCTCCGACAGCAGCGTCACCTGCGCCACACCGAGGCGCTCCGCCAGCAGCGCCGGCAGCACACCCATCGAACCGTCCGTCGACGCCATCCCACCGATCACCAGGTCGAACCCGGTCTTCTCCAGCGCCTTCGCCAGCACCGCCGACGTCCCGATCACATCCGAACCGTGGATGTCCTCGTCGTTCACGTGCACGGCCTTGTCCGCACCCATCGACAGCGCCTTGCGCAGCGCGTCCTTCGCGTCGTCCGGCCCGACCGTCAGCACCGTCACCTCGGCGCCCTCGTTCGCCGCCGCGATCCGCAGCGCCTGCTCCACGCCGTACTCGTCGAGCTCCGACAGAAGGCCGTCCACGCCCTCCCGGTCGGTGGTGTGGTCGTCCGCGAACCGACGGTCACCCGTCGCGTCCGGCACGTACTTCACACAGACGACGATCCTCAAGCTCATGAGTGGTTCTCCTGTCACGGTCGCGCTGGTCGATGGCCTCACGTCATGCCGAGGGTACTGAGTGCCAATCCCGGCCCGGCCGCGCCCTGCGCGCCGTGGGCGCCGCCTGGACCGGCATGCCGTGTCGGCGCTCTTCGACTGGTGTCGGAGGCTCCGTGAAGAGGATACGGCACTCAGTACCCCTGGTAAAGGAACTCAGTACCCTTCCCGGTGTGTGCTGGGCCTCAGGACGCCCTCAGGCGGCCAGCACCACGGCGGCCTCTCCCGTGTAGACGCGGAAGGTGAGGGACTCCTGGAGGTAGAGCCGCACGGTGTCGGCGTCGTGGGAGAGGTAGCCGACGGAGACGTCCTGGCCGAGGAAGAGTTCGAAGTCGCCGCCCCGGGTGGAGAGGAGGAGGGCGCCCTCGATGGCGGGGGCCCAGATGATGTCCCCGTCGAGGAGGCGGGCGAGGTGGTTGTGGACGGGGTAGCCGTGGTCGCTGGTCTCGTTGACGGCGGTGAAGGTGTCCGCGCCGAGCAGGAGCGAGTAGGGGCCGCCGACGCCGGCCAGGCGCAGCGCGGTGAGGGCGCGGCTGACCGCCTCGGGGTACTCGCGGACGTCCTCGGGGAGCTGGACCGGCGGGTTGGTGGAGCCGGCTCGGATGCCCTCGATGGCGGCGGCGCGGTAGCCCTCGAAGACGGCGCGGTCCTCGGCGAGGGCGATGGTGCGGGCGGCGTCCTTCACCGGCTGCCAGTCGGAGTCGCGGGAGCCGCGCTCGACGTCGTCGACGGCCTCGCGGCGGACGGTGAAGGGGACGCGCAGCTCGACCACCGGCTGGGCGGCGCGGGCGTGGGCCTGGACGCCGTCGGCGGGCGGTTCGATGCCGGTCAGGTGGCCGGTGCCGACGGCGGCGAGGGTGGAGCCGTCGGGGCCGTTCAGGTCGACCACGCGGCGGCCGGCGATGTGGAGCTTGAAGGTCTGGCGGGCCTCCTCCTCGATCTCCGCCCAGGCTGCGGCGGAGACGGGGGCGAGGTCGCGGTGCAGGTTGTTCATGGTGCGGGTCCTTGTCGGGAGGTCCGGTTCAGGGCGTGCCGCGCAGGCTGCCGATGCCGAGTGAGCCGGTCGCGGGGGGAGTACTCGGTGCGGGTGGAGCGGGCGGCGCGGGCGGCGCCGACCGCACCGGGGGCGCCGATGGCGCGGGCGGCGGGGCGTCGAGGAAGTCGGCGGTCGGGACGAAGAACAGCGAGCCGGTGGCGGCGGTGGAGAAGTCGAGCAGCCGGTCGGTGGTGCCGGGCGGGCGGCCCACGAACATGTTGCGCAGCATCTCCTCGGTCACCTCGGGATCGCGCGCGTAGCCGATGAAGTAGGTGCCGAACTCGCCGCCGCGGTCGAACGAGCCGAAGGCCATGTTGTAGCGGACGATCTTCCGTTCCTCGCCGTCCGGCCCGGTCACGGTGCTGAGCGCGACGTGCGAGTCGGCCGGTTTGACGGCGTCGTCGAGCTCGATGTCGGTGAGCTTGGTGCGGCCGACCGCCCGCTCCTGGTCCTCGACGCTCAGCGCGTTCCACGCGTCCAGGTCGTGCAGGTACTTCTGGACGATGACGTAGCTGCCGCCGGTGAAGTCCGGGTCCTCGGCGCCGACCACGGCGGCGGTCTCGGCGGCCCGGCCCTCGGGGTTCTCGGTGCCGTCGACGAAGCCGAGCAGGTCCCGGTCGTCGAAGTACTTGAAGCCCTGGACGGAGTCCACCACGGTGGCCGCCCCGGCCAGCCGGCCGGTGAGCTGGCCGGCCAGCTCGAAGCAGAGGTCCATCCGGGCGGCCCGCAGGTGCAGCAGCAGGTCACCGGGGGTGGCCGGGGCCCGGTGACGGGTGCCGGCCACCTCCCGGAAGGGGTGCAGGCCGGCCGGCCTGGGGCCGTCGAAGAGCCGGTCCCAGGCGTCCGAGCCGACGCCGGTGACGCAGGTGAGGCCCCCCTCGGGGACCCGGAAGCCGACCGCGCGGCGCAGCCCGGCGAGGTCGGGCAGCAGGTCGCGGACGGCGTCCTCGCCGCCGGGCTCGACGGTGAGGACCAGGAAGACCGCCGCGCTGGTCAGCGGGGAGAGCACGGCTTGCGGTTCGGCCTGCATGGCGAGGGTTCCTCCACGGTGGCGCGGGAGGCCGGGCGGCGTCCCGCTCATGGCCGGTGGTCAGCGTGCCGCGGCTGCCGCCGACCGGGCGGGCCGACGGTGTGACGGACCAGCGGCGTGACGGACCAACGGACATCTGATCATGCGTACGATTACACCCCATAGCGGACCATTCGGCGCGGGCGGCACTCCCCCGAACGGCCCTCCCGGACGCGCCGTCCGCCGAGGCCGTTCGGGGGCGCCCGCGGCCGGTGGGCACGCGGAAGGGGCGGACGCGCCGTCACGCGCCCGCCCCTTCCACCCCGGCTGTCAGACCCGCAGGGCCGCCAGCTGCTCGGCGAACGGCACCACCTGTTCGGGCAGCGCCGGCGCCGCCGGGCCGCGGCCGGCCAGCAGTGCCGCCAGTTCGCCCGCCGCGCGGTCGATCCGGCCCGGGAGGCCGTCGGTGAGCCCGTCCCCCGCCGCGCCCCAGTCGTCGGTGGCCGCGTAGACGGCGGTCGGCACCACCACCGCGCGCAGGTAGCTGAACAGTGGCCGGACGGCGTGCTCCAGGGCGAGCGAGTGCCGGGGCGTGCCGCCGGTGGCGGCGATCAGCACCGGCTTGCCGGTGAGCGCGTCGTGGTCGACCAGGTCGAAGAAGGACTTGAACAGGCCGCTGTAGGAGGCGGTGAAGATCGGTGTCACCGCGATCACCGCGTCCGCCCCGGTCACCGCGTCGATCGCCCCGCGCAGCGCCGCGCCGGGGAAGCCGGTGACGAAGTGGTGGGCGATCTCCGTGGCCAGGTCGCGCAGTTCGACCACCGTGACGTCCACCTGCCCTCCGTCATCGGACAGTTGACGGATCGTCGATTCGGAGAGGCGGTGGGCCAGCAGCCGGGTCGAGGACGGCTTGCTCAGCCCGGCGCTCACCACCACCAGCCGGTACGCGCTCACTTGGCCACCTCCACGCTCTCCCCGTCGGCGGACTTCCCGTCGGCGGACTCCTCGTCGCGGGCCGCGACCCGCGCGGCGTGCGTCGGCCCGTCCGGCACCGCGGCCGGGCGGTTCCTGGCGAACTCCTCGCGCAGCACCGGTACGACCTCCTCGCCGAGCAGGTCCAGCTGCTCCAGCACGGTCTTCAGCGGCAGGCCGGCGTGGTCCATCAGGAACAGCTGGCGCTGGTAGTCGCCGAAGGACTCGCGGAAGGCCAGCGTCTTCTCGATGACCTCCTGCGGGCTGCCCACGGTCAGCGGGGTCTGCTCGGTGAACTCCTCCAGCGAGGGCCCGTGCCCGTACACCGGCGCGTTGTCGAAGTACGGGCGGAACTCCCGCACCGCGTCCTGCGAGTTGCGCCGCATGAACACCTGCCCGCCGAGGCCGACGTACGCCTGCTCGGGCGTGCCGTGGCCGTAGTGGGCGTAGCGCTCGCGGTAGAGGGCGATCAGCTTCTGGAAGTGCTCCTTGGGCCAGAAGATGTTGTTCGCGAAGAAGCCGTCCCCGTAGTAGGCGGCCTGTTCGGCGATCTCCGGGCTGCGGATCGAGCCGTGCCAGACGAACGGCGCGACGCCGTCCAGCGGGCGCGGGGTGGAGGTGAAGGACTGCAGCGGGGTGCGGAAGCGGCCCTGCCAGTCCACCACCTCCTCGCGCCACAGCTGGTGCAGCAGCGCGTAGTTCTCGATCGCGAGCGGGATGCCCTGGCGGATGTCCTTGCCGAACCACGGGTAGACCGGGCCGGTGTTGCCGCGGCCCATCATGAGGTCCACCCGGCCGTCGGCGAGGTGCTGGAGCATCGCGAAGTCCTCGGCGATCTTCACCGGGTCGTTGGTGGTGATCAGCGTGGTCGAGGTGGAGAGGATGATGCGGTCGGTCTGCGCGGCGATGTAGCCGAGCATGGTCGTCGGCGAGGACGGGACGAACGGCGGGTTGTGGTGCTCGCCGGTCGCGAAGACGTCGAGGCCGACCTCCTCGGCCTTGCGCGCGATGGCCACCATGGCCTTGATCCGCTCGTGCTCGCTCGGGGTGCGGCCGGTGGTCGGGTCGGGGGTGACGTCGCCGACGGTGAAGATTCCGAACTGCATGCTGCTCACCACACTCCAGGTCGGCCCCTCGCCCGGGCGCTCGGGGCGCACGGGGCTCTCGGGGCGGATCGTTAAACTTTCAACCACCTTAGCACCCGGGTGCGGATCGTTATTCCCGCCCACAATTGAGGGGGGGCTCCGGAAGGGCGGCGAACCGATGGCGACGTACATCGCGGTGAGCGCGCTGAGCCACGAGGGCCTGGTGCGGCAGCACAACGAGGACAGCCTCACGGTCGGGCCGTGGACACTCTGCGCCACCGTGACCGGCAACCCGCAGACCCTGCTGTTCCCGCTCGGCCCGCCCTGCGTGGTCGCCGTGGCGGACGGCCTGGGCGGCCACCCCGGCGGCGAGGTCGCCAGCGCCCTGGTGGCCCGCCGGCTGGCCGCCGACGGCACCGGACTGGACGGCGAGGAGGCCGTCCGGGAGGAACTCCAGGAGTGCAACCGGGCGGTGTACGCGGCCGCCGCCGGCGAACCCGAGCTGGCCGCGATGGGCACCACGGTGGCCGGCCTGGTACTGCTGCCCGACCGGGCGGTGGCCTTCAACGTGGGCGACAGCCGGGTCTACCAGGTCACCCCGGACGGGCTGCGCCGGGTGAGCGTGGACGACAGCCCGCCGCTGCCGCCCGGCCGGCGCACCACCTCGGTGGTCACCCAGACCCTGGGCGGCTCGCTCGGACTGACCTTCGTCGAGCCGCACGTGCGCGCCGCACCGCTGGCCGCCGGCGACCGCTACCTGGTGTGCAGCGACGGCCTGACCGACCCGGTGCCGGAGGAGGAGCTGGCCGCGCTGCTCGCCCGGCCGCACGACGGCTCCGACCGCGCCGACGGGAGGGCCGCGTTCGAGCTCTGGAAGGCGGCGATCGCGGCCGGCGGGCCGGACAACATCACCCTGGCGCTGGTCCGGATCGGCGAATAGGCCCTGTCACCGACCTCCGTGGTCAGTACACCTGGCCGCCGACGGGAACGGACCCGCCCCGGCGGGGCGCCGAAGCGCTCCGCCGGGGCGGTCACCTGTCCGTGTTCGGTCGCTCGACGAGCGTCCGGTCAGAGTTCGCTCGTGACGCTCACCCCGCTGAAGCCCTGCTGGGCGT
This sequence comes from Kitasatospora sp. NPDC088264, assembly GCF_040685715.1. NCBI lineage: Bacteria > Bacillati > Actinomycetota > Actinomycetes > Kitasatosporales > Streptomycetaceae > Kitasatospora > Kitasatospora sp. NPDC088264. The sequence continues at coordinate 7,991 of NZ_JBFBIR010000028.1, forward strand.
AGAGGCTGAAGTAGACGTAGCCGGCCGGCGGGTTGGTGATCGTCAGGGTCTCGGAGTTGTCCGGCCCCGCCGAGTGCGCCGTGCTGGCGTCGGTGTACGCCCAGGAGGCCGGGTTGTAGTAGAGGTCGCCGTTGCCGGTGCCGCCGCTGGTGGTGACCTTCACCTGCTTGGTGCCGGCCGGCACCAGGAGGTAGAAGTGCGCGTAGTTGCCGGTGGTCGCCGCGATGTTGCTGCGGGCGCAGTTGGCGTCCAGCTTGCGGATGTCGGTGCCGGCGCACTCCGGCAGCTGCGGCTGGGTGGGCGTGCCACCGCCGGAGGCGCAGGCGCCGTTGGCGCACGCCGTCAGCCAGCTGTCGAAGCCGGCGTCGTAGCGGGTGCCGATGGTGGTCTTGAGCAGGGTGCGGGCGCCGGCCCAGTCGCCCGCGCGGTACTTGGCGAGGACGGAGTCCAGGTCGCCGCGGTGCTGCTCCAGCATGTAGCGGACGGCGAGGTAGCCCCAGCGGTAGACCCGGTCCTGGTCACCGTAGGCGGTGTCGAAGAGGTCGCTCAGCTTGTAGGTGTGCTGGGCGGCCGCCGCGATGGCGGCGTCGTTGGTCACCTTGCGGTACGAGTACGAGATGTACTCGGCGAAGCCCTCGACCCACCAGACGGTCGGGGTGGTCATGCCGGCGTTGAAGTCGCCGTACATGTCGAACCGGCCGTCGAGGTAGTGGGTGTACTCGTGGTTGAGGTTCCAGATCTCGAACGACGGGCGGGCCCACTCGGCCTCGTAGCAGAGGAAGCGCGGCTGGTTGCCGGCCTTGGCCGGGTCGCCCTCCAGGTACATGCCGCCGTTGTTGGTGTCGATGCCGTAGATGGCCGCGGCCAGCACCTGGTAGTCCAAGGAGGAGTGGAAGACCACGACCTCGATCGTGGTGTTGCTGTCGTCCTTGACCGGACCGTTGTCGCGCACCACCGAGTGGAAGTACGCGTCCTGGCCGGTGAGGCTGGTGCAGGCGGTGCCCAGCTGGGTGTTGTCCAGCGCCTGGGCGATCAGCTTGATGCTCGGGCTGCAGGTGTAGTTGACCGTCAGCACGCCCGCCTTGAGCTGGTCGGAGGCGTTGCAGGTGCCGTAGTAGGCGCAGTTGGCGGCGTCGTAGTAGCCGACCCCGTCCGCGACCGCGGCCCACTGGTAGACGGTGCGACCGTTCGGCGCGGACTGCGCGACCAGCGACTTGGCGAGCGGACGGACCTTGGGCTGGAGCGCCGTGTCCTTCAGGAAGCGGGTCAGCTCCTTGGCCGCGTTGTAGACCAGCACGCCGAAGTCGCCACCGAGCTGGTCGTTGTTGCGGGTCGCGAAGCCGGACAGCGCGTCCAGCACGCTCGGGTCGGCCTCGACCGCCGCGTCGAAGCCGGTCACCTGGTGGCCGCGGAACAGCACCGTGAAGACCGGGTTCACCGCCCAGGCCATGCCGGCCGGGTTCCAGGTGGCGCTGTTGTAGTCGTTCAGCAGCTGCTTGACCACCGGGAGGTAGCGGATGTTCTCCTGCGCGCTGTCGATCAGGGTGACGGCCTCGCCCAGGATGGGCGCGTTGCCCGCGGCGACGTCCCGCACGTGCGCGCCGCCGAAGAAGGCGTCCAGCCCGGAGCGGATCGCCGTCTGGAGGGCGGTGCCGTAGGTGCCGACGTCGTCCTTGTGGTACCACTGCGCGAAGTACCCGGCGCGCAGGTACAGCACCAGTTGCTCGACGGAGGTCGAGTTGTCGCCCGGGTAGCTGCCGGACGCGTCGCGCAGCGCGTACGCCACGGTGGTCATCTGCTCCTCACGGAACGCGCCCCTCGCGTCCGCGCCGGTGAGCTGGAAGAGCCCGTTGATGCACTGGATGTCGGCGGCCTTGATGTGCTGGACCAGGTCGCCGCCCGTCCGGCCGGTGAAGTCGCCGACATTGCAGGGCTGTGCGGCCGCCGCGCCGAGGGCGAAGGCCTTGGCGGTCGGCCGGGCCTCGGCCGGCCGGGTGTCGAGCGGGAGCGGGGCTCGCTGGTCGGCAGAGGCGAACTGCCGGTCGGTGTGGCCGCGTTCGGGGGCGCCGGCGGCGGGCTGCGGCGCCGGTCCGGCGGGGGTGGTGGGGGCGGACGCGCCGCCGCCGGGGGCGGCGGCGGGGGCGGCCTTGCTCTGCGGGGCGAACAGGCCGATCGTCAGGAACATGGTCAGGGCGAGTACTAACAGCCTTGCCAGCTGTGGGAGTCGCAGCAGACGCGCGGAACTCACGTGGGGGCCTCCGGGCCGTCGTCGGCCGCATTGGGGGTGCGGCCGGTGGGGTGGTGAGGACCGTTGGCGACGGCGCCTCGTGGGCGGCTCCGTCGTGCACACGGTGGGGAGTGTGACATGTACCATGGCACACATCACATGACGTTGGATAGCCCCGCTCATGTGAGCGATTGGCGGGGGAACGACGCAGGGGCCGTGATGGCGAATCGCCACCACGGCCCCTGCGTTTGGGGGTTGACGCCCCGCTCGACTACTTCCGCAGCAGCAGGATCACGCCGGCCGTCACCAGGCCGACCAGGACCGCCGCCGCGCCGTACGCCAGCCGGTGCGCGCGCAGCACCGGCAGGAAGCGGTCCACGGCGTAGCGGCCCGGGCCGGTCAGGGCGAGCGCGGCGGCACCCGCCGTGAGGAGCAGCTCGTACTCGCTGCCCTTCGGGGCGAAGAAGCCGCCGCCCCAGGTGACGGCGATCGCGTTGACCATCGTGCCGACGATCGCGGCGCCCGCCAGCGGGGTCAGCAGGCCGACGGCGAGGGCGAGTCCGCCGAGCGTCTCGGTGAGGCCCGCGACCACGGCCATGGCGTTGCCCGCCGGGTAGCCGCTCATGGTGAAGAACTGACCGGTGCCGTCGATCCCGCCGCCGCCGAACCAGCCGAACAGCTTCTGGCTGCCGTGCGCGGCCATGGTCAGGCCGAGGGCCAGGCGCAGGAGCAGGAGTCCGGCGTCGTAGGCGTGCGGGGAGGTCGTCGCGGAGTCGGGGGTCACCCGGCCCGGGAGGACGGTGGTGGTGGGGGCGGTCGTGCTCGGGCTGCTGCTCGGCATGCGCGTCTCCATCGATCGGGATCGGTCGTAGGGGTGTGGTGGCGCGGCCGGGCGGGTCGCCCCGCGACTGTTGTTCAAATTTGAACCGGCCACTCCTCGACCGTACCTTGGAGTTCGAATTTGAACAACTGACGCATCGTGGACAACTCGCGGGCCGGACCCCGCCCGGGGCAGGGTGGAGACATGGCTCAACGCAGGCAGCACCGGCGGACCGCGAAACCCGGCACGCCCTACCCCGAGGCCCTCGCCGCCTTCGGCGAACGCGTCCGGCTGATCACCCCCCGCCAGTGGGACGCCCCCACCCCGTGCGCCGGCTGGTCCGTCCGCGAGCTCGTCAACCACCTCACCGGCGAACAGCTGTGGATCCCCGAACTGCTGATGGGCGCCACCATCTCCGAGGTCGGCGGCCGCTTCGACGGCGACGTCCTCGGCGACGACCCGGTCACCACCTGGACGGAAGCCGCCGACGCCGCCCGGGACGCCTTCGCCGTCCCCGGCGCCACCGAACTCACCGTCCACCTCTCCTTCGGGGACGTCTCCGGGCAGTACTACCTGGACCAGCTCACCACCGACCTGGTCATCCACAGCTGGGACCTCGCCGAAGCCATCGGACGGCACACCCGGCTCCCGGCGGAACTCGTCGACTTCGCCCTCGGCGAGTTCGCCGGCTACGGGGACCTCTCCGGGAGCGGCCTGTTCGACCCGCCCCTGCCCGTCCCCGACGACGCCGGTCCGCAGACCCGCCTGCTCGCCCTCACCGGGCGGCGCGACCGGCCCTGACCTGCGGCGACCGGCGTGGTGCCGGACGCCGGATACTGGAAGGAGCGGGGGCCGCGATCCGTGCGAGAGGCGGGCACGCCATGAGCCGCAGGCCGGACATCCTCGGCGAGTTCACCGCCGACCACCGGGCGGTCACCGAGCTGCTCGACCGGATCGAGCAGGCACCCACCGGCGCCGCCGAGCGCACCGACCTGCTGACCCGGCTGACCGACCTGCTGTTCACCCACTGCGCGGCCGAGGAGGAACACCTCTTCCCGCTCGTGCAGCACGACGTGCCGGACGGCGGGGCGCTGGTGTTCGGCAGTATCCACGAGCACCTGGCGATCGGGCAGTACCTCTCCGACCTCCAGGGGCTCGGCCCGGCCGACCCGGCCTTCGACACCCTGCTGCGCGGCCTCGCCGACACCCTGCGGCGCCACCTCGCCGTCGAGGAGAAGCAGCTCTTCCCGGCCGCCCGCAAGGCCCTGCCGGCCACCACCCGAGCCGCGCTCGGCGACCGGCTGCGGGCCGAACGCGCGGAAACCGCCGAAGACGCCGAAGACGCCGAGGCCACCGGGCCCGCCGAGGCAGGCACCGCCGAGGCAGGCACCGCCGAGCCGTGAGCCTCAGTTCTTCGGGCTGATCACCGCGAAGCGGCCGCCCTCCCGGTCCTGCAACCGGGCCACCCGCCCGTACGGGGAGTCGAAGGCGGCTCCCACCGCCGAACCGCCCAGCTCCACGGCCCGGGCCAGCGCCCGGTCCGCGTCCGGGACGGCGAAGGACACCTCCCAGTGCGGCGGCAGCCCCGCCGCACCGCCCGCCTGCTCCCTCGCCAGTGCGGCGACGCTGTGGCCCTCCGCCCGCAGCACCACCCGGTCGTGCTCCCAGCGGACGTCGAACCGCTCCGGGTCACGGCCGTCCCAGCGGAACACCTGCCCGTAGAACAGGGCCGCCGCGAACGGGTCCGGCGTGCGCAGCTCGATCCAGACCGGTGCGCCCGGCAGGTCCAGCCGCCGGGCCCGGCCCAGCGGGCCCTCCCAGATGCCGAACACCGCCCCGGCCGGGTCCGCCGCGAAGGCCACCCGCCCGGCGTCGAAGGCCAGCGGGCCCACCGCCAGGGTCGCGCCGCGCTCGCGCACCGCGTCGGCGGCCTCGTCCGCGCTCTCCGTACCGAAGTAGCTGGTCCACGCCACCGGCATCGCCCAGTCGCTGCCCGCGACCCCCAGCCCGGCCACCGCCTCCCCGCCGGTCACCGCGTGCAGGTACGGGCCGAAACGGTCCGGCCCCGGCTCGAACTCCCAGCCGAGCAGCGGCCCGTAGAACGCCTTCGCCCCCTCCAGATCCCGGGCCGTCAGGCTCACCCAGCACGGAACGGCCGCCACGCAGCGCACCTCGGCGGTCTCACCGCTGCCCATCGCGGACCTCCTCGCCACCCGGCCGCCGGGCCCCTCCCGACTCCCACGGCCCACCGGCCGCCCGGGACGCCCACAGCCTAGGCCGAAGGGCGTAGCGCGTTCCGGGAGGCATGGCCGGGATCAGCACACCCAGTTCTTGAGCGGCTCGGTGTCCAGCGAGATCCCCACCGGCTCGGGGAGGTGGACGGTCTTGCCGAACGGGAGGATCTGCGCGGTCTCGTAACGGACGCCGTCGGGCTGGCTGTAGACGGTGACCTCGGCGGAGTCGCGGTCGATCAACAGGTAGACGGGGATGCCGGCCTCCGCATAGGCCCGAGGCTTCTCGACACGGTCCCGCTGATTGGTATCGGAGTCGTAGGAGGTGACCTCGGCGACCATCAGCACGTCGCTGGTCTCGGCCCACTCCGCCGTGCCGACGAAGGCGTCTGCGTGCGCCAACGTGCCGTCCGGGCGGGCAAAACTGCCACGGTAGCCCTGGATCTTCAGCCCCTGATCGTGCAGATAGAGCTCAGGCCGAGCCTGAATGCAGATCCGCAGCAGCCACTGAATCATGCGGCCGTGGTCGCCGCCTGGCACGGGCTTGACCCCCAGCTTCCCGTTGATGAGCTCCGGCCGGATGCGTTCGGCAGTTCGAGCCAGAAGACGAGCGAACTCCTCGAACTCCTCGGGCAGCATCTGCGGGCGGTCGGAGATCGCGGTCACGGGCTTTCCTCCTTCGCCTGGGCACCCTGTGGGGCAACGAACACACCGGCAAGTGGTCACGGGCCATCTGGATTCCGACGATAGCGCCCACCGCCCGGCCCTCCCGGTCACACCAGAGCGGGTAAATGTGACCCAGGTCACATAGAAAGGCGAAATTTCCGGGGAGGGAATCCCCGTTTGGTCTTTCGTAGACAGAAGCGGGGAGAACTTCCCCGGTATCCTGAAGGAGCAGTCGCCGTGACCACCGCCGCCACCGAGCCGGTCCGACCCGTGGAGACCGTCCGTGCGCCCAAGCTGCGCGCTGACGCGACCCGCAACCGGGAGCGGATCGTCCTGGCGGCTCGCGACGCCTTCGTCGAGCACGGCGCGGACGTGCCGCTGGACGAGATCGCGAAGCGGGCCGGGGTCGGCAACGCCACGCTGTACCGGAACTTCCCGGACCGCTCGGCGCTGGTCCGCGAGGTGGCACTGCTCGTCAAGAGCCGTATCCTGGCCCTCGCCGAGACGGCGACGGTCGAGGCGGACGCCCCTGACGGCGTCCCGTTCGACGCCCTGCAGCGGTTCGCGCACGCGACCGTCGCGGAGAAGCTCGGCGCGCTCTGCCCGATGTTCACCAGCCATGTCGACCCGTTCGACCCGGACCTCACCGAGGCCCGCGAGCGTCTGACGGCCGCCGTGGGCGGTCTGATGGAGCGCGCCCGGGCGGCGGGTGAACTGCGGGCGGACGTCGACCACGGTGACCTGTTCATCGCGATCAGCCAGCTGACCCGGCCGCTGCCGGGGACGTCCTGCCAACTGCTCGACGACTTCGTCCACCGGCACCTGCAGCTGTTCCTGGACGGGCTGCGCACGCCGGCCCGTTCGGTGCTGCCCGGCCGGGCCGCAACCTTCGAGGACTTCCAACCCCACCACTGACCCACCAGCGGTACCCCGACCGACCGACCCGCCCTCCGGACCAGGCCGACCACCGGCCCGCCAGGAGCCGATCCCCGCACGCCCCGCACCGACGCCCCGTACGGCGACCAGCCGTCCCCGTACGGCGGTCGACCCTTGTCGCACGCCACGCACCGTGAAGTGAGTACCCCCATGCCTGAAACCGACGCCCGACCGGCGACGCTGCCCGATCCTCGGCGCTGGAAGGCGCTGATATTCATCGGCCTCGCCCAGCTGATGGTCGTCCTGGACGCCACCATCGTGAACATCGCCCTTCCGTCCGCCCAGCGGGACCTGGGCATCTCCGACGGCAACCGCCAGTGGGTGATCACCGCCTACGCGCTGGCCTTCGGCGGCCTGCTGCTGTTCGGCGGCCGGATCGCGGACCTCTGGGGCCGCAAGCGGACCTTCGTGGTCGGCCTGGCCGGCTTCGCCCTCGCCTCCGCGCTCGGCGGCGCCGCGGCCAACACCGCGATGCTGCTCGGCGCCCGCGCCCTCCAGGGCGTGTTCGGCGCACTGCTCGCCCCGGCCGCGCTGTCGCTGCTGGCGGTGACCTTCACCGAGGCCAAGGAGCGCGCCAAGGCCTTCGGTATCTACGGCGCGATCGCCGGTGGCGGTGGCGCGATCGGCCTGATCCTCGGCGGCCTGCTGACCGAGTACATGAACTGGCGCTGGACCTTCTTCGTCAACGTCCCGTTCGCCATCGTCGCCGCCGCGGGCGCCGTCCTGGTGATCCGCGAGCCCGCCGAGGGCCGCAACCGCAACCGGCTGGACGTCCCCGGCGTGCTGCTGGTGACCACCGGCCTGGTCTCGCTGGTGTACGGCTTCACCCGCGCCGAGTCCAGCGGCTGGACGGCCGCCAGCACGCTGGCGCTGTTCGTCGCGGCCGCCGTGCTGCTGACCGCGTTCGTCCTGGTGGAGCGCCGGGTCAAGGCCCCGCTGCTGCCGCTGCGCGTGGTGCTGGACCGCAACCGCGGCGGGGTGTACCTGTCGCTCGGCCTGGCCGTGATCGGCATGTTCGGCCTGTTCCTGTTCCTGACCTACTACCTGCAGCTCGTGCGCGGCTACAGCCCGGTGCTGACCGGCGTCGCGTTCCTGCCGATGGTGGCGGGCATGATCACCGGCTCGACCCAGATCGGCGCCCGGCTGATGACCCGCGTCCCGGCGCGGTTCCTGATGGCCCCCGGCTTCCTGGTCGCCTCGATCGGCATGCTGCTGCTGAGCAACATCGGCCTGGACACCTCCTACCCGATGCTGATCCTGCCCGGCCTGGTCCTGATGGGCCTCGGCATGGGCACCGCGTTCATGCCGGCGATGAGCCTGGCCACGCACGGCGTCCAGCCGCGCGACGCGGGCGTCGCCTCGGCGATGGTCAACACCTCGCAGCAGGTCGGCGGCGCCATCGGCACCGCGCTGCTGAACACCATCGCGGCCAGTGCCACCACCAGTTGGCTGGCCTCGCACGCGGCCGCCGCGGCGGCCGCGTCGCCGGCCGCCGCCCAGACCCTGCAGTTCCAGGGCATGGTGCACGGCTTCACGACCGCGATCTGGGTGTCCTTCGGGATCCTGGTGGCGGCCTCCGCGATCGCCTTCACCCTCGTGAACGCCGGTCGCCCGGACGCGGCGTCGGCGTCGGGTGCCGGTGCGGCGAAGAACGACGAGGTGCCGGTGCTGGTGCACTGACGCCTGCGGGTTGCTCGGGTGCGTACGCGGCCCGTCCGGTGTCCCCTTCCTGGGGCTCCGGGCGGGCCGCTCGCCGTTCCGGGTCGACGGTTCCGGGGTCGACGGTTCCGGGGTCGACGGTTCCGGGGTCGACGGTTCCGGGGTCGGCCATTCGGGGTCTGGATCACAGCGACCCCGGGTAGAAGTGGGGACCGCTCCCCGATTATGGTGGCCCCAGCGAGAAGCGGGGAACTATCCCCACTTCCTTCCGACCGAGGTGCGTGCACATGACCCGGAATCAGAACCCAGGACGGGGGCGGCGGGCCGTCGACTGGGCGGACGGCCGGCTGGGGATCCACACCCTGGCCAGGGCCAACCTGCGCAAGATCTTCCCGGACCACTGGTCCTTCATGCTGGGCGAGATCTGCCTGTACACCTTCCTGATCATCATCCTGACCGGCGTCTGGCTGACCCTGTTCTTCAAGCCCTCCATGGGCGAGGTGATCTACGACGGCTCGTACGTGCCGCTCAAGGGCGTGCCCATGTCGCAGGCCTACGCCTCGACGGTGGACATCAGCTTCGAGGTCCGCGGCGGGCTGCTGATCCGGCAGATCCACCACTGGGCCGCCGTGGTCTTCGTCGCGGCCATGTTCGTGCACATGATGCGGGTCTTCTTCACCGGCGCGTTCCGCAAGCCGCGCGAGGTCAACTGGGTCTTCGGCTTCCTGCTGCTCTTCCTCGGCATGCTGGACGGCTTCTTCGGCTACTCGCTCCCGGACGACCTGCTCTCCGGCACCGGCATCCGGTTCATCGAGGGCGTGCTGCTGGCCATCCCGCTGGTCGGCACCTACCTCCAGATGTTCCTGTTCGGCGGCGAGTTCCCCGGGCACGACATCATCCCGCGGTTCTTCACCGTCCACGTGCTGCTCGTGCCCGGCATCATGCTCGGCCTGCTGGTGGCGCACCTGATCCTGGTCTTCCACCACAAGCACACCCAGTGGGCCGGGCCCGGGAGGACCGAGAAGAACGTCGTCGGCATGCCGCTGATGCCGGTCTACCTGGCCAAGGCCGGCGGGTTCTTCTTCCTGGTCTTCGGCATCGTCGCGCTGATGTCCGCCGTCGCCACCATCAACCCGATCTGGGCGTACGGCCCGTACCGCCCCGACCAGGTCTCCACCGACGCCCAGCCCGACTGGTACATGGGCTTCGCCGAGGGCCTGATCCGGGTGATGCCCGGCTGGGAGGTCGGGCTCTGGGGGCACACCCTCAACCTCGGCGTGCTGATCCCGTTCACGCTGTTCCCGGTGATCCTCGGCGCGATCGCGGTCCACCCGTTCATCGAGAGCTGGGTGACCGACGACAAGCGTGAACACCACCTGCTGGACCGGCCGCGCAACGCGCCCGTCCGCACCGCGCTCGGCGCCGCCTGGATCAGCCTCTACCTGGCGATGCTGGCCGGCGGCGGCAACGACCTCATCGCCACCCATCTGCACCTGTCGCTCGACACCATCACCTACGCGGTGCGGATCGGCTTCTTCGCCGTCCCGGTGGCCGTCTTCGTCATCACCAAGCGCTGGTGCCTCGGCCTCCAGCGCCGCGACCGCGACAAGGTGCTGCACGGACGCGAGACCGGCGTCGTCAAGCGCCTGCCGCACGGCGAGTTCACCGAGGTGCACGCCGGGCTCGCGCCCGCCGAACTGCACCGGCTCACCGCACACGAGCAGCCCCGCCCCCTCGAACTGCCGGCCCCCGTCGACGAGAATGGAGTCGCCCGGAGCGCGGACGTGCTCACCCGCACCCGCGCCCGGCTGTCCCGCGGATTCCACGGCGAACACGCCCGGATCGTCAAGCCCACCGCCGAGGAGTACCGCGAGATCACCGAGGGCCACGGGCACTGACCCACGACCCCGGTCCCCACGCCAGAGGGAGGACAGATGCACGACCGATCCGACCAGCTCGCCGACAACAGATACCTCCTGCTCACCACCTTCGGCGAGGACGGCACCCGCCAGGACTCGCAGATCTGGGTGGTGCCCGACGGCACGGCGCTCGGCGTCTGGACCCCGGCCCACTCCGGCGAGGCCGAACGGATCCGGCGCCACCCCCGGGTGCTGGTCGGCCCGTGCGACTCCCACGGGCGCCCGACCGGGCGGCCGGTGCCGGCCCGCGCACGGCTCTGCGACCCGGACGACACCGCCCGCTACCGCACCTCGCTGATCAACAAGTACGGCCTGACGGCGCTGATCGCCCTGGCCCGCAGCCGGTTCCGGGTCGGACTGGCCGGGACGGTCGGCATCCGGATCACGCTCAACGAGCTGGAGCAGCGGCTGGTCGGGCCCGAGTGGCAGCTGCCGACGACGTACTGCGTCAACTGACCCCGTCGGGCCACCTGATGGCGCCGGGGGCAGGACCGGGCACGGACCGGCCCGGCCCCCGGCGCCGTTCGCGTGGTGAAGCGTTCGCGCTGCCGGGGAGCGCTGTCAGGGCCCGTCGTCCGGCGCCTTCGCCAGGTCCCCGGGTTCGCACGCCTCCCGGCCCGTCGCCACGTGCACGACCCTGACCGCCCGGTCGGGGCCGCCGGGCACGACCTGCTGTTCGTGCCCGCAGCGCGGGCAGATCAGCGGGATGCGCGGACGGTGCTCCCGGCCGCCGGCGTGGCCGCCGTCCGGGTGCGGGGCGCTCACGTCAACGGGTGGGTCGGGACCGGGCTGACCTCCTGGATCTCGCCGTGGGCCTTGGTGAGCAGCTGCGAGGCCAGGTCGTTGAGGGCTCTGGCCCCCGCGATCTCCTCGCCGACCCGCAGCTGTTCCGGGTCCGAGGGGTGGCGGCTGCTGTAGCCGTGGGCCCGTAGTTCCCTGCCGTCGCGCAGCCGCAGCATGGCCGCGGCGGTCGTGCGCGGGCCGTCCTCGCGGAACTCCATCTCGATGTGCCAACCGACCAGAGTCTGCATGGCGGATCACCTCCATCGGTTACTCCTCCAGAGTGCGCCGCACCCACCGTGAACACCAGGGCAGGCGGACCGGGGGCGAGTTGAACGCGTTCAACTCTGCGGCGTAGAGTCGTCGACGACCAAGATTTGAACGCGTTCAAGGAGGCGCTTCCGGCATGGGCAAGGGCACGACGGAGCTGGTGAACCTGCTGGTCCTGCTCGGTATGGGCGCCGTCGTCCCGCTCGGCCTCGCCCTGATCGGCGAACCCGGCCTCGCCCGCGTCCGCCGGCTCTGGCCGCTCGCCGCCGTCCCCGGCGCGCTCTCGCTCTGGCTCCCGCGCGGCGGCCTCGCCACCGGCAGCGCCGCCCTCTACGCGCTCGGCACCCTGGCCGTCGCCCTCCACGCACCGCTGCGGCTGCGCCGGACCCGCTCGCTCGCGCCCGCCGAACTCGCCGTCCTCACCGCGCTCGCCGCCCCGGCGGTGGCCGGCACCGCCCTGGTCGCCGAGCGCTCCGGCTACCCGCTGTTCGACTTCGAACCACACGTCCTGGCGCTGACCGTCCCGCACTTCCACTACGCCGGATTCACCGCCGCCCTCGTCGCCGGGCTGGTCTGCCGCAGCACCCCGGCGGGTTCCGGCGCCGCCCGCTGCGCCGCGCTCAGCGTGCCGGCCGGGACGCTGCTGGTGCTCGCCGGGTACTTCCTCGGCACCTGGGTCCAGTTCGCCGGGGCCAGCGTGCTCACCACCGGGATGTGGCTGGTCGGCCTGGTCACCTGGCGCGACCTGCGGCCGCGCGCCGCCGACCCGGTCACCGCCCGGCTGCTCACCGCCTCCTCGGCCGTCCTCGCCCTCACCATGCTGCTCGCCCTGTGGTGGGCCCTCGGCCAGGCGTCCGGGCTCCCCCACCCCACCCTGGCCTGGATGGCCGCCACCCACGGCGTCGGCAACGCGCTCGGCTTCGCGCTCTGCTCGCTGCTCGCCTGGCGCCGGATCACCACCGCGGAGGACCACCGATGACCGACCTCAGCTACCCGGAGCAGGGCGCCAGCGCCACCGGCCACCTGCCCGGCGGGTACCGCCACCTGCGCCACCGGGCGCTCGTCGGCCGGGGCCGCCCCGCCCTGGAGGTGGCCGGGGCCGCCCTGCTCGGCTGGCGGATGCACCGGCTGGCCGGCGTGCGGATCGACGCCGACGCGGACCGGGCCGCCCCCGGCGTCGCCGTGCACTGCGCGATCGGCGTCGGCCCGCTCCGGGCCGGCGCCCCCAACCGGGTGCTGGCCACCGTCGACGGCCCGGACCGGTACGGCTTCACCTACGGCACCCGGGCCGGCCATCTGGCCCGCGGCGAGGAGACGTTCCTGGTCGAACTGGAGGCGGACGGGGCGGTCTGGTTCAGCGTGACCGCCTTCAGCCGTCCGGTCGCCCGGTACGCCCGGCTGGCGGGGCCGCTGCTGCCGCTCGCGCAACGGGCCTTCGCCCGGCGCTGCGGCCGGGTCCTGGCCCGGATCGCGGCGGACGCGGGGTAACGCCTTGGCCCGACGGGCGGGCCGTCCGACATGATCACCCGGTGATGCGCACACAGTCGGCCCTCGATGTCGCCGCGGGGCAGCCGTGACCAGCTTCCTGACCCACCGGGCCCGGGTGCACGACGAGCGGCTGCCGGCGCGCCGCCGGTTCAACGCCCTGCGGACCTGCCTGACCTGCTTCGCGCCGTACGGCTTCCGGGCCACCTACCACCACCTCACGCTCAGCGCCCGGATGCCCCGGCTGCTGGAGGCCGACCCGGACTCGCTGGTGCGGGCCGTGGAGGAACTGCACGAGGCACGGGTCCTGTGGCTGGCCGGGGCGCAGGAGTACGCGGCGCGGCGCCGGGCGGAGAAGCGGGCCGGGCGGCGGCAACCGCCCGAGCCGGTGTGGTGGAACCGCCCCTGGTGGGGCGCACCGGACGCGGCCTGGCGGGCGGACCCCTTCCTCCACCCGCCGCTGCGGCTGCCCGACTACGTCCGTCGGCAGAACGCGCTGCTGGACGGCGCCGAACTGCCCGGCTGCCCGGCCTGCGGGGACGAGGAGCCGGTGCTGTCGCGCTCGACCGGCCACGGCCTGGCCGAACTCTGCCGGACCTGCGCCTGGGTGCGACAGCCGTGCCCCTGCGGACGGTGGCACAGCTTCGAGCCCGCCCTGCGGGTCGGCTGGAACCGCATCTGGCAACGGCAGCACCTGATCGGCGACGGCACGCCGAACCCGCGCTGGCCCGGCGTGCAGGGGCCGGCCCGGGTCGAGCGGCTGGCGGTGTACGAGGTCTCCCGCCCGTGGGGTTTCCGCTCCGCACGGTGTGTGGCGCCCGGGCGCTGAACCGGCGCGGGCAGCTGCCGGCAGAGGCGGCCACCGGCGCGCGGCCGCGGAATACCCCGTCGGGGCGCGCGGTTGTCGCGAGCACGTGATCGGTAGCGCCGCCTCCGGAAGGGAAGGAATCGCGAGATGAGCAGCACGGTCGAGCTGACCAAGGAGAACTTCGACGACATCGTCCCTGGTCCGGAGGGCCAGGACTTCGTCCTCATCGACTTCTGGGCCGGGTGGTGCGGGCCGTGCCGCCAGTTCGCCCCGGTGTACGAGAAGGCGGCCGAGCGCCACACGGACCTCGTCTTCGCCAAGGTGGACACCGAGGCGCAGGTGGAGCTGGCCGCCGCGTTCGGGATCCAGTCGATCCCCACGCTGGCGATCATCCGTGAGGGCGTGCTCGTCTTCTCGCAGGCCGGTGCGCTGCCGGAGTCGGTGTTCGAGGACCTGATCGGCCAGGCCAGGAAGCTGGACATGGCCGAGGTGAAGCGCAAGGTGGCGCAGGAGCAGGCGGCCGGGGGCCAGGCCTGACCCGCCCGGGCGCCCGGGCGTCCGGGCGTCCGTTCGTCCGAGGGCCCGGGGAGTCATGCTCCCCGGGCCCGGCCGCTCGGAAATCCGGACGAAGTCCGGCCGGGGTCGGTCCTAGAGTCGTCCGCGACGGAGATCCCGCCCGACCGCGAGGAGCGACCCACCATGAGCACGTTCGTACTGGTCCCCGGTTTCTGGCTCGGCGCCTGGGCCTGGGACGAGGTCGCCGCGCCGCTGCGCGCCGCCGGGCACACCGTCCGCCCCGTGACCCTGCCCGGGCTGGCGGAGCGCGCGGGCGAGGCCGAGCCGATCGGGCTGGCGGAGCACATCGCCGCGCTGGCCGACCTGCTGGTCCGCGAGGACCTTTGGGAGGTGGTGCTGGTCGCGCACAGCGGTGCCTGCGCCCCGGCCGGCGGTATCGCGGACCGGATGCCGGAGCGGATCCGCCGGGTGGTCTACCTGGACAGCGGCCCGATGATCGACGGCGGTTCGCTGTACGACCTCTGGCAGCCCGACCACCGTGCGGCGGCCGATGCCTCGGTGGTCGACGGCCGCCTCCCGATGCCCTCCTGGGCCGACCTCGCCGCCGACGGCGCCGACGTGGAGGGCCTGGACGAGGCCGCGCTCGCCCGGATCCGCGAGCGGGCCACCCCGCACCCGGCCGGGGCGTACCGGGACCGGCTGCGGCTGACGGGCGCCTCGGCCGCGCTGCCGCAGGCGCTGGTGACCTGTTCCTTCCCGCTCGCCCAGGTGCAGGCGATGATCACGGCCGGGCACCCGTGGTTCGCCGGGCTCGACGGGCCGAACTGGGAGCTGCGCGAACTGCCCACCGGGCACTGGCCGATGTTCTCCCGGCCGGCCGACACGGCGGCGGTGCTGGCCGAGCTCGCGGCGCTCTGACCCGCCCTCGGCTCCCACCCGCCCTCCGGCTCGGACCCGTCGGCGGGTTCGACTGCGCGAAGCCCCGCCGGCGTCGC
The DNA here is from genome assembly GCF_040685715.1 of Kitasatospora sp. NPDC088264. Taxonomy (NCBI): domain Bacteria; kingdom Bacillati; phylum Actinomycetota; class Actinomycetes; order Kitasatosporales; family Streptomycetaceae; genus Kitasatospora; species Kitasatospora sp. NPDC088264. The sequence goes on from NZ_JBFBIR010000028.1 coordinate 23,303, forward strand.
AGGATGGGCACGGCGCCGGGCACGCGGCCCGGCGCCCGTCCGGCCGGGGGCCGGATCCCACGGGAAGGCGAGTCCCTGCGGATGCACGCGGAGCGCGAGAAGTGGCCGCCGGAGGCCGTTCGGGTCAGGCTCGGGTACGAGACGAACGGCAGCCGCGGGCCGACCTCCCGGAAGGTCTCCCTCACCGGCGCGCCGGCCGACGCCCGGCGCGCCCGGCTGCTCGACGTCCGCGACCACACGCCCGTCACCCTGGCCCTGCGGGCCGGGGTGGCCATCGACACCACGGAGGACCGGGTATGACCAGCAGCGCCGAGGAGTACGACGTCATCGTCCTGGGGGGCGGCCCGACCGGCGAGAACGTCGCCGACCGGACGGCCTCCGCCGGGCTGCGCACGGTCGTCGTTGAGGCCGAACTGGTCGGCGGCGAGTGCTCGTACTGGGCCTGCATGCCGAGCAAGGCGCTGCTGCGCCCGGTGGCCGCGCTGGCCGAGGCCCGCGCGGTGGCGGGCTCCCGGGAGGCGGTCGGCGGCAGGCGGCTGGACCCGGCCGCGGTGCTGGCCCGGCGGGACTCCTTCACCTCGCACTGGAACGACGACGGCCAGGTGCAGTGGCTGCGGGACGCCGGCATCGAGCTGGTGCGCGGCCACGGCCGGCTGGCGGGCGTGCGGACCGTCACCGTGGAGGCCGAGGACGGCACCGAACGGGTGCTCACCGCCCGGCACGCCGTCGCCGTGTGCACCGGCAGCCGTCCCGTGCTGCCCACGGGCGTGCCGGGGCTGGCGGAGGCCCACCCGTGGACCAACCGGGAGGCGACCGCCGCTCCGGCCGTGCCCGGGCGGCTGGCGGTGGTCGGCGGCGGCGTGGTCGGGGTGGAGCTCGCGACCGCCTGGCGGGCGCTCGGCTCCGAGGTGGTGCTGCTGGTGCGCGGCGACCACCTGCTGCCGCGGATGGAACCGTTCGCGGGCGAGCTGGTCGCGGAGGGCCTGCGCGAGGCCGGGGTGGACCTCCGGTTCGGGACGGAGGCCACCGCGCTGGAGCGGGCGGACGGCGCCGGGCCGGTGGTCCTGACGCTCGGCGGCGGCGAGCGGCTGACCGTGGACGAGGTGCTGTACGCGACCGGACGGGCCCCGCGCACCGCCGACGTCGGGCTGGAGCAGGTCGGGCTGAAGCCGGGCGGCTGGCTGGAGGTGGACGACAGCTGCACCGTGCTCGGCGTCGACGGCGAGTGGCTGTACGCCGCCGGGGACGTCAACCACCGGGCGCTGCTCACCCACCAGGGCAAGTACCAGGCCCGGATCACGGGTGCGGCGATCGTGGCCCGCGCCCAGGGGCGTGCGCTGGACACCTCCCGCTGGGGCGCGCACGCCGCGTCGGCCGACAGCGCGGGCGCGCCGCAGGTCGTGTTCACCCATCCGGAGGTCGCCGCCGTCGGACTGACCCTGGCGGCGGCCGAAGGGGCCGGTCTGCGGGTCAAGGCCGTCGACCACGACTTCGGCGCCGTCGCCGGGGCCTCGCTGTACGGCGACCACTACCGCGGCCGGGCCCGGGTGGTCTTCGACCTGGACCGCGAGGTGCTGGTCGGCGCCTGCCTGGTCGGCCCCGGGGTCGCCGAACTGCTGCACTCGGCGACCGTCGCCGTGGTCGGCGAGGTGCCGATCGACCGGCTCTGGCACGCCGTGCCCTCCTACCCGACGATCAGCGAGGTGTGGCTGCGGCTGCTGGAGGGCTGCCGGGGGTGAGCCGGGCGGGTGAGCCGGACGCACGGGTGAGCCGGACGCACGGGTGAGCCGGACGCACGGGTGAGCCGGACGCACGGGCCTTCCTGGTGAGCGGGCCTTCCGGGTGATCGGGCGCGGCGAGATGTGGCCACCGGTGGACGGCGGGACACTGGGCGCCGGGGGCCGTCCCGGGGGGCCGTACTCGTCACCAGGTGGTGTGGGGCATGACCGAAGTGCTGTTGGCCGTCGGAACCGAGAAGGGCCTCTTTCTCGGCCGCAGCCGCGACCGGCTGGACTGGGAGTTCAGCGGGCCGCACTTCCGGATGAACGCGATCTACTCCGTCTCCATCGACCGCCGCGACGGCCGCACCCGGTTGCTGGTCGGCGCCGACAGCAGCCACTGGGGGCCTTCCGTCTGGCGCTCCGACGACCTCGGCGCCACCTGGTACGAGCCGCCGCGGCCGGCGATCCGCTTCCCCGAAGCCACCGGCGCCTCGCTCACCAGGGTCTGGCAGCTCCAGCCGGCCGGCCCGGAGGCCCCCGGCGTCGTCTACGCGGGCACCGAGCCCGCCGCGCTGTTCCGCTCCGAGGACGGCGGCGAGACCTTCCGCCTGGTCGAGTCGCTCTGGAACCACCCGCACCGGACCGACTGGGGCGCCGGCTACGGCGGCCAGGGCCTGCACACCGTCGTCACCGACCCCCGCGACCCGCAGCGGCTGCTGGTCGCCGTCTCCACCGGCGGCGTCTACCGCAGCAAGGACGGCGGCGACAGCTGGGAGCCCGCCAACACCGGTCTGCGCGCCGAGTTCCTCCCGGAGGAGGGCCAGTACCCCGAGTTCGGCCAGTGCGTGCACAAGATCGCCCCCGACCCCGTCGACCCCGACCGGCTGTACCTGCAGAACCACGGCGGTGTCTACCGCAGCGACGACTGGGGCGCGAGCTGGCGCTCCGTCGCCGACGGACTGCCCGCCGCGTTCGGCTTCGCCGTCGCCGCCCACCCGCGCCGGGGCGACACCGCCTACCTGTTCCCGCTCGGCGGCGCGGACGACCGCATCCCGCCCGACCGCCGTTGCCGGGTCTTCCGCACCACCGACGGCGGCACCAACTGGCAGCCGCTCGCCGACGGCCTGCCCGGCGACGACCACTACGGCATCGTGCTGCGCGACGCGCTGCGCACCGACGACGCCGAACCGGCCGGGATCTACTTCGGCAACCGGACCGGCGACGTCTACGGCAGCCATGACGAGGGCGAGAGCTGGTCGTTGCTGACTTCCCACCTGCCGGACGTGCTCTGCGTCCGCGCCGCGGTGGTGGCCTGACAATTCGGTTGCCCCCGGGAGCGCTCTCGTCGACCATGACAGCGGACGAACGACCGTACGAATGGGGCTTGGTGTGACCGAGACGGATTTGATGATCGGGCGTAACGGCGAGGGCGTACCGGTGGTGCGCTACCTCCCGGGCGAGCGGGAGGGCCGGCCCTGGGCCGACCTGCTGGAGGTGGTGGACGAGACCGGCGGCATCGACCCGGTGGAGTTCGTGCGCACCGAGATGGCCGGGTGGGTGGTCTCCGGGACGCCCGAATTCGGCCTCGCCCTGCTGGAGCACGGCGCCACCGTGCTCCGGCACGCCCACGCCATGCGGCGCGACCTGGTCGCCGACCCGCCGCCCGCCGACTGGACCGGGGCCCCGCTGCGCGGCGGCCTGCGGGCCGTGCCCTGCGACCGCGCGCCCGAGGACCTGTTCGAGGCCTGGCGGGCCGCGTTCGCCCCGGGGCACCCGGACCACTTCGCGGGCGACGACCGGCAGGCGTTGGCGGAACGGATCGCCCCGCTGCTCGCCGGCGAGGTCATCGGGCCGGTGCTGCCGTCCAGCCTGCTCGCCGTGGACGCGCAGGACCGGGTGGTGGCCGGGATCGTCCTCACCGACCGCGGCGGCCTGCCGTGGATCGCCGACGTCTTCCGGCACCCGGAGCTCGGCTACCGGGGCCTCGGCGCGGACCTGCTGCGCCGCGCCCTCGCCGACGCCGCCGAACGCGGGCTCGTCGAGGTGCAGTTGGCCGTCACCGACGGCAACCCGGCCCGCCGGCTCTACGAGTCCCTGGGCTTCGAGCTGCTGAGCACCGCGCTGACCGTGATCGTGCCGGAGAAGGGCTGACGGCCACCGGGCCCTGTCCGGCCGGTCTCGGGGGATCGGCCCGCGATCGGCCGGACAGGGCCTACGGCCGGGCCAGCTCCAGGACGGCTATCCCGGCCAACACGGTGAGGCTGGCGCTCAGCCGCAGACGGCCGAGCCGCTCGCGGAACACCACGGTGGCGATCAGGGCGGCGATCACGATGCTCGTCTCGCGCAGCGCCGCGATCGTCGCCAAGTCCCCCCGGGACTGCGCCCACACCACCAGGCCGTAGGCCGTCAGCGAGAGCACGCCTCCCGCGATCCCCACCGGCACCACCTTGCCGACCCCGGTCAGCAGCGAACGGCCGCGCCGGGCCCAGGCGATCAGCGCGAGCGTCGGCCCCTGCAACAGGAACAACCAGGCCACATAGCCGCCGACCGTCCCGGCGTGCCGGACGCCGCTGCCGTCCAGCACCGTGTAGACGGCGATCATCACGCCCGTCCCGGCGGCGGCCCCGAGCGCGGGCAGTTGCGCCCGCCCCGGGACGCCCTTGGCGAAGGCCAGCCCGATCAGGCCGCAGGAGATCACCACCACGCCCAGCAGCTCGCCCGCGCCCGGGTGCTGACCGAGCACGGTGGCCGACAGCAGGGCCACCAGCAGCGGCGCCGAGCCGCGCGCGATCGGGTACATCTGCCCGAAGTCGCCCAGCTGGTAGGCGCGTAGCAGCAGGACCGTCGACGTCGTCTGGACGGCGACCGAGGCCAGCAGGTACGGCCAGGACGAGGCCGCCGGCAGCGGGTTGAGCAGCACCAGGACGAGCGCGCACGCGGTGTAGGTCAGGTTGATCAGCGCGAAGCCGACCAGCTTGTCCGCGATCCGGTGGGCCAGGCCGTTCCAGACAGCGTGCAGCACGGCCGCGGCGAGCACGGCCACCGGCACGGCCGGCACGATCTCGGACATGGCGAAGCTCCCCTCCGACGGCCTTCCGGCGATCCGGCACGGCCTGGAACCGAATTCCACGCTACCCTAGCGCCATGGAAGGACATTCCGACATGACGCCCCTGGAGTCCCAGCTCGCCGCGCGGATCCGGGCCCGGCTCGGCGACCTGCGCGGCGCCGAGGCGCGGGTGGCCGAGGTGGTGCTCGACCGGGGCGCCGGCCTGGTGCACCTGAGCGTCAGCGACGTCGCCGCACTGGCCGGCACCGCCCCCTCCTCCGTGGTCCGGGCCTGCCAGCGGCTCGGCTTCCGCGGCTACCAGGAGCTGAAGATCGCCGCCGCCCGGCACTCCCCCGCCACGGCCCCGGCCCCCGCCGACGACGCGCGCGACCCGGCCGCCCGGGCCCTCGCCGACACCCTGCGGGCCGCCCGCGCGGCCCTGGACGGGATCACCGCCACGCTCACCGCCGACGACCTGCGGGCGGCCGCCGAGGTGCTGGCCGGCGCCGGCCAGGTGGTACTGGTCGGCTCCGGACTGTCCGGCGCGGTGGTACTCGACCTCGCCTACCGGCTGCGCGCGCTCGGCCTGCGCGTCGACGCCCCCGCCGACCCGCTCACCGCCCAGCTGGCCGCCGCCCAGCTCCCGCCCGGCGGCGTCTGCTTCGCGGTCAGCCACGGCGGCGCCACCCCGCTGGTGATCGACGCCGCGCGCCGGGCCCGGGCGGCCGGGGCGGCCGTGGTCGCGCTCACCAGCTACGCCCGCTCACCGCTCACCGAGACGGCCACCCACACCCTGGTCGCGGGCGGGCAGGACCTGGTCTTCGGCCTGGAGACCACGGCCAGCCGGCTCGCCCACCTGGCCGCCGTCGACGCGCTGGCCCAGACCCTGCTGGCGCTGCGCGGGCGACCCGCCGAACAGGCCCTCGGCCTCTCGGCGGACATCACCGCGGACCACACGTACTGACCGCGGCGGGCGTCCGGCGGCGACGGCAGCCCGGAGCCGTCGGAGGCGCTGTGTAGGCTCGCGGGCATGGCGAGGGTGACACGGGACGATGTGGCGCGGGTGGCGGGGACGTCCACGGCGGTCGTGAGTTATGTGATCAACGACGGGCCGCGGCCGGTGGCGCCCGCGACCCGGGCGCGGGTGCTCGCGGCGGTCGAGGAGCTCGGCTACCGCCCCAACCGGGTCGCCCAGGCGATGGCACGGCGGCGGACCAACCTGCTCGGCATGGTCGTGCCGGACGCCCGCCAGCCGTTCTTCGCCGGGCTCGCGCACGCCGTCGAGCAGGCCGCCGCCGACCACGGCCGGCTCCTGCTGATCGGCAACTCCGACTACGTGGACGAGCGCGAGGCGCACTACATCCGCGCGTTCCTCGGCATGCAGGTCGACGGGCTGATCCTGGTCACCCAGGACCCGGCCACCCCCGGGCTCACCGGCTTCGACGTGGGTGACGGCACCTCGGTCGTGCTGCTGCACCACCGGGCGGAGACCGCCGACGGCGTCGCGGTGGTGGCGGACGACGAGGGCGGCGCCCGCGAGGTGGTCCGGCACCTGCTCGGGCACGGCCACGCCGAGGTGCACTGCTTCGGCGGCACCCTCGCGCTCAGCCCGCACGACCCGGTCACCGGGCGGACGGCCGGCTGGGCCGCCGCGCTGGCCGAGGCCGGGCTGGCGACCGAGGGGCGGCTGGTGCCGGCGCCGTTCGACCGCGTCCGGGCGCACGCCGAGGCGCTCGCCCTGCTGGCCCGGCCCGACCGGCCGTCCGCCGTGTTCTGCACGACCGACGACCAGGCGATCGGCCTGCTGCGGGCCGCCGACGACCTGGGCATCCGGGTGCCGGAGCAGCTCGCGGTGGCCGGTTTCGACGACATCGCCGAGGCGGTGATCGCCGGCCCGGCGCTGACCACCGTCGCGACCGCGCAGGACGAGATGGCCCGCGCCGCGGTGGACCTGGTCCTCGGCGGGGCCGAGCGGCGCTCCACCGGCGCGCGGACCTTCCCGGCCCGGCTGGTGCTGCGACGCACCTGCGGGTGCCCGGCGCCGGAGCGGGCGACCGCGGGCGCAGCCGTGATCTGACTCCGCGTCACGCGCGCTCCGGTTCGGTCGAGCCGCTGCCGGGCCGCCCACCACCGCGCGGGCGCACCGGTCAGCGGAGTTCGTCCGCGAGGAGGTCCATCAGCAGGTTGTCGTGCCAGGTGCCGTCCGGGCCGCGCTCGTACTGGCGCATGGTGCCGACGGAGCGGAAGCCGACCTTCGCGTAGCAGCGGATCGCGGCCGTGTTGTCGGCCGCCGGGTCGATGATCAGCCGGTGGTAGTGGTGGTGGTCGACGAGGTGGCGGGCCAGCGTGCGGACGGCGTCGGTGCCGAGGCCGACGCCGTGGACCTCCGGGTCGAGGTAGATGTCGATGCCGGCGTGCCGGTACTCGTCGTCGTTGTTGGCGTACCACTGGATGGCGCCGACGATCTTCCCGCCCACCTCGACGGCGAGGGTCTCGGTGTCGGGCTCCTCCAGGTCGCTGGCGACGGCGTCGGCGAGGTCGTCACCGCCCCGCCAGCGGGCGAACACCTCGGGCGTGCCGCGGATGGCCGCGAGCGCCGGGATGTCGTCGGTGTCGGCGGTGCGGAGGGTCACCAGGGTGCCGTGCAGAATCGTCCCCATATGGGGCATGTTGGCACGGAAACAGGCATCCGGCGAGCTGTTTTCCGGTATTCCCCGCGATCGCCCGCACCCCCTCCGAGCAGCGACGATGCTCCACCGCGGAGCACTCGGCGAGAGCGGGCCCCGGGGCGGGGACAAGGCCCGCCCGCGGCCGGGGCTCAGGCCGCCGGTTCACCCAGCGGGCCGAGCCACACGGCCGTGACCCCGCTGACGTAGCGGGCGCCGCAGTGGTCGTCGGGGACGACGAGCTGCGGGCCGGCGGCGTCCAGCGGGGCGCCGTCCATGCTGGTGGCCAGCAGGATCCGCTGGCCACCGAAGTCGGGGTCGATCTCGGCCCAGGAGACGACGGCCCGGTGGCCGTCCGCGCCGCTGACCGACAGCAGGAAGCGCAGCCGCTGCTTGCGGCCGGAGAAGTCGATCCGGGGCCGGGCCGCGCGCAGCACGTCCCAGAGCGCGGGCCCCTCGTAGTCGTGCCGCTGCTCGCCCTCGGCCAGGCAGTCGAAGCTGACCTCGACGCGGTGCGCGGGGAGGGCACGCAGCTGGTCGACCGACAGCTCGGCGGGCCGGTCGAAGTGGCCGTGCAACCGGACGGTGGGGCTCGACGGGGTCATGGCGCTCCCTCCTCCCGGGCCGCGCCGCCGCGACCCGGGAGGGGGTTACCCGAGGGAGGGCCCGGGCATTCGCAGCTGCGGCACCGAAAGGATGATTTCAGCGGTATCTGCGATGGGTGAAGCCGCTTACCGCCAGCAGCTGCGATGGCACGGGCGGGCATGTCCGAGGAGACGGCTCGACGCGCCCCGCACCGGCGGAAGCCGATCGAAGCCGGCGGAAACCGCTGGAAGCAGCACCGCAATCGGGTGGACGACTGGTTCCGCACACCCGCCGAGGGGCCCACGCTGGATGATCCGACAAGAAGAATCACTGCCGCATGACTTGCATTTACGATGCCCACGAGCACCTGAACCTTGCACTTGCGAGGCACAGCCGGGCGCGGCACACAAGGGCGAGAGCGAGATGAGCGAGAGATGATCGTCGGCGACCTGCTGCACCTCGACGACCTGGACATCCGCCTGGCCTGGGGCACCCCGGACCTGCTCGACCGCCCGGTCACCGGGCTCAGCTCCACCGACCTCCAGGACCCGGCCCGCTACCTCCAGCCCGGCGAACTCGTCCTCACCGGCCTGGTCTGGTGGCGGCCCGCCGACGCCTCCGGCGCGCTGCGCTTCGCCACCGCCCTGCGCAGCGCGGGCGTGGCGGCGCTGCTGGCCGGCGAGGGCACCCACGGCAGCGTCCCGGACGGCCTCGCCGACGCCTGTCGCACCCACGGCATCCCGCTGCTGACGGTGCCCGCCGGAGTCAGCTTCCGCGCCGTCACCGACCGCGTCCACCTGCGGCTCTGGGGGGACCTGCGGGCCGGCGCCCAGGACACCGCGGCAATCCCGGAGACCGTCCGGCACGAGCTGCTCGACCTGCTGCACGCGGACGCCGGGGCCGGCGAGGTGCTGGCCCACGCGGTCGGCCGGCTCGGGGTACCGGACTGCTCGATCACCACCGCCGGCGGCCGGGCCGTCGCCGCCACCGCCGCACCCGCACCCGCACCCGCCAATGCCGCACCTACCACCGCCGCATCCGTCCCGCCCGCCGGGCGCGGCGACACCGGGCTGCCCGTCGGGCCCCAGGACGGCTCGCCGTTCGACGGTTGGCGGCTGCGCCCGCACCTGCGCTCGGCGGCGGCCGAACCGGCGCTCCAGTCCCTGGCCGAACTGCTCGCCCCGCTCGCCGCCCGTGCCCACGCCGACGCGAGCGCGCGGCGCCGGGCCGCCGGGCGGCTACTGGACGCGCTCGCCGGGGAGGCCGGGCTCACCGAGCCGCTCGCCGCCTGCGGGCTGGGCGGGGCCGAGTCGCTGGTGGCGGTCACCGCGCGGATCGACGGCGGCCGGGCGGGCGAGGCGGGTGCCGCGCCGGGCGACGGCCCGCCCGCCGCCTGGGCGGCGCACGCACTGGCCGAGGCACTGCACTCGCTCGGCGCGCCGTACGCCGCCGGGACCGACCGCGACGGGCGGTCCGCCGCGCTGGTCGCCGCGCCGGTCGAGCAGGTCGCCGAACGGCTGCGCCGGGCCCGGCCCGCGCTGCAGAGCCGGCTGACCGGCCGGCGCACCCTGCGGGTCGGCGTCGGCCCGGCCGCCCCGCCCGCCCCCGCCGCACTGCGGGCGGCGCTGGTGCAGGCCCGCTACGTCCTGGAGGGCTCGGCCGGCCCGGTCGGCAGCGCCGCCGAACTGGACTCGCTGGACGGACTGCTGCGCGGCATCCCGCCGGAGGTGACGGCCGCCTTCCACGTCCGGCTGCTGGCCCCGCTGGCCGCCCACGACCGGGAGAACAGCGTCTCGCTGCTGGGCACCCTGGCGGTCTTCCTGGACCACGACGGCTCGTGGGCGCGGACGGCCGAGGCGCTGTGCATCCACGTCAACACCGTGCACTACCGGATCCGCCGGATCGAGGAGCTGACCGGCCGCAGCCTGGCCAGGCTGCGGGACCGGCTCGACCTGCGGACCGCCCTGCTCTGCGCCCCGCAGCCGGCCCGGGCCCGGGCTCAGGCTCCGGCTCCGGCTCCGGCTCGGTAGATCGCCGAACGGGAGCGGCAGTTGCTGCTGCGGGGAGCGGCGCGGGGGGGGGACCGACTGAGGGGCTCGGGGCTTCAGGAATTCAGGGTGTGTCGTCGAGGCGCAGCCGGGCACTGACCTCGCCGAGGCTTTCGGCGAGCACGGCCAGCTGCTCGCGGGTGAGCACGTCGATCAGCAGCTCGCGGACCAGGGCGACGTGCCCGGGTGCGGCCTGCCGCAGCGACTCCCGCCCCTGGTCGGTGAGTTCGGCGATGACGCCGCGCACGTCGCTGGGACAGGAGCGGCGGGCGACCAGGCCCATCCGCTCCAGCTGGGTGACCTGGTAGGTGAGGCCGCTCTTGGAGGTGACCAGCTTGTCGGCGAGTTCGGTCATCCGCAGCGCGTGGGCCGGGGCCGCGGACAGGTGCACCAGGATCTCGTACTGCTGGTGCGAGAGGCCGGAGTCCTCCTTGAGCTGGCGCTCCAGTCGGCGGTTGAGCAGGTTGCTCGCGACGACGAAGCCCCGCCAGGCAGCCATCTCGTCCTGGTCCAGCCAGCGGGGTTCGTTCAGTGTGGACATGTGGTGAAGTCTACTCCTGTTGTTCAAATTCGAACGAAGGTGTACGGTCAGCGAGTAGAGGTTCAAATTTGAACTACTCTTCTGAGCCACCCGTTCCGTTCGACCCAGGAGGAGGACGCCATGAGCACCGCGGCCCCCGAGCGTATGCCCGCCCTGTACCTCTCGCACGGCGCGCCGCCGCTCGCCGACGACCCGGTCTGGCCCGGCGAACTGGCCGCCTGGTCCGCCGACCTGCCCCGGCCCAAGGCCGTCCTGATGGTCTCCGCCCACTGGGAGGAGGCACCGCTCGCCCTCGGCGCCGTCACCACCGTGCCGCTGGTGTACGACTTCTGGGGCTTCCCCGAGCACTACTACCAGGTCCAGTACGCCGCTCCCGGCGCACCGGCGCTCGCCGACCGCGTCCGCAAGCTGCTGCGCGCCCCCGGCACGCCCGTCCAGGACATCCCCGACCGCGGCCTCGACCACGGCGCGTACGTCCCGCTGGTGGAGATGTTCCAGGAGGCCGACATCCCCGTCCTCCAGATCTCCATGCCCACGCTCGACCCGCAGCGACTGCTGGAGATCGGCCGCCGGCTCGCCCCGCTGCGCGACGAGGGCGTGCTGATCGTCGGCAGCGGCTTCTTCACCCACAACCTGCGGGCGCTCAGCAACGACGGCCGGATCAGCTCGGTGATGGCCGAGTTCGACGACTGGGGCCGGCGCGCCCTGGACGCCCATGACCTGGACGCGCTGCTCGACTTCGAGCGCAAGGCCCCCGCCGGGCGGCTCGCCCACCCGCGCACCGAGCACTTCGCCCCGCTCTTCGTCACCCTCGGCGCCGGTGAGGCCGACCTCGGCAGCCAGCGCAGCGTCATCGACGGGTTCTGGATGGGGCTCGCCAAGCGGTCGATCCAGCTGGGCTGACCGGGCTCGCCGTAACCGAGAGTCACAGCGCGCAGCAGGTGAAGCGCTCGCCGATGTGCTCGGGCTGCTCGGCCTCGTCGACCAGGGCGACCGCGTAGTCCGGCACCGAGATCCGGCTGCGCCCGGCAGCATCCGTGAGCAGCTGCTCCAGGCCCGTCCGGTAGCGGCCGGTCCGCTCCCCCGGGCCGATCTCGGCGGCCGGGCTGAGCACCGTCCAGCGGACGTCGGAGACCGCCCGGTAGTAGTCCAGCGCCGCGCCGTGCGCGTGCATGATCTCCAGCACCGGCTCCGGCAGTCCCGGCGCGTCCCAGACCCGCACCCCTGGCGCGGTCTCCAGGCTGCCCGCGCCACCGACCGCGATCAGCCGGGGTGCGGCGTCGCCGAGCGAGCGCAGGCCCTCCACCAGCGACCGCGCGGCCGGCTCGATCAGCGCCAGGTGGCCCGGGCCGTCGCCGCCGCCGACCGCGCTCACCAGGACGTCCTGGCCGGCCGCCACCCGGGCCACCTGGGCCCGATCCAGGACGTCCGCGCGTTCGACGAAGGCCGCCTCACCCCGGTAGTGGTCCGGGTCGCGGACCACCGCGGTGACTTCGTGCCCGCGCGCGGCCGCCTCCGCGACGGCGGCGCTGCCGATGGTGCCGTTGGCGCCGATCACGGCGATCCTGGCCATGGGGTACCTGCCTGTCTCTCGGGTGGTGGGGTCGGGGAAAATCGCCGCGACGTGGCATCAGCCAGGTTCGATTATCGGACGGTTCCACTGCGACGGCCCGAGACATCGGCCTGTCGTGTGACGGGTGCACCGGGCGGGGCGAAACGAACGGCCGCCGGGTCCTCGTGGACTCGGCGGCCGTTCGTTCAGGCGGTGGCCCAGGCGGTGGCCCGAACGTTGGCTCAGGCGTTGGCTCAGGCGTTGCCGGTGGCGATGCGCTCGGCCTGGCTGCGCTCGACGCACAGCTCGTTGCCCTCGGGGTCGCCCAGGGTGACCCAGCCCTTGCCGTCCGGGGTGCGGTGGTCGCCGAGCACCGTCGCGCCGAGCGCGACCAGGCGCTCCACCTCCTCGTCCCGGCTGCGGTCCTGCGGCTGGAGGTCGAGGTGGACCCGGTTCTTCACCGACTTGCCGTCGGGCACCCGGATGAACAGCAGCGAGGCGCCGGCGGACTGCACCACCGCCTCCTCGTCACCCGGGTTGTCGTCCTCGGCCAGGGTGCCGTCCAGCGCCTGGGCCCAGAACTGCGCGAGGCCGTACGGGTCGGCGCAGTCGATCGTCACGTGTCGTACCAGAGATCCCATCCGGCTACTCTGACCTGCCGTGTTCGGTTCCGTCCAGCCTTTTCCTGGAGTGCCGGTGACCGTCCGACGGGAACTCCGGCGGCAAGGCCGTCAGCACCTCCTGGAAGGCGTAGCCGCTCTTCTCCGCGACCCGGCAGGAGGCCGGGTTGTCCACCTGGTGCAGCAGGTCGATCCGGACCAGGCCATCGTCGGCGAGCACGTCGAAGGCCCAGGCGGTGAGCGCCACCACCGCGCGCGGGGCCACCCCCCGGCCGCGGGCGGCGGCCGCCGTCCAGTAGCCCACCTCGGCCGCCTCCCCGCCCGGGGTGCCGCGCTTGAGCGCGACGTTGCCGAGCAGTTCGCCCGTGCCGGGCTCCAGCACCGCGAAGCTGTACCGGCGGCCCTCCGCCCGGCCCCGGTACTGCAACCCGAGCCAGTGCGCGGCCTCCTCGGCGTTCCCCACCGGGACGCGGGTGAAGCGGCGCAGCGTCTCGTCCCGGTACGCCGCTATCAGGGCCGGTGCGTCCGCGTCCTCGAAGGGGCGCAGCAGCAGGCCCTCGGCCCTCGGGTGCGCGGTGGCGGGGGCGGTCACCGCAGTCCCCCGGCCTCGTGGAGGGTGCCCGGGTCGTCGGTCGCTCATGGTGCTTCTCCCCGTGGGTGTGTGGCCGTTCGCCGCGATCTTCCCAGCAGGAGGCCGGCCGGCCCACCGCATTGGTCGCCCGTCCGTTCGCGACGGGCTCAGCAGACGGAATCCGCCCCTTCCGCCCGACTTTCACCCTCCTTCCGCCCTTCCGCAGGTGACACCCCCGATCGGGGGTGTCCGGCGGGCGGCCGGGAGAGGACAGTGGGCGCATGCAGATTCCACTCTCCGTGATGGACTTCCTCGACCGGGCCGAGCTGGTCTACGGCGACCGGGTCGGCATCGTCGACGAGCCGGTGCAGCCGGCCGAATCCTGGGGCGAGCTGAGCTACCGCCGGGTCGCCGAACTGGCCCGGGCGCAGGCGGCCGGGCTGGACCGGCTGGGCGTCGGGCCGGGCGAGCGGGTCGCCGTCGTGTCGCACAACTCGGCCCGGCTGCTGACCTCCCTGTTCGGGGTGAGCGGGCACGGGCGGGTGCTGGTCCCGGTGAACTTCCGGCTGAAGGCCGAGGAGGTGGCGTACATCGTCGAGCAGAGCGGCGCGTCCGTCCTGCTGGTCGACCCCGAACTCGCCGACGCGCTGGACGGGGTGGCGGCCAAGCACAAGTTCGTGCTCGGCGCGGACAGCGACGCGCTGCTGCACGACTTCGACAACTCCCCCCGGCGGTACGAGATCGCCGAGAACGACACCGCCACGATCAACTACACCAGCGGAACCACCGCCCGCCCCAAGGGCGTTCAGCTCACCCACCGCAACATCTGGCTGAACGCGGTACTGATGGGCCTGCACTACGGCGTCGGCGACCGGGACGTCTACCTGCACACCCTGCCGATGTTCCACGCCAACGGCTGGGGCCTGCCGTTCGCCCTCACCGGGCTCGGCGCCCGGCACATCGTGCTGCGCAAGGTGGACGGCGCGGAGATCCTGCGCCGGGTCGAGCGGCACGGGGTGACCTTCCTCAGCGGCGCGCCCGCCGTGGTCCAGATGGTGCTGGACGCGGCCGCCGAGTGGGACGGCCCGGTGCCGGGCCGGGACCGGGTGCGGATCGTGGTGGCCGGCGCGCCGCCGCCGACCTCGGTGGTGCAGCAGGTCGAGTCCGAGCTGGGCTGGGAGTTCATGCAGCTCTACGGCCTGACCGAGACCTCCCCGGCGGTCACGGTCAACCGCTCGCGCGCCGAGTGGGACGCCCTGCCCGCCGCCGAACGGGCCGAGAAGCTGGTGCAGGCGGGCGCCCCGGCGCTCGGCACCCGGCTGCGGGTCGACGCCTCCGGCGAGGTCCTGGTGCGCTCCAACACCGTGCTGGACGGCTACTGGCAGCAGCCCGCGGCCACCGCCGACGCCCTGCGGGACGGCTGGTTCCACACCGGCGACGGCGGCGTCCTCGGCCAGGACGGCCAACTGACCATCTCGGACCGGAAGAAGGACGTCATCATCAGCGGCGGGGAGAACGTCTCCTCGATCGAGGTGGAGGACTGCCTGTACGGCCACCCGGCGGTCGCCGAGGCCGCGGTGATCGGAGTGCCGCACGAGAAGTGGGGCGAGACCGTCAAGGCGCTGGTGGTCCTCCGAGAGGGCCAGGAGGCCGTCACCGAGGCCGAGTTGATCGCGCACTGCAAGCAGCGGCTGGCCGGCTACAAGTCGCCCACCTCGGTGGAGTTCCGGGCGGCCCTGCCGCGGACCGCCACCGGGAAGCTACAGAAGTTCCGGCTGCGCGAGCCGTACTGGACGGGGCGGGATCGGCAGGTCGGCTGAGGCCCGCCACCGGCCGACCGGGTACGCCCACCGGCCGACCGGGTGCGCTCACCGGTCGACCAGGCCGGACTCGCGCGCCGCCAGGGCGAGTTCGGTGCGGTTGCGAACACCGAGCTTGTGCATCGCGGACTTCAGGTAGCCCGTCACGGTGTTGCAGGTGAGGCCCAGCCGGGCGGCGATCTCCGGGTTGGTCCGGCCGGTCGCCGCCCAGCGCAGCACCTCGTGCTCGCGCGGGGTCAACGGCCGTACGGGGGCGGCCCGTCGGGGCGGCGCGGAGCGCCAGGCGGCCGCCCCCGCCAGGGCCCGGGTCGCGGTCGCGGCCAGTTCGCCGACGGCGGCGATCCGCACGTCCCCGAACGGGACGACGGCGCGCAGCGACGCGTACACCACGCCGTACACGGTGTCGCCGTGCAGCAGCGGCACGGTGAGCATCGCGTACAGGTCCTCGGCGCTGACGGCGGCGTCGTGGTCGTGCGAGATCGTGGTGGCGGCACGGTAGTCGGGCACCCAGCTGGGCGCCCGCTCGGCCAGTGCCCGCCCGCCCAGGCCGGTGCCGGTCGGGACGGCCCGGTCGTGCAGCAGGTCGGCCCGGGTGCCGGCCCAGTGGCGCAGCACCATGCCCGCGTCGCTCCCCCGGGGTCCGGACGGCGGCTGCGGCACGCCGACCAGTCCGACGTCGGCCCCGCACTCGGCCACCACCCGCCGCGCGAGGTCGCCGAGCACGGCGTCCCGCACCAACTCGGCGGCGCGGGCGGCGAGCCCGGGATCGTCCGGGTGCGCCGGGGTGGTGAGGGTGTCCGCGGCCCCGGGGCCCGTCTTCGCCCTTGTCATCGCGAGATTGTCACACGCGGCACGGCCGCTGGCGAGAGTGCTGACGTGGGTGTTCCCCGCGTCTTCGACGGAGTGGCGGGCGCGGCGGCCGGGCCGGGCGTAGGGTGCGGCCGTGGCTTACCGGCGGGTAACGCGCCGGACCCGGAAGGAGGGAAACCGATGACGGACCCGAACGCCCCGACGACGCCCGCGGCGGACGTCCTGACCGCGCTGCTGGACGACCTGCGGGCCGAGAGCGCGGCGCTGGACGCTCTGGTGGCCGGGCTGGACCCGGCCGGCTGGGCGCGCCCGACGCCCGCCGAGGGCTGGACGATCGCGCACCAGATCGCCCACCTCGCCTGGACCGACGACTGGACGGCGCTGGCCGCACGCGACGCGGACGGCTTCGCCGCCGCGCGCGACGAGCGCTTCGGCACGCTGCCGGCCGCCGGCGTCGACCCGGTGGACGAGGGCGCGGCCGGCGGCGCGGCCGCCGCACCCGCGGACCTGCTCGCCCGCTGGCGCGCCGGCCGGGAGGAGGTGTCGGCCGCACTGGCCGCCACCCCGGCCGGCACCCGGCTGCCGTGGTTCGGCCCGCCGATGAAGCCCGCCTCGATGGCCACCGCCCGGCTGATGGAGACCTGGGCGCACGGCCAGGACGTCGCCGACGCGCTCGGCGCCGCCCGCGAGCCCACCGCCCGGCTGCGGCACATCGCCCACCTGGGGCTGCGCACCCTCGGCTTCGCGTTCACCCTGCACGGGCTGCCCGCCCCCGAGTCGCCCGTCCGGCTCGAACTGACCGCGCCCGACGGCGGCCTGTGGACCTTCGGGCCGGACGGCGCCACGGACCGGGTGACCGGACCGGCCCTGGACTTCTGCCTCCTGGTGACCCAGCGCCGCCACCGCGACGACCTCGCCCTCACCGCCACCGGCCCCACCGCGACCGCCTGGCTCCCCATCGCCCAGGTCTTCGCCGGCGCCCCGGGCAAGGGGCGGACGCCCGCCTGAGCCGACCGGGTCGCCATCTGCGGCGGTGCGGACGGCAGGCCTGGAGGCCACCCCCCTGCCCCGCTCAGAGTCCGATCCGCAGCGGGGTGAGCCGGGTGGCGATCAGGTTGGTGGCGCCGCGGTCGCGCTCGATGCGGCCGTGGACCAGCAGGCCGGCCCGGTCGAGGGCCGTACGGCGCTGGGACTCCCAGACCGGGCGGTTGCAGACCACGTTGATCAGGCCGGTCTCGTCCTCCAGGCTGAGGAAGAGCACCCCGCCGGCCGTCGGCGGCCGCTGCCGGTGGGTGACCAGGCCGCCGACCACCACCTCCGATCCCGGTGCCGCGTCCGGGAGTTCGGCGGCGGACAGGGCGCCGCCGCGCTCCAGGCGGGCGCGCAGGTGCTGGAGCGGGTGGCTGGTGGCGGAGGTTCCGGTGGCCCACAGGTCGGCGATGGTCTCCTCGACCGGGCTCATGCCGGGCAGCGGCGGCGCCTCCGTCCCGGGGGTGGTCCCCGGGATCAGTGCGGCCGAGATACCGGCGAACGCACCGGCGGTCCACAGCGCCTGACGTCTCGTCAGTCCGAAGCAGTCGAAGGCGCCGGCCGTCGCCAGCGCCTCCAGCGCCGGCGCGGGCAGACCGGTACGGCGCGCGAAGTCCTCCAGGTCGGCGTACGGTTGACCGGCCGCGATCGCTGCGGCCTGCGGGGCGCCGATGCCGCGCACCGTCTCCAGGCCCAGCCGGATCGCCGGCTGCGGGCGGCCCGCGGTCAGCGGCGGCTCCGGCGTCGGCCCCCGGTGCGGCTCCAGGGTGGGGCGCGGCGCGCTGGCGTTGACGTCCACCCCGCGCACCCGCACGCCGTGCCGCCGGGCGTCCGCGACCAGGCTCAGCGGCGAGTAGAAGCCCATCGGCTGGTTGGCCAGCAGGGCGCAGGTGAAGGCCGCCGGGAAGTGGTACTTGAGCCAGGCGCTGGCGTACACCAGGTAGGCGAAGCTGATCGCGTGGCTCTCCGGGAAGCCGTAGTTGGAGAACGCCTCGATCTTGCCGTAGACGTCCTCGGCGACCTCCTCGGGGATGCCGCGCTCGGCCATCCCGCCGAGCAGCCGCTCGCGCAGCCGGGCGACCCGCTCGTGCGAGCGCTTGGCGCCCATCGCCTGCCGCAGCCGGTCCGCCTCGGCGGGCGTGAACCCGGCGCAGTCGATGGCGAGTTGCATCATCTGCTCCTGGAACAGCGGCACCCCGAGGGTCTTGCCGAGCGCGTTCTCCATCAACGGGTGCGGGCAGCCGGCCGGTTCGGCGCCCGCCCGGCGGCGCAGGTACGGGTGGACGGAGCCGCCCTGGATCGGGCCGGGCCGGATCAGCGCGACCTCGACCACCAGGTCGTAGAAGTGGTCCGGCTTGAGCCGGGGCAGCGTCGCCATCTGGGCCCGCGACTCGACCTGGAACACGCCGACGGTGTCCGCCCGGCGCAGCATCGCGTACACGCCCGCGTCGCCGTCCGGGATGGTGGCCAGGTCGTAGCGCAGGCCGTGGTGCTCGGCGACCAGGTCGCAGGCGTCGTGCAGCGCGGCGAGCATGCCGAGGCCGAGCAGGTCGATCTTCACCAGCCCGGCGCCGGCCGTGGACTCCTTGTCCCACTGCAGCACCGAGCGCCCGGGCATCCGGGCCCACTCGGTCGGGCAGATCTCGCCGATCGGCTCCCTGGTGAGCACCATGCCGCCCGAGTGGATGCCCAGGTGGCGCGGCAGGCCGTGGAGTTGGCCGGCGAGCGAGAGCACGTCGGCGGGGATCACGGCGTCCGCGCCGGGCGCGGAGCGGAAGTCGGTCTGCCGGCTGAACGCATCCACCTGGCCCTGCGGGTAGCCGAGCACCCTGGCCGCGTCGCGGATCGCCAGCCGGGGCCGGTAGGTGATCACGTTGGCGACCTGCGCGGCGTGCTCGCGGCCGTAGCGGCGGTAGACGTACTGGATGACCTCCTCGCGGCGGCGGTTCTCGATGTCCAGGTCGATGTCGGGCGGGCCGTCCCGGGCGATGGACAGGAAGCGTTCGAACAGCAGTTTGTAGTGGACCGGGTCGACGGCGGTGATCCCCAGGGCGTAGCAGACCGCCGAGTTGGCGGCCGAGCCGCGGCCCTGGCACCAGATGTCCTGGCTCCGGCAGAAGTCGACGATGTCGTGCACGATCAGGAAGTAGCCGGCCAGGTCGAGGTCCTCGATGACGTCCAGTTCCAGGGCCAGCTGGCGTCGGGCGGCGGCGTTGCCGGGCCCGAAGCGGACCGGGCCGTCGGCGGCGACCAGGGCGCGCAGGTGGCTGATCTCGCTCTCGCCCTCCGGGACGGGGAAGCCCGGGAGCTCCGGGTCCAGCCTGGTGAAGTCGAAGGCGCAGGAACGGCCGAGTTCGGCGGTGGCCCGCCGCACCCCCGGGAAGCGGGCCAGCCGGGCGGCCATCTCCCGGCCGGAGCGCAGGTGCGCGGTGCCCGCGGCCCGCGTCCAGCCGACCGCGTCCTGGAGGGTGCGGCGACCGCGCAGCGCGGCCAGGCTCTGTGCCAGCCGGCCCTGGGCCGGGCCGGCGTGGTGGGCGTTGGTGGAGGCGACCACCGGGAGGCCCTGCTCGGCGGCGAGCGCGGCGAGGGCGTCATTGCGCCGGTCGTCGCCGGGAAGCCACTGGTCGATCAGCTCCACGTGGACGTTGTCGCGGCCGAACGCCTCGGTCAGGGTGCGGAGTTGGTGCCCGGCCGTGCCGTCATCGAGTTTTGCCGGGACGCGGCCGAGGCGGCAGCCGGTGAGCACCGCCCAGTGCCCGTCGTGCGCCCCGGCCAGTGCCGCGAGGTCGTACGCCGGGCGGCCCTTCGCGCCGCCGGCCAGCTGGGCGGCGGCGATCGCGGCGGACAGTCGGCGGTAGCCGGCCGGGTCTCGGGCCAGGACCAGCAAGTGTTCCACCTCTGCGCCGTTGTGACGGATCGTCAGTTCGGCGCCGAACGCGGTGCCCACGCCCGTCCCCCGGGCCGCCTCGGCCAGCCGGACCGCGCCGTACAGGCCGTCGTGGTCGGTGATCGCCAGCGTCTCCACGCCCAGCCGGGCCGCCTCGGCGACCAGGTCCTCCGGGTCGCTGGCGCCGTCCAGGAAGCTGAAGGCGGAGTGGACGTGCAGTTCGGCCCAGGGCTCGCCGCCGTCGCCGGGGGCTCCGGGGGCGGGGGCTCCGGGGACTCCGGGGGCCGGCTCCTCCTGGGCGGGGCGGCGCAGGGGGACGACCGTACGGTCCGGCACGGCGCCGGTCAGGCGGCGGTGCAGCTCGCTCCAGGGGAGGGTGGGGTGGCTGGTGAAGCCCATCGGGGGTCGCCTTCGTTCTCGCGGTTCGTCACCTCTCCCCCCTCGGATCCCCCTCGGATCCCCCTCGGATCCCCCCCTCGGGCCGGCGGCCGTCAGTCGTAGCCGGCCTCCAGGTACCACGCGCCCCCCTCCACCGTGAGCAGCAGCGCCCGGCCACCGCCCAGCACGACCTGGAACCGGGCCCGGCGGCGGGCGAGCGACTGGTCCCACCAGTACTCGACCGCCGGCCAGGGGCCGGTCCAGCCGTCCACCCGCTCCTGTCGCCCCTGTCCCCCGCGGCCCGGCCGTCCACCCTGGAACACCACCAGGGCCGGGCGGGCCGACACCCCCGCCCGGCCGTCCACCGTGACCGGCAGCCCGGCCTCGTCCAGCACCCGCACCGGCACCGGCTCCCGCAGCACCACCGCCGGCCACACGTCCGGCAGCCGCCCGGGCCAGGGCGCGCCGGCCGGCCCCGCCGCCTCGTACGGTTCGCCCCACGGCACCTTGACCGCCTGCTCGCCCGGACCGCGCCCGCCGGCCGGCTCGATCCGGCGCAGCCCGGCGTGTCCGAGCACCGCCTGCACCCGGGCCACCGCGCGCTCCACCCGGTCGTCCGCGACCGCCTGGCCCCACAGCGCCAACTGCCGGCCCTGGTCCGGGGAGAGGCCGTCGGGGGCCAGCCGGAGCAGGGCGAACCCGGCGTCGGGCGCCTCCCCGGACGCGGCGAACGTGCCCGCGCCCTGCCAGGCCTGGAGCTGCCAGCGGACCCGCTCGGCCAGCGCCGTCGCCGACAGCCCGCCCTCGTACCGCCACAGCCGCGAGGCCGTCCGCCCGTCCGCGCAGGCCACCTCGACGGCCACCCGGCGGCAGGTCAGCCCGGCCCCGGCCAGCCGCTGGTGCAGTTGCTCGGCCAGCGTGCGGGCGACGAACACCAGCGGCTCCGCCAGCGGCTCGGGCGGGTCGAAGCGCTGCTCGACGGCGAGGTCCGGCTCCTGGTCGCGCGGCACCAGCGGACGCGGCTGCAAGCCCCGGGCCAGCCGGTGCGCCACCGCCCCGGCCGGGCCGAAGCGGTCCACGACCGCCTCGGGCGGCAGCGCGGCGAACGCCCCGACGGTCGGCAGGCCGAGCCGCCCCAGCACCTCCGCCAGCGCCTCGTCGCCGAGCACGCCCACCGGGTACGGCGCGAGGAACTCCGCCGTCCGCCCGGCCGGCACCAGCACTCCGGCGCGGGCGGCGAGCACGGCGGCGAACAGGCCGTCGGCGACCCCGACCTGGGCGGGCGGGGGCGGGGGGTGCTCGGTCGCGGTGGGGGCGGGGGGCGTGGCGGCGGGGGTGGCGGGGGTGGCGTCCGTACCGGGCACGGAGACCGCGCCGGGGGCGGCGTCCGGGACCGGCTCCCGCGCCAGCGCGTCCGCCACCGCCGTCCGGACCTTGGCCGCCAACGCCTCCTCACCGCCGAAGTAGCGGCCCGGCCCCTTCACCGGGATCGCGCACAGGCCCGGGCGGACCACCTCCACCCGGGGCGTGAACGCCTCCACCGCCGCGACCGCCGGCTCGAAGCGGCCGGCCTCCGCCTCCGGGTCGCGGTCGCGCAGCTCCAGCGCCGGGCAGAGCCGCTTGGCCAGCTTGAGCCGCTGCCCCTGCCGCACCCCGGCCGCCCGGGCACCCGCCGAGCAGGCGAGGATCCGCCCGCCCTCGGTCACCGCCACCGGGTCGTCGCCGGTGACGGCCGCCACCGGCCAGTCCGGGCACCAGACCACCAGCACCCGCGGTGTCCTGTCGTCCGCCATCGCTCACACCACCGCTACCCGTTCGAGCGGCTGCCCGACGACCCCGGGCCGCCCCGGAACGGGGCGCTCCAGGACGGGGCGCTCCAGGGGCGGCCGGTCCAGGACCGGTCTGTCCGGGACCGGCCGTACCGCGCCGTGCTCGTCCGGCAGCCAGAGCCGGGCGGTCCGCCCGCGCACCGCCGAACCGCGCCCCTCGGCCACCACCTCCACCTGCCGCCCGGCGAGCTGCCCGTAACCGTCCCCCAGCCCGAACCAGCGCCCGGACCGGACCCCGAGCCGCAGGGCCGCCCCCGGCCACGGCCCGGCCACCAGCAGCACGCAGCCGCTGCGCCGCAGCACCGCCGCCAGCCGGGTGGCCAGCTTCGGCGGCACCGGGCCGTCCGGGCGCAGCATGACCAGTTCGACCGCGCCGGCCAGCACCGACACCACCTCGGCCCAGTGCGGCCCCGGGTCGTCCGCGACCAGCAGCCGCCGCAGGTCCAGCCCGTACCCCTCGGCCGCGGCCAGCCCCAGGTCCGGCAGCCCGACGGCCGCCGCCCAGCCGCCCTCGGTCTCCTTCACCCCGGCTGCCAGCGCCAGCAGCAGCCCGGTGTCCCCGCCCGCCACCGACACCGCCGTCCCCCGCCGCAGCCCGCCGTCCGGCAGCACCTCCCGCAGCGCCGGCACCACCGGCACCACGCCCCGCCCGGCCCGCCCTTCCGCCGGCACGGCGGCCGACGCCACCGGCCGGAGCGTCGGTCGCTCGGCGATGGAATCGAAAACAGGTTCGAAAACGGACACAACCCCAGGATCGAACATTCGTTCGCAAAGATTCAAGTCCACACCCTCCCCGCCCAACCCGTCACACTCCGTAGTCCCCCTTGCCGGCCCCTGGGTGCGCGGAATTCGGTGGACAGGTCCGACGCGATCAACAGACTGATGCCATGACGGCAACCGATCCCAAGACCGATCCCAGGACCGACCTCCGGATCTATCTCCAGGACGCCCGCGACGTCCTGCTGTGGAAGCTCGACGGCCTCTCCGAATACGACCTCCGGCGCCCGCTGACCCCGACCGGGACCAATCTGCTGGGGCTGGTCAAACACGTCACCGGGGCCGAGGCGATGTACTTCGGCGACACCTTCGGGCGGCCGTTCCCCGAACCGACGCCGCTGTGGTTCACCGGCGACGCCGAGCCGAACGCCGACCTGTGGGCGCGGGCGGACGAGACCACGGAGGAGATCACCGGACGCTACCGCCGGGTCTGGGCGCACACCGACGCCACCATCGAGGCGCTGCCGCTGGACGCGATCGGCCGGATACCGTTCGGCCGGCGGGCCGAGCAGACCTTGCACCGGGTCCTCGTCCACATGATCGCCGAGACCCACCGCCACGCCGGCCACGCCGACTTCCTCCGCGAACTCGTCGACGGCACCACCGGCCAGCGCCCGGACGGGATCAACACCGCCCCCGGCGACGCGGCCTGGTGGCAGGCCCACCACGCCCGCGTGGAGCGGGCCGCCCGGGAGGCCGGCGGGCTCGTCTGACCCGCCCCGTACGGCGCCCGGGTGGGGTGGGGGGCGGATCCGGGAAACCGGCTCGCCCTGGTCCGCCCTGGTCCGCTCTGGTCCAGCTGGAGCCCTGCGGCGGCTTGCGGCGGCTTGCCGGCTCTGGTGTCGGATGGGGCGGCTAGGGTCTGGGGGTCAAGGGTCGGGGCGGTGGAGGGCGGGGGGACGTGGGGGACGCGGGGTGTGCGCGGGTGGCGGCGGACAGGTTGCCGAGTGGGGTGGTGCATCCGGGGAGCCGGGAGTTCCTGATCCGGGAGGGGCTGCCGCTCTCGGGGGCGTTCCTGGACTTCGGGGTGCTCGGCGGCGGGGCGTTGGCGGCACTGCCGGAGGCGGAGCGGCTGTTCGTCCTGGGCGAGACGGAGTACTGCGCGCCGTTCGCCGCGGCCGGCGGCCTGGTGCTGCTCGACGGAACGACCGGCGAGGTGTTCCTCGGCGAACCCGGCCCGCGGCGGGACCTGCTGGCCTCCGGTCTGCCCGCGCTGGCCGGGCTGGTGCGGGAGGTGGAGGCGGTCGCCGAGTCGGCCCGGCGGGCGGACGCGCTGGACGGGCGGCGCGGCCCCGCGGTGGTCGCCGAGGTGACGGCCGGGGCCGAACGGCGGATGCGGGAGATCGACCCCGGGCTGTTCGGGCGGTCCGCGACGCCGCCCGCGCACTGGGGCACGGCGCTGCTCGTGCGAGCACTGGGCTGGGGCGCGCTGCCGGGCGGTCCGGGCGGTCCGGCGTACGAGGTCGGCCCGGAGCTGGTGGCGGAGCTCGCCGCGCTGACGGGCGAGGAGGGCGGCGCGGGCCTGGTGCACCGCTACCGGGCGCAGGAGCTGCCCGCCGGGCTGGTGCACGAGCCGACCCGGCGGCTGCTGACCGAGATCGGACTGCCGCTGGGCGGGGCGATGTTCGGGGTCTGCGAGGAACCGCTGGTCACGATGGCGGAGGCGTACCCGGAGTACTTCGACGGCGAGGAGGAGCGCCCGTACCAGCGGGAGTTCCTGGCCCTCGGGGACTGGCCGACGGATCTGACGATCGCCCTGGACGGTGTCACCGGCCGCCTGGAGCTGCCGGACTGGTACGACGACGGCCAGCCGGAGGCCTACCTCAACCGCGACCTGTCCGCCCTGCTGTACGCGCTGTGGACGTACGAGCGGCTGCGCGCCGAGTGGGAGCGCTGGGACTGCGGGCGGGACCGGGACACCTGGGCGGTGTTCGACCCGCAGTCGCTGCTGAGCACCGTGGTGGACCGGCTCGTCGAGGCCGTCGACCCGGAGGCGTTCGCCTCGCCCGGGTGCTCGTGGCGGCTGCTCGCCGAGGACGCGCACATGGGCGGCCTGCTCGGGTGATCACGGGGCGCCCCGGCTGGGGCGCCGGTACGCTGCCCCGGTGACGAACATCCGTACGGCGACCGGGCGACGGCGGGCGGTGCTGCTCACCTTCGGCGCCGTCCTGTCCCTCGCGGCGGCGGGCTCGCTGTACGGGCTGCTGTACGTGCGGTCACTGGACTTCGGCGAGCGCTGCGAGCAGGGCCTGGTACCCGGCGGCGGACGGCTGCTGGAGACGGGCGCGTCCTGGCTGCCGCCGGACGCGTGGTGCCGGTTCGAGGACGGGAGCATGTCCACCACGCCGTTCTGGGCGCTGCTGCTGTTCTACGCCCTGCTGACCCTGGTCGTCTGGTCGGTGACCGCGCTGCTGCGGATCCACCACCCGCGCCCGCACCTGGGGCTGGACTGGCAGCCGGGGCACGGGCCGGGCTGGTAGGTCTCAGGCCTGTCGGGGCTGCGCGGGGAGCTGGGTGGGAGTCTGCGCGGGGACGGGGCCTTCGGAGGCTTCGGCTTCGGCTTCGGGGAGCCGGCGGCGGGTGCGGATCGGGGAGAGGAAGACCGGCAGGAAGGCCACCGCGAGGACGGCTCCGCCGCACCAGAGGGTGGCCCGCAGGCCGACGAGTTCGCCGAGCAGCCCGGACAGCGCGGAGCCGATCGCGAGCGCTCCGGTGAGCAGGAAGCGGAAGGTGGCGTTCATCCGGCCGAGGAGCGCGTCCGGGGTCATCCGCTGGCGCAGGCTCACCCCGAGGACGTTGTCCATCCCGGTCTTGAGCGAGACCAGCAGCCAGCCCGCCCCCGCCGCGAACAGCCAGGGGCCGTGCCCGATCAGCGGCACCAGCAGCCCGGCGGGCGCCACGCAGACGCCGGCCAGGCCGAGCGTACGTCCGTAGCCGAGTCGGGCGGCGATCGGGCGGGCGCAGCGCGAGCCGAGCAGGATGCCGACCCCGCCGACCGCCCAGAACAGGCCCAACGCCCCGGCGGAAAGGCCCAGTTCCCGCACGAACAGCACCGGGAGCAGCGTGTTGACGAGTTGGAAGCCCAGGTTGGTGAGGGCCGCGGTGAGGGCGAGCGCGCGCAGTTCCCGGTTGCCGAGGACGTGCCGCAGCCCCTCGGCGATCTGCGCTCCGAGCCCGCCGCCCTCGCCCCTGCCCTTGCCCTTGCCCTTGCCCTTGCCCCTGTCGGCGTCCCCGTCCCCGCCCTCGCCCCTGCCCCTGCCCCTGTCGGCGATCGGTTCGGAGGCGGGGGTGCGGCGCAGCCCGATCAGGCGAAGCGCCGAGCCGAGGTGGCTGAGCGCGGTCGCGACGATCGCGAACGGCGCGGTGAGCAGTTGGACCAGCAGGCCGCCCGCGCCGCGCCCGGCGACGTTGCCGACCGCCATCAGGCCGACGACGGCGGCGTTCGCCTGCACCAGGTGCCCGCGACCGACCAACCGGGGCAGCACGCTCTGCGAGCCGACGTCGAAGAAGACCGTCGCGCAGCCGGTGAGCAGCGCGACCGTGTACAGCTGCCAGAGGGTGAGCCCGCCCAGCCACCAGGCGAGCGGGATGGAGGCGTACAGCGCGGCCTTCACCAGGTCGGCGACGATCAGCACGCGGCGGTGGCGCATCCGGTCCACCCAGGCGCCGGCGGGCAGGCCGATGAGCAGGAAGGCGAGGGTGCTCAGGGTGGCGAGGACGCCGACCTGCCCCGGGCCCGCGTCGAGCGCCTCGACGGCGATCAGCGGGACGGCGACGTAGCCGACGTTGGTGCCGAGTTGAGCGAGGGCGGTCGCGGTGAAGAGGGTGCGGAAGTCGGCGGTTCGCCAGAGGGAGTGGGGGTGCATGGTCCGTTCAGTCGCGTGAAGCGGTGGGGGTCGGCATGAGGGCGGGGGCCTGGGCCCTGTGATGTTTCGTCAGGAAAACACCGGCGAGTACGACGATCATTCCGGCAACGGTCCGGATCGTCAGCTCCTCGCCGAGGACGAGCGCGCCGAGCGCGGTGGAGACCACCGGCAGCAGGTAGCCGACGGTGGCCGCACTGGTGGGGCCCTCCGTGGCGATGAGGCGGTAGTTGAGGTGGAACGTGAGCCCGGTGCAGGCGACGCCGAGGACGGCGACGGCGACGAGTCCGAGCGGATCGGCGCCCGCGACCGGGTCGAGCGAGCCGCCGACCGGGAGCGCGAGCGTGCTCAGCCCGGCCGCGGCGGTGAGCTGGGCGGCGGAGAGGGCCAACGGGGCCGCTCCCGTGCCGGTGAGGGCACGGGCCATGTAGGCGAAGGCGATGGCGTAGCTGGCCGCCGCACCGAGCAGGGCGAGTGCGGGCAGGGCGGGGAGGCCACCGCCGTCCCGCCACGGGGAGAAGATCAGCAGCACGCCCGCGAAGCCGAGCACCAGACCACCCGACCGCAGCGGGCCGCGGGCGCGTTCGGTGCCGAGGGCGAGACCGACCAGCAGGGACCAGAGCGGGGTGGTCGCGTGCAGCACCCCGGCCAGGCCGGAACCGACGCCGCGCTCGCCGTACGCGGTCAGGAGGAACGGCAGCGCGTTGCAGAGCAGCGCCGCCAGCGTGAGCCGGCGCCAGACGGCGGCACCGCGCGGCAGGCGCTGCCGGGCGGAACGGGCGAGCAGCAGCAGGACGGCGGCGCCGAGGACCGAGCGGAGCACGGTGATCTGCACGGGGGTGAGCCCGTGCTGGAGCGCGAGCCGGATCCAGAGGAAGCCCGAGCCCCAGAACAGGGCGAGAACGGCCATCCGCAGCACGGGCGGTGCTCCTTCTGTCGAGGTGACGGTGTCGGGTGTGTCGATGTCGGGTGTCGGGTGTCAGGGGGCGGGTGTCGGGGGGCGGGTGTCAGGGGGTGTCGGGGCGTTCGACGACGGTCCCGCGACGGGATCCGGTAGCACAAGCGAAATGTTCTTCACCACCTTTAAGCTGAGCTACATGAATGAGGTGCTCGACGTCCGACGGATGCAGGTCCTGCGGGCCGTGGTCGACCACGGCTCGGTGAGCGCGGCGGCCGGCGCGCTCGGCTACACCCCGTCCGCCGTCAGCCAGCAGGTGGCGGCGCTGGAGCGGGAGACCGGGACGGCCCTGCTGGAACGCGTCGGGCGCGGCGTTCGGCCGACCGCCGCCGGACTGCTGCTCGCCGGGCACGCCGCCGTCATCGAGCGGCAGGTCGCGGAGGCCGGCGCGGCGCTGGCCGACCTGCGGGCCGGGCGCAGCGGCAGCCTCACCGTGCGCTACTTCGCCACGGCCGGCGCCGCGTTGGTGGCCCCGGCGGTGGCCGCGTTCCGCCGGACGCACCCGGGCGTACGACTCGACCTCGGCATGACCGACCCGGAGGACCCGCTCACCGAGGTGCTGGACGGCCGGGCCGACCTCGCGGTGGTGGTCCGGTCCGACGGCGCCGCGCACCCGGGCCTGCGGCTGGTCCACCTGCGCGACGACCCGTACCGGGCGGTGCTGCCCAAGGGCCACCGGCTCGCCGCGAAACGCGTCCTGGACCTCGCCGAGCTCGCGGACGAGCCCTGGGTGGGGGCCGAGCCGCCCGGCCCGTGCCGGGAGGTCGTCCGGGGGGCCTGCGACGCGGCCGGGTTCGGGCCGTCCGTCGCGGTGGACAGCGCCGACTACGCGACGGCGCAGGGCTTCGTCGCGGCCGGACTGGGCGTCGCCCTGGTCCCCGCCCTCGGGCTCGCCCAGCGCCACCCGGGCGTCACCGTGCGCCGGCTCCGCGGCCCGGAGCCGGTCCGTGCGCTGCACGCCGCAGTGCGCGAGGGCGCCTGGGGACAGCCGGCGCTCGGCGCGCTGGTGTCCGCGCTGCGGGCGGCGGCGCAGCCGTAGGACCACCGGCCCGACCGGAAAGGCACGGACAAGGCTGTGCCAATTCGTTGAAGAGAGCTGAAGAGAGCTGAAGAGAGTCGAAGAGAAAGGAAGTACGGGACGTGGACAGTGCTATCGGGGACCTCTACCGGGCCTTCGCGGAGCGGGAGGCGCGCGGCAACTCGGCGAGCTACCAGGGCCTCGCCGAACGCGCCGCCGGGGACGATGAGTTGTGCGCCCTGCTGGACGGGCTGCCGGCCGCGAAGCGGCAGCCGAACCTGCTGTTCGGCTCGGCCCGCCACCTCGGCGGACCGGTGACGGCCGGCTATCCGGCCTTCCGCACCTGGGTGTCGGCGCACTGGGACGAGGTTGCGGCGACGATGCTGCGACGGCGGACGCAGACCAACGAGGCCGGCCGGTGCGCCACCCTGCTGCCGCTGCTGGCGGCGCTGCCGCAGCCCCTCGCGCTGATCGAGGTGGGGGCCTCGGCGGGGCTCTGCCTCTACCCGGACCGGTATCGGTACCGATACACGGTTGAGGTGGGCGAAGCAGGCGAAGCGGGTGAAGCAGGCGGCCCGGCGATCGAGTTCGGCGCCCAGGAGAGCCCGGTGACGCTGGAGTGCGCGGTGCGCGGGCCGGTACCGCTGTCGGCGTCGTTGCGGGAGCGGCTGCCCGAGGTGGTGTGGCGCGCCGGGATCGACCTCAACCCGCTGGACGTCCGGGACGAGGAGGACATGCGCTGGCTGGAGTCGCTGGTCTGGCCCGAGCAGGCCCACCGGCTGGAGCGGCTGCGCGGCGCCGTCCAGGTCGCCCGGGCCGAGCCGCCGCACCTGGTGCGCGGCGACCTCAACGCGACGGTGAGGGAGTTGGTGGCACAGGTGCCCGCCGGTGCCACGCCGGTGGTGTTCCACAGCGCGGTGCTCGCCTACCTGTCCCCGGAGGCGCGGGAGGAGTTCGCGGTGACCATGCGCGGCCTGCCCGGGCACTGGATCTCCAACGAGGCCGTCTCGGTGCTGCCGACCGTCGAGCGACGTCTCCCCCACCCCGCGCCCGTCGGATCCGGGCTGTTCGCGCTCGCCCTGGACGAGCGGCCGGTGGCCTTCACCGGACCGCACGGGCAGTCCCTCGACTGGTTCCAGCCCCGGGACGGTCTCGGGGCTTGAAGCTGCCGCAGCGTCAGCTTCTACCGTCGTGACCAGGGCCGGAGGAACCGGCCCTGGTCCAAGCGAACGTGAACGAGGGAGACGGCGCATGGCAGTGGTCTGGCCGATCGCGGAAGTCGTCCGGATGTCGGGCGTGACCGCCCGGACCCTGCGGCACTACGACGAGATCGGACTGCTGCCACCGGCCTGGATCGGCTCCAACGGCCACCGCTACTACGAGGAACGGCAGTTGCTCCAGCTGCAACAGATCCTCGTACTGCGGGCGCTGGGGGTCGGGCTGACCGAGATCGCCCGGATCCTGGGCGACCAGGTGGACGAGCTGGAGGCCCTGCGGGACCACCGGCACCGGCTGCTCGCCGAGCGCGACCGGCTGGGCACCCTGGCCGCCACCGTCTCCCGCACGATCGCCGACCTGGAACGTTCCCGAGAGGACGGCACACCCATGACCAGCATCAACCGACCGGAGAACCTGTTCGAGGGCATCCAGCCCGGCGACGTCGAGGAGAGCCTGCGGGACTTCCCCGAGCACGCCGAGGCGGCGCGGCGCGCCACCGCCGCGATGAGCCAGGCCGACGTCGAGGCCGGACAGCGCGAGCGGACGGCGCGGATGATCCGCCTGGCGGAGCTGCTGACGGCCGGCCACCCGGCGGACGCCGAGCCCGTGCAGAACCACATCGACGCCGAGTACCGGGCGCTCAGCGCGCTCCGGACGGTCTCCGTCGAGGAGTTCCGCGCGATCGCGCGCTCCTGCACGGAGAACGCCCAGTGGAGCGCCGCGTACGAGGCCATCACCCCGGGCCTGGCCGCGTACCAGCGGGCCGCCTTGGAGGCGTACGCGGCGGCACGGCTGGTCTGAGTCACCGGCGGAGCGGGCCTTCCCTACCGCCCCGCCCCGCCGTCACTCGGTGCGCAGCGCCGTGACCGTCCGGGCACGAACCGTCCAGGCGGCGGGGAGGAGGGCCCCGAGCAGCGCCAGCACCAGGCCGCCGAGTATCAGCGGCCCCACCACCGAGGGGTGGAACACGGTGAGGTCCGCCTCCGGCACCCCGACCCCGGCGGCGCGGGCCATCGCCGGCATCACCTGGTGGTGCAGCAGGATCCCGATCGGTACCCCGATCAGCCCGGCCGTCAGCCCGCTGCCGCAGACCGAGGTGAGCACCATGCCGACCGTCTGCCGGGGCGACATCCCCAGCGCCTTGAGCACCCCGAGGTCGTGCACCCGCTCCCGGGTGTCCAGCAGCACCGTGTTGAGCACGCCCAGGCCGGCCACCACGGCCAGCAGCAGGGTGAGCGTCCCGGCGAGGGTGTTCATGGCCAGCATCACGATGCTGATCTGCTGCCCGCCCGCTTCGGCGCTCAGGCCCAGCGGCCGGACGGCGTCGTCGAGCCCGTCCGCGTACGCCTTCGCGTCCGTGCCCGGGGTGAGGTCGATCTGGAAGGCGACCGCGTCGGCCTGGACGGCGGTGCCGAGCGGGGCCAGTGCGGCCCGGTCGACGAACACCTGGTCGCTGGTGGTCAGGACCTCACCGCTGATCCGCACCGGGGTGCTGCGCCCGTGGTCGGTGAGGGTGACGGTGTCGCCGACGCGCACCTGGTTGGCGCGCAGGAAGGCGGTGGCGACGACCACTTCGCCGGGGCCCTGGAACCACCGGCCGGAGATCAGCTGGTAGCCGCCCCAGGAGGCGTCCCCGGTGAAGGCGATCACCGCGGTGCGCCCGGTGTTCCCGGCCACGGCGACCGGCGTCGGAGCGGTGCTGTACCAGGCCCGGGTACCGGGGCGGCCGGTGATCGCCCTGGTCGCGGCGGCCTCGTCCACGTGGTCGGGGGCCTTCGTCGAGCTCTCGATCGGGGTCTGGAGCACGACCTTGCCGGAGCGCCCGGCCTGGAGGCCGTCCTGGAAGGAGCCGAGCGAGAGCGTCAGGCCGACGCACAGGGTGACTCCGGCCGTGCCGAGCACCACCGCGGCGGCCGTGGTCGCCGAGCGGCCCGGCCGGGTGAGCGGGGTCGCCAGCCCGAGGCTCAGGGCGCGCGGCACCGGTAGGCGGCCGATGAGCTGCTGGATCCTGGCGGCCGGACCCGACGCCCCGGCCGGACCCGGGCCGCCGCGGGAGGCTGCCCGCCGGGCGCCCGGCGCCGTCCGGCCGACCGCGAGCGCCTCCACCGTGCGCAGCCGGCCGGCCCGCAGCGCGGGCACCAGGGCGGTGCCCGCCACGGCCGCCAGGGCCACCGCCGAAACGGCGACGTCCACCCAGAGCGGGATGCCGAGCAGGCCGCCGCGCAGGGCCTTGTGCGCCATCCCGAGGACGGGCACGGACAACAGGTTTCCGCCGAGCACGCCGAGCGCCGTGCCGACCCCGGCCGGGATCAGTGCCTGGCCGACGTAGGCGCGCGCCACCTGGGACGGGGTGAAGCCGAGGGATTTGAGGATGCCGATCCGCCGGGTGGCGGCGCTGACGGCGCCGCTGACCACGACGCCGATGATCAGCACCGACATGGCCAGGCCGAGCACCCCGAAGGCCGTCACGAACGGGACGAAGGTCGCGGCCGTCCGGTTGGCCTCCGCCTGGGCCGGCCGGTACGAGGTGGCCCTGGCGAGGGCGCCGCCCGGCACCGCGGCGGCGAGCGCGGCGCGGTCCGCCTCCACCTCGGCGTCGGTGTCGGCGTGGGCGAAGCGGTAGAGGTACTGGGCGGCGGGCGCCGCACCGGGCGCGGTGAGCCCGGCGACCTGTTCGGGGGCGATCCAGCCGTCCGCGCTCCAGGAGGGGGAGGCGGCCAGGCCGACGACCTTGAGGACCGGGTGCCCGGGGAGGTCGGGGAACTGCATGCTGTCGCCGACGCCCAGCGGCGAGTGGCCGTCCAGGAACACCACCTCGCCGGGGCCGGCGAGCCAGCGGCCCATGGTGATCCGCAGACCGTCCAGCGGGCCGTCCTTCGCCCGGCCGACCAGCGTCACCGGCGGGAGCAGGCTGCCGGCCGGCGGGATCCGCAGCTCGTCACTGGCGCGCGGCTGGACGGTGAGCGCCGGGTAGGGGCCGGCCGAGGCCGTCACGCCGGGGGCGTGCGCGGTCGCGGCGAGTTGGGCGGGGCTCGCCCTGGCCGGGTCGTACAGCGCGTTGAGGTGCGCGCCGCGCTGGTCGGCGAAGGTGCGCTGGTACGGGCCCTGGGAGGCGACCAGCAGGCCCGTGGCGAGGATGCACGCCGTCACGGCCGCCATCGTGGTGAGCACCATGACCAGGGTCTGCACCCGCTTGCGGCCGACGCCGGCGCGAACCACCTTGCCCAGTACGCTCATGCGCCCGCCTCCCTTCGCCCGGCGGGGGCGTTCGCCCGCACGCGCCCTCCCGTGATCCGCTCTCCCCCAGCCTCCGGCCGGGGGCACCCCCACCACTCGCTCATCGCGCACCGCTCGCTCATCGCGCACCGCCGGGGGCCGGCACGGCCGCCGTGTCCCGGACCAGCCGGCCGTCGAGCAGTTCGATGGTCCGGTCGGCGCAGGCCTCGGCGAGCGCGGTATCGTGGGTGACCAGCAGGATCGTCTGGCCCTCCGCGTTGAGCCCCCGGAGCAGGTCGCGGACGTCGGCGGCCGAGGCGGTGTCCAGCGCCCCGGTCGGCTCGTCGGCGAGCAGCAGCGGCGGGCGGTTCATCAAGGCCCGCGCCACCGCGACGCGTTGGCGCTCGCCGCCGGAGAGCCGACCGGGGAAGGCCTTGGCGTGCCGGGCCACCCCGAGCCGCTCCAGCAGCTCGCCGGCCCGGACCCGGGCCGGCTCCCGCCGCATCCCGGCGAGCTGGGCCGGGAGCAGCACGTTGTCCTCGACGTTCAGGTCGTCCAGCAGGTTGAAGAACTGGAACACCATGCCGATCCGCTTCCGCCGGTACTCGGCCAGGGCGGCCTCGCCGAGCTCGTGGACGGCCACGCCGTCCACCTCGACGGCGCCCTCGCTCGGGCGGTCGAGGCCGGCGACCAGGTTCAGCAGGGTGGACTTGCCGCTGCCCGAGCGGCCGAGCACGGCCAGCGCCTCGCCGGCCCGGACCTCCAGGTCGAGCCCGGCCAGCGCGGGGTGGGCGGCGTCGGATCGGTCGTACGTCTTGCTGACGCCGCGGATCCGGATGATCGGCGCGTTCACGGGCCCTCCACGATTCGAGGTCCGGCGCCGGAAGTCCGGGCCGGCTGACGGGACATGACGCTACGAATCCGGGGCGGGGCGCGGACAGCCGTCTGGACGGCCTCTCGGGGGTGTATCCAGGTACACCCCGGATTGGGGGCGCAGACCTAGAGCGCCGCACGTCACGGCGCGGCAGACTGACGCCGGATGATCAACCGGGGCCGCGGGGCCACCGACCGGAGGGGAGGCGCGGGATGAGGACGAGCGCAGTGTCCAGGGCCGTCGCGCAGCTGGAGGGGGCCGTCGTGGCCGGCGTGCGGGCGCTCTACATGGTCACGTTGGCCGTCACGGGGCTGATGGCGCTGCTGGCCGGGCCGGTCCTGCTGGCCGCCGCCCTGCTCGGCCCCGACGACACCGAGCCGTTCGCCCACGGTCCGGGCGGGCCGCTGATCCTGCTGGTGCCGCTGGCGCCGGTCGCCCTCTGGGCGCTCTGCTGGGCCACCGGGGGCGGCGGCCGGGCGGCCGGGGCCGTCCTGTTCGCGCCGGGCTCGCTCGCGCTGATGGCCACCGACCTCTACGGCGGCGCCCCGCCCGGCGGCCGGTCCGGATCCCTCTGCCTGGGGCCGGCGATGCTGGTGCTCGGCCTGCTCGGCACGCGCTGGATCGCGACGGAGAACCGGCGGATCGTCGGCCGGTGGAGCGGCCGACCGATCCCGGTGCCGTACCACCGCGTCGACGCCGGGCCGTGGCAGCGGCTGCGCGCCGGCGGCTGGCTGGCCGATCCGGCGACGTGGCGGGACCTCCTCTGGGTGCTCGTCTCCGGCTGCGCCATCCCGATCACCGCCGTGATCGTCGTGCTGACCCCGATCGCCCTCCAGGTGCTCGGCCGGAACGGGCCGTTCCTCCCGCTGGGGCCCGTCTACCTGATGGGGCTCTACATCTCCCCGCTGGCCGCCCTGTGGGCCGCGCCGGTGGTCCTGCGGGTGCACGAGCGGGCCGCCCGCGCCCTGCTCGGCCCGTCCCGACGGAGCGAACTCGCCCGCCAGGTCAGTCATCTGGCCCGGACCAGGGCGGACACCATCGACGCCGGGGCGGCCGAGCTGCGCCGGATCGAGCGGGACCTGCACGACGGGGCGCAGGCCCGGCTGGTCGCCCTGGGCATGCTGCTGACCGTGGCCGAGCAGGTGAAGGACGACCCGAAGGCCCTGCAACCCCTGCTGGTCGAGGCCCGGATGTCCTCGGTCAAGGCCCTGAGCGAGCTGCGCGACCTGGTCCGGGGCATCCATCCGCCGGTGCTCGCCGACCGAGGCCTGGCCGACGCGGTCGAGGCGACCGCGCTGGACCTCCCGCTGCCGGTCACCTTCACCGGCGGGTTGCCCGGCCGGGCGCCCGCTCCGGTGGAGTCCGCCGTCTACTTCGCGGTGAGCGAGCTGCTGGCCAACGTGGTGAAACACGCCGGCGCCTCGCACGTGTGGATCGAGATAGGGCACAGTGGCGGGCTGCTGCGGATATCGGTCACCGATGACGGGCGCGGTGGCGCCAACCCGTCCCGGGGGACCGGCCTCAGCGGAACCGAACGCCGACTGGCCGCCTTCGACGGGGTGCTCGCGATCAGCAGCCCATCCGGTGGCCCGACCATTGTGAACCTGGAGATCCCGTGCGCGTTGTCATCGCCGAAGACCTCTTCCTCCTCCGGGACGGCCTGACTCGGCTGCTGGAGGCCAGCGGCATGGAGGTCACCGCGGCGGTCGAGACCGGCGACGAACTGCTCGCCGCAGTGGCCGCCGACCGGCCGGACATCGCCGTGGTCGACGTCCGGCTGCCGCCCGGCTTCACCGACGAGGGGCTGCGGGCGGCGCTGGCCGCCCGCCAGGCACACCCCGGGCTGCCCGTCCTGGTGCTGTCGCAGTTCGTGGAGCAGTTGTACGCGCGCGAGCTGCTGGCCGGCAGCACCGGCGGGATCGGCTACCTGCTGAAGGACCGGGTGCTGGACGGCGCCCAGTTCATCGACGCGGTGCAGCGGGTCTCCCGGGGCGGCACCGTGATGGACCCGGAGGTGATCACCCGGCTGCTCGCCCACAACTCCTCGGCCGGCCCGGTCTCCACCCTCTCCCCGCGCGAGCGGCAGGTGCTGGCGCTGATGGCCGAGGGGCGCTCCAACGCGGCGATCGCCCAGCAGTTGGTGATCACCGAGCGGGCCGTCGCCAAGCACACCGCGTCGATCTTCGTCCGGCTCGACCTCCAGCCCTCCGACGACGACAACCGCCGTGTCCTGGCCGTGCTGGCCTACCTCAACAACGGCTGAGAGGGGCGACACACGAAGGCTTTCCACTCTTGAAGGGCCACTGCCAAGTGAGAGGCAGCCCTCCGCCGCAGGGGGCTCGCCCGCTCCGGTCAAGGTCATCTACGCTGGTGACGTGCTCATCCTTGTTCGCCGTCGCCACGTGGACCTGCTCCGCGTGACAAGCATGTCCTGTCGACGCTCCAGCTGAACCTCGCGCCACCACCCTCAAGGGCAGCCTCCACCCGGCCGCCTCCGCCTCCCGGCTCCCGGAGCACCCGCCGCACCAGGCGGCCACTCCGGCCTTCCCCCGGTCGATCACCGGGACCGGCCGGGACGAGACCAGCGGATGTCACACATGTCGCAGCAGTACACCCCCATATCCGACTCCCTCCCGGTGATCGACCTCTCGCTCGCCGACGGCGGCCCGGACGACCGCCGCCGGCTGCACGACGGGCTCCGTGCCGCGGCCACCGACGTCGGGTTCTTCCAGCTCGTCGGCCACGGCATCACCCCGGAGGAGACGGCCGCGCTCACCGACGCGATGCGCGCCTTCTTCGCCCTCCCCGAGGCCGACCGGCTCGCCGTGAGCAACCTCAACTCCCCCCACTACCGCGGCTACACCCGCACCGGCGACGAGCGCACCGGCGGCAGCCAGGACTGGCGCGACCAGCTGGACATCGGCGCCGAGCTGCCCCCGCACGTCCCCGGCACCGACGAGCCCCCGTACTGGTGGCTGGAGGGCCCCAACCAGTGGCCCGCTGCGCTCCCCGAGCTGCGCACCGCCGCGCTCGGCTGGATCGACCACCTCAGCGGCACCGCCCGCCGACTGCTGCACGAGCTCCTCACCGCGATCGGCGCCCGCCCCGACTTCTACGACGAGGCCTTCGCCGGCCACCCCCACCTGCGGCTCAAGCTGGTCCGCTACCCCGGTACCGCTCCGAACGGCGCCGGCCAGGGCGTCGGTGCCCACAAGGACTACGGCTTCATCACGCTGCTGCTCCAGGACACCGTCGGCGGCCTCCAGGTCGAGCGCCCGGACGGCACCTTCCTGGAGGTCCCGCCGATGCCGGGCGCCTTCGTCGTCAACCTCGGCGAGCTGCTGGAGGTGGCCACCGACGGCTACCTCAAGGCCACCAACCACCGCGTGGTCAGCCCGGTCGGCGCCCGCGAGCGCTTCTCCGTCCCGTTCTTCTACAACCCCCGTCTCGACGCCCACATCGAGCCGCTGGACTTCCCGTTCGCCCGGCACGCCCCCGGCGCCACCGAGGATCCGGACAACCCGCTGTTCGCCGAGTTCGGCCTCAACGAGTGGAAGGGCTACACGAGGGCCCATCCCGAGGTCACCCGCCGCCACCACGCCGACCTGGCCGACGCCGCCTCCCGGTAGCCCCACGCCGCGGAGGCCGGGACCAGCCGCGCCACAGCGCAGGAGCAGCGCCGGTCAGAGCAGACTCCGGCCAGAAGCGGCGCCGCCAGAGTCACCGGCACCCCGAGTCCGCCCCCGCCGCTCCCCAGCGGCGGGGGCGGACTCACGTGCGCGGCGGGCCGCCGTCGCCGGTGGACCAGCCGGTGGACCAGGGGGACGGGCACTGTCACACTGCTGCTGTCACAGTGGAAGTGTGCCAGTGCAGGAGGCGGCAGATGGGGGAGCGCGGGGCCGTGGGAGACGGGGGCGGTGTGCGGCTGACGGTCGACGAACTGGCGGCGCGGGCCGGGGTGACGGTCCGGACGGTGCGGTTCTACGGGACGAAGGGCCTGCTGCCACCACCGGAGTTGGGGCCGCGCCGGGTCGGGCTGTACGGGGCGGCGCACCTGGACCGGCTGGAGCTGATCGAGGAGTTGCAGCGCCAGGGGCTGACGTTGGCCGCGATCGAGCGGTACCTGTCCCGGCTGCCGGAGGACAGCACGCCGCTGGACCTGGCGATCCACCGGGCGCTGGTGGCGTCCTGGACGCCCGAGGCGGCGGAGGAACTGGGCCGGGCGCAGTTGGAGCGGCGGGCCGGGCGGGGGCTGTCGGAGGAACAGGTGCAACGCCTGGTCGCGATGGGGGCGTTGGAGCGGACGGCCGATCCGGAGCTGTTCCGGGTGGATCCGGGCCTGCTGCCGCTGGGGGTGCGGATCCTGGACGTGCCGATCCCGCTGGAGACGCTGCTGGCCGCGCGGGCGGTGGTGCTGGAGCACAGCCGGGCGACGGCCCGGGAGTTGCAGCGGCTGTTCCGGGAGACGGTGTGGCGGCCCTACCGGGAGAGCGAGCCGGCGCCGGACGAGCTGGCCCGGATGAGGGCGCTGACGGACCACATCCAGCCGATGGTGGCGCAGGCACTGGTCACGGCGTTCCAGCGCTCGCTGCGGGAGGAACTCGGCGGGGAGCTGAGCGGGAAGCTGAGCAAGGAACTCGGCGAGGAGCTGGGCGGGAAGCTGAGCAAGGACCTGGGCGGGCAACCGCAGGAGGAGCCGGGTGGGGCCGTCCGGCACCCGGCCCCACCCGCTCAGGCCTGACGGTCAGTCGGTGAAGGTGCGCCCCTCCGCCGCGATCCGCTCCAGCAGCGCCGGCGGCGCGAACCGTTCGCCGTAGGCGGCGGCGAGTTCGCGGGCCCGGGCCGCGAAGCCGGCCGGGCCGCCCTCGTACCCGTTGATGTACTGGAACACGCCGCCCGTCCAGGCCGGGAAGCCGATGCCCAGGATGGAGCCCACGTTGGCGTCGGCGACCGAGGTCAGCACGCCCTCCTCCAGGCAGCGCACCGAGTCCAGCGCCTCGCTGAACAGCATCCGCTCCTTGAGGTCCTCGAAGGGGAGGTCCTCGAAGGGGACGTCCGCGGCCGGCTCGCCGAAGTGCTCGCGCAGCCCCGGCCAGAGCCGCCCGCGCTTGCCGTCCTCGCCGTACTCGTAGAAGCCGGCGCCGCCGCTGCGCCCGGGGCGGCCGAACTCGTCGACCATCCGGTCGACCACCGCGTCGGCCGGGTGGGGCGTCCAGCCGCCGCCGGCGGCCTCGACCGCGCGCCGGTACTCGTCGCGGATCTTGCGCGGCAGGGTGAGGGTGAGCTCGTCCATCAGCGAGAGCACCTTGGCCGGGTAGCCGGCCTGGGCGGCGGCCTGCTCGATGCTGGCCGGGGGGACGCCCTCGCCGACCATGGCGACGCCCTCGTTGAGGAACTGGCCGATGACCCGTGAGGTGAAGAAGCCGCGCGAGTCGTTGACCACGATCGGGGTCCGGTCGATCTGCCGGACCAGGTCGAAGGCGCGGGCGAGGGCCTCGTCGCCGGTCTGCGGGCCGCGGATGATCTCGACCAGGCGCATCTTGTCGACCGGGGAGAAGAAGTGCAGCCCGATGAAGTCCGCGGTGCGCTCGACGCCTTCGGCGAGCAGCCCGATCGGCAGGGTGGAGGTGTTGGAGCAGAGCAGCGCGTCGGGGGCGAGGACGCCCTCGACCTCCTGGAACACCTTGTGCTTGAGCTCGGTGTTCTCGAAGACGGCCTCGATCACCGCGTCGCAGCCGGCCAGGTCCGCGGCCTCGGCGGTGGGGGTGATCCGGGCGAGCAGCGCGTCCCGCTTGGCCTCGGTGGAGCGGCCGCGGGCGATCGCCTTGTCCAGCAGCCCGGCGGAGTAGGCCTTGCCGCGTTCGGCGGCGGCCATGCTCACGTCCTTGAGCACGACCTCGATGCCGGCCTTGGCGCAGGTGTAGGCGATGCCCGCGCCCATCATCCCGGCGCCGAGCACGGCGACCTTGCGGACGAGTCGCTTCTCGACGCCCTGGGGGCGGCCGGCGCCGGAGTTGACCGCCTGGAGGTCGAAGAACAGCGCCTGGATCATGTTCTTGCTGGTCTGTCCGCAGGCGAGCTCGGTGAAGTAGCGGGCCTCGATCGCCATCGCGGTGTCGATGTCGACCTGGGCGCTCTCCACGGCGGCGGCCAGGATGTTGCGCGGGGCCGGGTAGGGCGCGCCGTTCAGCTGCTTGCGCAGGTTGGCCGGGAAGGCGGGCAGGTTGGCGGCGAACGCCGGGTTCGCCGGGGTGCCGCCGGGGATCTTGTGGCCCTTGACGTCCCAGGGCTGGACGGCGGTCGGGTTGGCCTCGATCCAGGCCCGCGCCCGGGCGGTCAACTCCTCCGGGGTGGCCACGAGTTCGTGGACCAGCCCGTGTTCCAGGGCCTGCGCCGGGCGGTACTGGCGGCCCTCCAGGAGGAACTTCAGCAGGGCGTCGGTGATGCCGAACAGCCGTACCGTGCGGACCACTCCGCCGCCGCCCGGCAGCAGGCCGAGGGTGACCTCGGGCAGGCCGAGCCGGCTGGCGGGGTTGTCCAGGGCGATCCGGTGGTGGCAGGCGAGGGCGATCTCCAGGCCGCCGCCGAGCGCGCTGCCGTTGACGGCGGCGACGACCGGCTTGCCGAGGGTCTCCAGCCTGCGCAGCGCGCGCTTGATCCGCTGGGACTTCTCGAAGACGGCGGCGGCGTCCTCGGGGCGGGCGGCGGAGAGCAGCCGGAGGTCTCCCCCGGCGAAGAAGGTCTTCTTCCCGGAGGTGACGACGACGCCGCGCAGCCCGTCGGCGGCGGCGAGGCCGGCCAGCCGGTCGACGACGGCATCGAGGTCGGCGGTGAAGGCCTCGTTCATGGTGTTGACGGACTGGGTCGGGTCGTCGAGGACGAGGGTGACCACGCCGTCCTGGTCCTGCTCCCAGCGGATGGTGGTGGTGTCGCTCATGAGTTCAGGGTCTCCGAGGGGATCCGAGGGACAGTGGGTCAGATGCGCTCGACGATGGTGGCGACGCCCATGCCGCCGCCCACGCAGAGGGTGATCAGGCCGTAGCGCAGGTCGCGCCGCTCCAACTCGTCGATCACGGTGCCGAGCAGCATCGCGCCGGTGGCGCCGAGCGGGTGGCCGAGGGCGATCGCGCCGCCGTTGACGTTGACCTGCTCGGGCCGGAAGCCCAGTTCGCGGATGAAGCGCAGGGCGACCGCCGCGAAGGCCTCGTTGATCTCGACCAGGTCGATGTCGGCGGCGGTGAGCCCGGCCTTGGCGAGCGCCTTGCGGGTGGCCGGGGCGGGGCCGGTGAGCATGATGGTGGGCTCGGAGCCGGAGACGGCGGCGGAGACGATCCGGGCGCGCGGGCGCAGCCCGTACCGCTCGCCGATCTCCCGGCTGCCGATGGCGACGAGCGCGGCGCCGTCGACGATGCCGGAGGAGTTGCCGGCGTGGTGGACGTGGTCGATGGCCTCGACCCAGTGGTACTTCTGCAGGGCGACGGCGTCGAAGCCGCCGGCCTCGCCGATGCCGGCGAAGGAGGGCTTGAGGCCGGCCAGGGTCTCGACGGTGGTGCCGGGACGGATGAACTCGTCGCGCTCCAGCACGACCAGGCCGTTGCGGTCGCGGACCGGGACCACCGAGCGGTCGAACAGGCCGTCCGCCTGCGCCTTGGCGGCGCGGGCCTGGGATTCGGCGGCGAAGGCGTCCACGTCGGTGCGGGAGAAGCCCTCGATGGTGGCGATCAGGTCGGCGCCGATGCCCTGCGGGACGAAGTTGGTCTCGTACGCGGTCATCGGGTCCGCGAACCAGGCGCCACCGTCGGAGGCCATCTTGACCCGGGACATCGACTCGACGCCGCCGGCCAGGATGAGGTCCTCCCAGCCCGAACGGACCTTGGCGGCGGCCAGGTTGACGGCCTCCAAGCCGGAGGCGCAGAAGCGGTTCTCCTGGACGCCGGCCACCGTGTCGGGCAGGCCGGCCGCGATGGCCGCGATCCGGGCGATGTCGGAGCCCTGGTCACCGACCGGGCTGACCACGCCGAGCACGATGTCGTCGATCGCCGCCGGGTCCAACTCCGGGTGCCGGTTGCGCAGTTCGTGGATCAGGCCGACGACGAGGTCGATCGGCTTGGTGCCGTGCAGCGAGCCGGTGGCCTTGCCCCGGCCGCGCGGGGTGCGGATCGCGTCGTAGACGTACGCTTCGGTGGTCACGGTCAAACGCCTTTCGGGGCAGGGGGTTTCGCGGGAGGTCTCAGCCGAGGACGGACCGGCCGACGATCTCCTTCATGATCTCGGTGGTGCCGCCGTAGATGGTCTGGATCCGGCCGTCGGTGAACGCCCGGGCGACCGGGAACTCGCTCATGTACCCGTACCCGCCGTGCAGCTGGAGGCAGCGGTCGGCGGTGCGCTTCTGCAGTTCGGTGGCCCACCACTTGGCCATCGAGGCGTCCACCGGGGTGAGCGCGTAGCGGTTGTGCTCGGTGATGCAGCGGTCGACGAAGGCCCGGGTGACGGCGCACTCGGTGGCGAGTTCGGCGATCTCGAAACGCACGTGCTGGAGCTTGGCCAGCGGGCGGCCGAAGGCCTCGCGCTGCTTGACGTAGTCGGTGGTGATCTCGACCAGGTACTCGGCGCCGGCGATCGCCGCGGCCGCGATGGTCAGCCGCTCCTGGGCGAGGTTCTGCATCAGGTGGACGAAGCCGCCGTTGAGCTCGCCGAGCAGGTTCGCCTTCGGCACCCTGACGTCCTCGAAGAACAACTCGGCGGTGTCCTGGGCCTTCTGGCCGATCTTGTCCAGGTTGCGGCCGCGCTCGAAGCCGGGCGTGCCGCGCTCGACCACCAGCAGGCTCAGCCCGTGCGCGCCGCCCTCGGGGGTGGTGCGGGCGACCACGACCACCAGGTCGGCGAGGATGCCGTTGGAGATGAAGGTCTTGGCGCCGTTGAGCAGGTAGTGGTCGCCCCGGTCGACGGCCTGGGTGCGGATGCCCTGGAGGTCGGAGCCGGTGCCGGGCTCGGTCATCGCGATCGCGGTGATCAGCTCGCCGCTGCAGAAGCCGGGCAGCCAGCGGCGCTTCTGCTCCTCGGTGGCGAGCGAGGTGAGGTAGGGGCCGATGATGTCGTTGTGCAGGCCGACGGCCAGCCCGGAGGCGCCGGCCCGGGCGAACTCCTCGGCCAGCACGGCGGCGTAGCGGAAGTCCGGGGCGCCCCCGCCGCCGTACTCCTCGGGGACGGCCATCCCGAGCAGGCCCTGGCGGCCGGCCGCCAGCCAGGCGGAGCGGTCGACGATGCCGGCCTTCTCCCAGCGGTCGTAGTGCGGCAGCACCTCCTTGGCGAGGAAGGCCCGCACGGCGGCCCGGAAGTCCTCGTGCTGCTCGGTGAAGATCTCGCGCTGCAACGCTACGCTCCTTGTCCTGCATCGGAGTTGAGGGACGGGACGGCCCAGTCGCGGGCCACTTCGGCGGTGTCCGCGCCCGGCCGGGCCGGCGGGCGGCGCAGCGTGCCGGGGGTGGCGGAGAAGCGCGGGGCCGGGGCGGGCTGGGTGACGCCGCCCGCCTCGACATAGGTGCCGCGCGCCAA
This sequence comes from Kitasatospora sp. NPDC088264, assembly GCF_040685715.1. Taxonomy (NCBI): domain Bacteria; kingdom Bacillati; phylum Actinomycetota; class Actinomycetes; order Kitasatosporales; family Streptomycetaceae; genus Kitasatospora; species Kitasatospora sp. NPDC088264. The sequence continues at coordinate 66,886 of NZ_JBFBIR010000028.1, forward strand.
CAGGTGTTCCTCCCGGGCTGCCTGACGCAGCGTCAGCACCGGTTCCACGCAGGCGTCGGACCCGGCGAAGACGGCCTCCCACTCGGCCCTGGTCCGGGTGGCGAAGCGGTCGGCGATCAGGGCCCGCAGTTCGGGCCAGCGGGCCAGGTCGTACTGCCCGGGCGCCTGCGGGCCGAGGTCCAGCAGGCGGGCGAACTCGGCGTAGAACTGCGGTTCCAGCGCCCCCACAGCCAGGTGTCCGCCGTCGGCCGCCCGGTAGACCGCGTAGAACGGCGCGCCACCGTCCAGCAGGTTGGCGCCCCGGCGGTCCTGCCAGTGGCCGGCCGCGAGCAGCCCCCACAGCATGCTGGACAGGTGCGCCGCGCCGTCCACGATCGCGGCGTCGACGACCTGGCCGGCGCCGGTGCTCCTGGCGTGCTGCAGCCCGGCGAGCAGGCCGACGACCAGGTAGAGCGAGCCGCCCGCGTAGTCGCCCAGCAGGTTGGCCGGGATGCCGGGCGCCTCCTCGGGCCCGCCCGGCCCCGCGACCAGGCCGAGTACCCCGGCCACCGCCGCGTACCCGAGGTCGTGCCCGGCGCTGGCGGCGCGCGGGCCCTGCTGCCCCCACCCGGTCATCCGCCCGTACACCAGCGCCGGGTTGCGGGCCAGGCAGTCCTGCGGCCCGACCCCGAGCCGCTCCGCGACCCCGGGCCGGTAGCCCTCGATCAGCAGGTCCGCCCGCTCGACCAGGTCCAGCACCAGGCCGGGCCCCGCCGGGGACTTGAGGTCGACCAGCACCGACCGCTTGTTCCGGTTGGTCACGTCGTACGCCGGGTCGATGCCCAGCGGCGACGGATCCGGCCGGTCCACCCGCACCACGTCGGCGCCCAGGTCGGCCAGCAGCATCGCCGCGAACGGCCCCGGCCCGATCCCCGCGAGCTCGACCACCCGCACCCCCGCCAACGGGCCGGGGCCGGCGGCCGTGGCGCCCGGCGGACTGCTCGTGTCACGCACTGGCTGCAGAACCCTTCTGGGTTTGACAGTAAAGCTGTAACACCCGTGATGATAGGGAAGCGACCCGCCGGTAACAAGACCTCCTCCCCCATCCACCCGCCGTGCGACCGCGAACACGGAGGGTGCGTCAGTGCACTGACGGAGGGTCCCTGTACCGTCGTCATGCCACAGGGGGATTGACCCCTTCTCGACGAGAAGGAGTTGCACACACATGGTTAGCCCGTACTTCACCACCGGGCCGGTCTCGCCGGCCTCGGCTCCGGCACCCGGCTCGGCCAGGACCGCGCCGTACGCCCCACCCGTCCAGTCCGGTGGCGGCAACGTGCCCGCGCCCGTCCTCGCCCCGGGTCTGGTGACCACCCGGCTGGACGTCCCGCACGAACTCAACGCCTCGGCCGGGATGGCCCGACAGATCGCCACCGACCTCGACAACGCGAACGGCAAGGCCGGGCCCGGCGCACACAGCCTCACCGAGTACGCGAGCACCGCGTCGACCAGGATCCGCGGCTTCTCCTTCGGCGGCGCCCTCACCGGCTGCACCGAGCGCTGGATGCAGCAGTGCAAGGCCCTGCACGACACGCTCGGCAAGGCCGCCGGCAACCTCGACAGGACCCGGCAGTCCTACAGCGCCAACGAAGCCGCGACCGCCGCCGACCTCCGCGCGGGCCGCTAGGCGCTGTTTGGCCCTGTTTGGTCCCAGAAGAACAGCAGTTGGAAGACCAGAAGGGGGAACCCGGACACATGGTGTCCTTCAAGGAACTGCACGAGGCCGACTTCTCCGGGATCACCGACGCCGCCGAAGCCTGGGCCGGCGTCGCCAAGGCCCTCACCGCCCTGGACGGCCGGGTCGCCAAGGACCTCACCAGCACCGCGCAGCGGGCCGGTTGGAAGGGCGCGGCGGCCGACGACGCGACCAAGGTGCTCCAGACCGTCGACGGCGACTTCAAGCAGGCCTCGGCCGTCGCCACCGCCCTCGCCGCGATCATGAAGACCGCCGCCGAGGACTTCGCCGCCGCCCGCCGCGACCTCGACACGGCGATCCACGACGCCCAGAGCGACAACATGACCGTCGCCGCGGACGGCCAGGTCAACTGGACCCTGCCGAAGGAGACGAGGAACGACCCCGACGGCGAGAAGCTGGCTCAGACGCTCGCGGCCAAGGCCGAGGCCATCGCGGCCCGGCTGACGAAGGCCGTCGAGAAGGCCGACTCCGCCGACCAGCGGGCCACCGCCGCACTCCAGGGCGACATCGGCACCAGCACCACGGCCTTCAACCCCACGCCCTACGGCGGCGGCCCGGTCGCCGACGCCAACCGGGCCAAGGACCTGATGGCCAAGGCCGGCAGCCTCAGCGATCCGCAGCTGAAGCAACTGCAGGACATCATGGCCGCCAACGCGGGCAACAAGGACTTCTCCACCACGCTGCTCAACGGCCTCGACTACGGCGGGAAGACCGGCCCGGACGCCCTGCTGGAGTACAGCAAGGTCTACGACGGCCTCGCCCACGGCAACCACAACGCCAAGGGCTACCAGGACGTCTACGGCAACCTGTCGGTGGTGCTCGCCACGGCCACCCATGACGGAGGAATGGGCAAGGCCTGGGAGGACGGCCTGCTGGCCGCCGCCCGCCGCCCGGGAGGCTCTGCGGCGGGGTTCAACGACAACTACCCGGCGCTGACGGCGCTGATGGGGGCGAAGGGGACGTACGACAAGGCGTTCCTGCTCAAGGTCGGCAACGACCTGGTCGACTACGAGCGCACCAGCAAGGCCAAGGGCGAGGACCTCTGGGGCCCGAACTGGAACGGCCGGGTCGACCAGTCCGACCCGATGGGCGGTCTGATGAACGCGTTCAGCCGCAACCCCGAGGCGTCGAAGGACTTCTTCGACCCCGGGAAGAGCAAGAACCTGGACTACCTGCTGCACGACCGGAAGTGGCCCTTCCAGGGAAACGAGCAGAACGTTCCCGCCGACTTCACTCCCTCCCGTAGCGCATTCGGCTATGCCCTGGAGGCGGCCACGACCGGTCGGGACCCACACAGCGACCAACCGGTCGTCCGCCCGCACGACAAGGTCATGTCGCAGATCATGGACGAGACGATGAAGTCGTTCGCGGGCACCGGCCCCGGGGACAAGACGTCCCTTCCGGCCGGACTCCGTCGGCCGATGGCCGACATGATCGCCGACTACGCTGCGGACACGCACGAGATCCTCGGCAAGGACCTGTACGGCGCGTCCCAGCCGGACGGGCTCACCGTCAACCGCGAGCAGCTGTTGCGCCTGATCCGAGGCACCGTCGAGGACCCGGCGGCATTCGCCGTCATCCAGCACGCCGAGACCCAGGAGATCGCCCGCCGCCTGGACGGGTACGGCCCCGACGCGGTGAAGCCCGATGCGACGGGTGGTGTGAACCACGGACTGGATGCCCTCGTCCACGAGTCCGGCAGGACTCTCGGCGCGCTCGACGCGGTGTACGCCGACTCCGTCGTCGACCACGCGGACTCCGCCAAGTCTGCCCAGGACTGGCAGGCGAAGATGAATTACCACCTGCTCGGCACACCCCTGAACTTGATTCCGGGTGTGGGCGACATCGCGCAGCGCTACGCCGATATCGGGACGGCCACCTACGCCGACGCCGCCAAGGCCAAGATCGACAGCAAGCTCCAGGACAACCTGAGCTCCCACTTCTCGGCAGGACAGCAGCAGCTGAAGGCGATGATCGACTACAAGCTGATCATGTCCGGAGTCGACCATCAGACCATGGACCTCGACGGGGGCGTGCCACAGCAGCTCCAGAGGACCGCGGGATCCGCCTACAACAACGGAATCGACACCACCTATCGCACCGTGTTCGGCAGGGCGTGAGGACTATGGAGACCAAGAGCAAGAGCAAGAGCGGGCGTCCCGACGACGCCGTAGGGCTGGCCGGCAGGGTCGACGCGGCACTCAATCGGCGCGGGTTCACCACGCGCGCCCTGCGGGTGCGGTTGACGGCGGTGCTGTTGGCATTCTCCCTCGCCCTGGCAGGGGCGGCGGGCTTCGCGCTGTACCGGCTGACGAACATCGGCGGGCCCGACAGCGTGTGCGACGGAGCGGCCACAGCGGAGCAGGTGCACGACCTGCTGGGGTCCGGACCGATGAGTGAGAACAAGAAGGGCTACTCGGCGACGAAGAACTCCACCGGGAACAGCTGCTCCGCCACGGTCAGCTCCGGCTTGTTCGAGACCTCCAAGAAGGTCGTGCGGTTCACCATCGTCCTCAACACCGCTGACGGCCCGGGCGCATTGGCCGCGTCGGATGCCCGGCTGTTCTCCGGCGAATCGGCCGGCTCGGTCACCCCGGGCGCCGCGTGGGCCGTGCTCCCCGAGGCGTGCCAGAAGGGCGTACGTGCCGAGGTGAGCACCAGCGAGGCGGGCCATGACGAGGCCAGGGCCCGCCTGGCCGTGGCCTTCGCCAACAGTGTGGCCAAGGCCCGCTCGTGCGCGAACCGGACACTTTCAGGACCGAAGAGCCTGTCGGCGAAGGCGGCCCAGACGGAACCGGACTGGACCAACCTCTGCGGCCTGCCCGGGTTCGCACCCGCGAAGAACCCCGAGGCCCAGTGGCCCATGCCGCAGCAGGTCACCACCGCGTCCAACCCGATCTGGTCCTGCACGATCGGCGAGGACCCGAGGCACGACAGTCGGTCACAGGAATTCACGATCACCACCGAGCCGCGGGTCACCGCCCTAGCCCAGAAGGACGGCAAGGAGCCGTCCGAGTTCGGGCGAGCCAGCTGGGTCGCCGGCGGGACACTCGTCGCCACCTGTCAGGGCAAGGACGTCTTCTTCACCGTCAACGGCGGGTACGAGCACAGCCTCGAAAGGCCCTTCCTGTTCCCCGATCAGAAGGACCTGGTGCGCCAGTTCCTCACCGCCGGGGGCAAGGCGATCGGGTGTGAACCGATCCTGTAGCCGGGGCGGGTGGGCGGAAATGGTCGGGCGACTGTCGGGGTAATGGCCTATGGTGCGGTAGACCTATTACGCACGACACGGGGGAAGCGCCATGACCACCACCGGACCCGCCACCGGACCCGCCACCCGCACGATCGTCACCGCCTCCGAGCGGCTGGTCCTCGGCCGGCCCCAGGAGGGGGACGTGGAGGCGGTGTTCGCGATCCACGGGGATCCGGAGACCAACCGCTACAACCCCAACGGACCCCACCGCGACCGGGCGGCGAGCCGGGAGATGCTGGACGGCTTCGTCGCCGACTGGGCGCGGGACGGGGTGGGGTACTGCACCGTGTCCACCCGGGAGGAGCCGGAGGCGGTCATCGGGTTCGCCGGGCTCTACCTGCACACGCTGGACGGCGAGCGGGTGTTCAACCTCTACTACCGCTTCCGGCCGTCCGCCTGGGGCCTGGGCTACGCCGCCGAGGCGGCCCGGGCGGCGATGGCGGAGGCGCTGCCGCGCTTCCCCGGCGTGCCGGTGGTCGCCCTGATCCACCCGGACAACGTGCCGTCCCGCCGGCTCGCCGAGCGGCTCGGGCTGCTGCCGGACCCGGACGGCCGCACCGACGACGAGGACCGGCTGATCCACCGGACGGCCTGAGCCCAGGGGCCGGGCCGGGAGGCCGGGGGGCCGGGCGAGCGGGCGAGCGAGAGGCCAGAGGGCGGCCCTCAGAACCAGGGGGCGGCGGCCGAGGTCAGGGCCCGCAGGCCCTCGGTGAGGGCCGTCGCGGCCCCGAGGGCGCCGGTGAGCGTGAAGACGGCGCGCCCGACTCGGCCGCCGTCCGGCTGCCGGCCCTCGGGGGCGGCCGCCGCCAGCTCGTCGAGCGCCTGCCCGGCCACCTCCGCGGCGGCGGGCGGCAGTTCGTCCGGGGCGAGCGCCCGCAGCCGCTCGCGCAGCGCGTCCGCCGCCGCGAGCAGGGCGCGCAGTTCGGGTGCCTCGCCCGGGGTGGGGGCGGTCTGCTGGTGGGTGTACTCGGCGCGGGCGTGGCTGCCGCTCTGCACGATGCCCGTGACGTTCCCGGTGATGCTGATCCCCTGGCCGTCGTCGTTCACGCTGTTCCCCTGTTCCTGGTGCCGTTCAGTCCTGCCGGGTGCCGCCGACGCGCGGCGCCGGGGTGGTGAGCGTCCGGTACGAGGCGTTGGCCGCGTCCCCGGTCTGCACGACGCCGTGGACGTCGCCGTGCACCTGCACGCCGTTGTTGATCACCACGTGCTGCAACTGCTCCGCCCCGTCCGTCCGGTAGCCGTGGTCCCGCAGGCAGTCGCGGACGGCCGACACGATCCGGGCCCTGACGCACTTCACGTACCGCTGGACGTCCATCTCCTGGAACAGTTGCTGGTACGCGCGCTCCGCTCCCAGCTCCCGGACGGACAGCGTGGGGCCGTGGTCGACCAGCCGGTTCTCCCGGCACATCCGGGCGTAGCGGAGCGCGTTGCGCCCGACGGCGCGCCGGCTGCACGCGGCGCGGCGCAGCACGCCGACCGAGCCCGCCACCAGAGCGGGCAGCGCCGCGAGGGACGCCGCGCAGAGGCCGAGCCAGTCGCCGAGATCGGCGGGCGGGGCCGCGGTGTCGATCGCGTGGTAGGCACGCGCGATCGGCGGCAGCACGAAGGCCCTGCTCTCCAGGAACAGCTGCCCGCCCTGGAGTTGGGCCCGCACGAACACGGTGACGACGATCTCCTCGCGCCAGCCCGCGACCCGCACCGCCAGGTAGTGCCGCAGCCGTTCCTCGGCGGCGAGGTCGACGCTCTCCACCCACCAGTGCTCCGGGTCCGGCCCGCCCCCGTTCAGCGCGGCGGCGCAGTGGGCCGCGTACGGGGCGAGGGCGGCGAACGCGGTGCCGGGGCCGTGGCCGCACCAGTCGGCGGCGGGGCCGAGGCGCTTGCCGCTCTTGAACACGAGGTCGTGCACGGCGATCCCGTGCAGGCGGTCGCCCGGGTAGGCGGGTGTGTCGGCGGCGCCGAGGCGGGCGAGTTCGGTGCGCAGCCGGGCGTGGACGGCCGGGACGGTCAACGCCTGTGCGGTGGCCGCCGGTTCGGCCTGGTCCTCGGGCAGCGGGCCGTCGGGCAGCAGGTCGTCGGCGAAGGACCAGTGGTCGATCTCGATCCCGGCGCCGACGAAGGGCGCGTAGTCGCTGTAGACGACGTCGGGGTCGGCCTGCTGCCGCGCGAGCCGCCGGTACAGGTCCTTGCGGAGGGGGTCCTCGGGGGCGGCGGCCCGGCCGGTGCCGAGCTCGTACAGCGTCTGTTCGAGCCGCCGCCGACCGGCCAGGGACACCGCGAACCAGACGGCCAGCAGGGCGGCGATCCAGTGCCACCCGAGCACCCCGACCGCGCCGAGCAGGCAGCCGACGGCCAGCCAGTTGCCGGTCCGGCGGCGCCGGGGCCGGTCGGACCGGATCAGCCAGGCCGCCACGAACACCAGGGGGACGGTCAGTTGCAGCAGCCAGAACCGCAGCAGCACATCGAGCGCGTGCGGCACGTCGGCCTGACCGGACGCCATGAGGGAGACGGCGCCGCACACCGCGAGCACGGGCAGCACGGCCGCGGCCAGCAGGACCAGCACCGCCCGCCCCACCGCCTGCCGCCGGGCCGCGTAGCACTCCTTGAGCACCGCCGCCAGGTCGACCCCGGGGGTCGGCGGCGGTACCCGGTACGGGTGTTCGGCGAGTTCCTCGATCACCGCGTCCCGGAAGGCCGGGTCGAGGTGCGCCCCCGCCCGCAGGTAGGCGGTGGCGTCGCCGCGCGGCGCGCCGGTCTGGGCCTGGATGAGCTGCTGCAGCGGGTCGGGCACCGTCGGGGCGACCGGTGGCAGGGGCGGGTGCGGGTGCGGGTACCGAGGCGGCGGTACCGGTACGGACGGTTCGGCCATGGCGGTGTCCTCTCCCGTCCACCTGCGTGTCTCGTGAGGCGTGTGTCCGGGTCAACGACGCTCCCCCGGCCCGGGAGGAGGGTCGCAGGGCAAGATCCCCCTGGAGGGGGAGGGGGACCGTTCGCCGGGTTGACGCGTCGGCCCGGGGGGGGGCGGCGGGACCGTGGACGGCATGAGGACCAGGGAGGACGCGCGGCGCCGGCCCGGGCTACTGCCGGCCCCGTCGGCGGGCGCGGTGGCGCCGGCCGGACGGGCGGCCGCGGGCCGCGCACCCGCTGACGCAGGGTCACCCGGGTGAACACGGGGGCGGGCGGCCGGATGCGGCGGGCGGCGGGGGCGCTGCTGGGGCGGTGGGCCCGGCTGCGCTGGGTGCACCTGGTGCTGGGCGGCGCGCTGCTGATGCCGTACTGGCTGCTCTCGGTGGTGATGCTCGGGGCGCTCGACCCGGACCAGGGGCAACTGCGCCAGACGCTCCTACAGCTCACCGCGCTGTTCACCTCCCTGCCGATGGCCGCCGCCACCGCGCTGGTGCCGACCGTACGGGCGCTGGAGGGGGCCGCGGCCCGGGCGCTGTGCGCGGCGCAGCGGCCCGAGGAACTGGCCGCTGGGCCGGCCCGCTCGTGGGCGGCGCGCCGACGCACCGCGCTCTGGTACGTGCTGCACCTCTTCTTCGGCGGCGTGGTGGCCGGGATGACGCTCGGCGGGACGCCGTTCGCGGTGGTGCTGCTGTTCTCCTTCACCGGCACCGAGGATCTCGCGAGGTACTGGGAGGGCCGCTTCCCCGGCTGGATGCTCACCGGCCCGGCGCTGGGCCTCGCCCTCCTGCTGCTGATCGTCGCCACCAGCGCCGGCTGCGGCGCCCTGCTGGCCCGCTGGGCGCCGGCCCTGCTCGGCCCGACCCCGGAGGAGCGGCTGGCCGCCGCCGAACGCCGGACCACCGTGCTCGCCCAGCGCAACCGGCTGGCCCGCGAACTGCACGACTCGGTCGGGCACGCGCTCAGCGCGGTCGGCATCCAGGCCTCGGCGGCCGCCCGGGTGCTGCGCACCGACCCGGACTTCGCCGCCGAGGCACTCCAGGCGATCGAGCGGACCACGCGAGCGGCCGTCGCCGAACTGGACGCCGTGCTCGGGCTGTTGCGCGAGGAGGAGGCCGACGCCGACCGGCCCGCCGGGCCGACGCTCGGCGGGCTGGACGACCTGCTGCGCCAACTCGCCCGCACCGGTGTGACGGTGAACGCCGAGCTGGCCCCGGGCCTGGCCCGGCTGCCCGCCAGGGTCTCCCGGGAGGCGTACCGGATCGTGCAGGAGGGCCTGACCAACGTGCTGCGGCACGCCGGGCCCGCGCCGGCCGGACTGCGGGTCGTCCTGGCCGGGGGCCGGTTGGAGATCGAACTCACCAACCCGCTGGGCCCCGCCCGCCCGAGCCGCCCTGGCGGCGGGCGCGGGCTGCGCGGGATCGGGGAGCGCGTGACCGCCCTGTGCGGCGGGAGCACGGCGGGGCCGAGCGAGTGCGGGACGACGTGGCGGCTGGCCGTCTGGCTGCCGGTGGGAGGGACACGATGAACGAGGACGACCACGGCGGGAGCGCGCACGGCGAAAGCGTGCACGGCGAAAGCCGCGACGGGGCCCGCGACGGGATCCGCGTGGTGATCGCGGCGTACGAGTCGGGCTTCGTCCTGCCGGGTTGAGCCGAGGGGGCCTCAGAGGCCGACGGGGCCGTTGGAGTCCAGCCGGGCTGCGGAGTCCGGCGGGTCCAGTCCCGAGCAGGACCGTTTCTTCCGTCCCCCCGCTACCTGCGAGTAGAGTGCGGCGTTCCCCCTTAGCCGTCCGATACCTCCCGTATCGCCTGAAACGAACTGGTGGCCGCATGACAGTCCGGACCCGCCCCGCGCTGTGGTGGCGCATGGGCATCGTGCTCTCGGCGGGCCTCGGCCTGACCCTCGGAACCGCGCCGCTGGTGTTCTTCACCGTGCAGAGCAACGTCATCGTGCTCGGCTACTTCATCGGCGCCGTGTACTGGATGCTCAAGCGCGACACCGTGGACGCGCCCGCGCCCCGGCTGCGCGGCGCCGCCACCCTGTACATACTGATCACCGGGCTGGTCTCGCACGTCCTGCTCCAGCACGGCGCCAACCCGCTGCCCGGGCTGGTCAGCGGGCCGGACAAGCTCGCGCACTGGTCGTCGTTCTTCCTGCACTACGTGACGCCGGTGATGGTGATCGCCGACTGGCTGGTGCTGAAGCCGCGCAACGCGGCGGCCTGGAAGGACATCCCGCTCTGGCTGGCCTTCCCGCTCGGCTACGCGGCGATCGTGCTCGCCCGGAACGCGCTGTTCGACGACTACCCGACGCCCTACCCCTACTTCTTCTTCGACCCCACCACCAAGGGCTACGGCTACGTCTGGGGCCAGATAGCCCTGCTGACGGTCGAGTTCGTGGTGCTGGCCGCCGCCGTGGTCGGCCTGGACCGGCTGGGAACGCTGGTCGCGGGCAAGCTGAGGTCCGCCAAGTCCTGAATGCCCGGGCGCAGATGGCGCCCTTCCCGGGGTCGCCCTCTCCCGGGGGCTCCCTTCCCGGGTGACCGTCCGCGCGGCGGCCGGCCTCAGATCCGCCAGGAGCGGATCCGGTCGGCCGCCGCGAACACGTCCGCCCCGCCCGCCGCGATGTCGCGGGCCAGCTCGACCAGCGCCCCGTACGGCGGGTCGATGCCCTCCTTGGCCGCGTGCATGTACGCGGCCGTCGTCACGCAGGCGTACAGGTTGTTGCGCACCGGCAAGGGGCGCAGCAGCACGATGGTGTGCATCAGGGTGGCCGCGCACCAGGCGGCGTCGGCGTCGTGGCCGAGTTGCGCGGTGTTCACCCGGTGCCGGGCGACGGCGGCCTGGAGCGCGGAGTAGTCCCGCACGCTGAGGTCCTCCGGCGAGGCCAGCTCCTGCACGTCGAGCAGCCAGCGCAGGTCGACGTGGAGCAGCATCATCCCCGCACCCCCGCCGCGCCGTTCACGCCGCCGGCGCGTCCTCCGGGAACGCGGCGTCGAACTCCGCCCGGTGCGACTTCCAGAACGCCACCGCGTGGTCCACGAACACCCGCCGCTGCTGCTCCCGCACGCTCAGGTCGTGGATGTACGCCTTGATGCTCTTGCCGTCCGCGGCGGCGGCCTCGCGGATCGCGGCGAGCTCGTGCTCCGTGTACTCGATGTTGAGCGCAGGCATGGCGCCGATGGTACTGGAGCGCACCGGAGTTGGGACCACCGACGGAGGATTTTCACCCACCGTCAAAAGGGTTTGCTGTCGATACCCCCACGGAGTGGTTTCGGCGGAGCCGCGGGTAGCCCCGAAGTCGGGCGGGGGTCGGGCGCGCGGGATGACGCCGGGGCGGTGGGGGCCGCCGTAGCGTCGGGGGCAAGGCGGCGGAGCGGTTCCGCGGGGGAGGCCGGGCGGTTCGACGGAGGCCGGAGATGACGCGCAGGGCAGTGGGCAGGGCCGCAGCGAGCAGGACGACGGCGAGCGGGGCGGCCGTGGGCAGGGCGGCGGTCGGCAGGGCGGTGGCGGCCACGGCGGTGGCGCTCGCGATGACGGTCGTGGTGGCGGCGCCGGGGGTGGCCGCGACGCAGGCCGACGGCCAGGACAGGCGGGGCGGGTCCCTCCAGGGGGTCTGGCAGATGGACGGGTACGGCCTGGTGGCCGTGGTCTCCGGGAGCAGCCTGGCCACCTACGACGTGACGACGCACAGCTGCGTGCCGGGGTGGGTCACCGGGACGCAGGACGGCGCCCCCGGCCGGGACGGCACCGTCCGGTACGTCCTGGGCGACAACGCCCTCACCCTCACCCCGCAGCCGGGCGGGCGCCGGGCGATCGACGTCGAGGAGGGCGGGACGGGCACCAAGACACTGCGCCGCCTGGACGCGCTGCCGGCGCTGTGCACCCGGCCCGCCCCCAACGACCCGCTCGCGGTCTTCGACCGGTTCTGGGAGACCTTCGAGGAGAACTACCCCTTCTTCGCCGCCAAGGGGATCGACTGGCACGCGGCCCGCGACGAGCAGCGCGCGAAGATCACTCCGGCGACCACCACCGACCAGCTCCAGCAGATCTTCATCGACCTGCTGACCCCGCTCAAGGACGCGCACACCAGTCTGGCCCGGGTGACCGGCACCGGCCCGACCGGCGTCTACTCCGGCCGGCGCGACGGCTCGCTGAAGTCGACGCCCGCCCTGCGGGACGCGGCCCGCAGGGCCGTCGACGCACAACTGACCGGCCCCGAAAAGGAGTTCGCCGTCAACGCGCAGGGGGCGAGTCGGCTGGGCGTGGGCCGGCTCCCGGACGGCGTCGGCTACCTGCGGGTGAGCGGCTTCGACGGTTACGCGACCGGCGGATTCGCCGCCCAGGCCAAGGAGCTCGACCGGGCCCTGGACGCCCTGCTCGCCGACCCCGACCGGCTCAACGGCCTGGTGATCGACGTCCGGCTGAACGGCGGCGGCTCGGACGCGCTCGGGCAGCAGATCGCCGCCCGGCTCACCGACCGCCCGTACGTCGCCTACCGCAAGGTGGCCCGCGACGACCCGGCCGACCCCACGAAGTTCACCCGGCCGCAGCCGGTCGTGGTGCGGCCCGCGTGCACCGAGCACTTCACCGGCCCCGTCGCCCTGCTCACCTCCTCGCTGTCGATCAGCGCCGCCGAGACCTTCACCCAGACCCTGATGGGCCGCTCCCCGCACGTCGTCCGGATCGGCGAGAACACCCAGGGCGTCTTCTCCGACGTGCTGATCAAGACCCTCTCGCCGGACTTCATGGTGGTGCTGCCGAACGAGAAGTACCTCACGCCCGACGGCAGCACCTTCGACGGCCCCGGCATCCCGCCGGACGTCCGCACACCGGTGTTCACCGATGAGGAGTTGGCCGGGCTCAAGGACTCCGCCCTGAGCACGGCCCGCCGCGTCCTCGGCGAGCAGTAGCGGCCGCGTCGCGGGCGGGGCCGCCCGCGCCGCACCGGTCCCCCTACATCGGATCCACCCCCCGCAGTTCGCCGTCCAGCTCCAGCCACCGGGTGAGGCCCAGGCCGCGCAGGAACGGCACGTCGTGGCTGGCCACGATCAGCGCGCCCTGGTAGGCGGCGAGCGCCTGGGTGAGCTGGCGGACGCTGGCGAGGTCCAGATTGTTGGTCGGCTCGTCGAGCAGCAGCAACTGCGGCGGCGGGTCGGCCAGCAGCAGCGCGGCCAGGGTGGCCCGGAACCGCTCGCCGCCGGAGAGGGTGGCGGCGGGCTGGTCGGCCCGGCCGCCGCGGAACAGGAAGCGGGCCAGCCGGGCACGGATCGCGTTGTCCCCGGCGGCGGGGGCGAACAGCTTGACGTTCTCCGCCACGGTCAGCTTGTCGTCCAGCAGGTCGAGCCGCTGCGGCAGGTGGCGCAACGGCACCGGCGTGCTGACCTCGCCCTCCAGCGGGGCGAGTTCGCCCGCGATGGTGCGCAGCAGGGTGGTCTTGCCGGAGCCGTTGCGGCCGACCAGGGCGATCCGCTCGGGGCCGCGCAGGTCGAGGTCGGCGGTGGTGCCGTAGGGCAGCCGGACCTTCTGCAGGGTGAGCACGGTGCGCCCGACCGGGACGGCCGTGCGCGGCAGGTCGATCCGGATCTCGGCGTCGTCGCGCACCGCCTCCTCGGCGGCGGTGAGCCGCTGCCGGGCCTCCTCCAGCCGCTCGGTGTGCATGCCCTGGAGCCGCCCGGCCGTCTCCTGGCCCTGGCGTTTGAGCTTGCCCGCGAAGATGTGCGGGTCGTTGCGGGTGACCGAGCGCTTCTTGCCGTAGCTGGCGCTGCGGTCCAGCCGGGTGCGGGCCTCGGTCAAGTCCCGTTTCTGGCGCTCGACGTCGGCCTCGGCGTTGCGCAGCAGCCGCTCGGCGGTCTCCTGCTGGGCGGCGAGGGTGCGCTCGTACTCGGCGAAGTTGCCGCCGTACCAGGTGACCGCGCCGTCCCGCAGGTCGGCGATCTGGTCGACGTGCTGGAGCAGTTCGCGGTCGTGGCTGACGATCAGCATGACGCCGTGCCAGCCTGCGACCGTCTCGTAGAGCCGCTCCCGGGCCGTCCGGTCCAGGTTGTTGGTGGGCTCGTCGAGCAGCAGGACGTCGGGGCGGCGCAGCAGCAGGGCGGCGAGGCGCAGCAGGACGGCCTCGCCGCCGGAGAGCTCCCCGGTGGTGCGGTCGAGGCCGAGGCGGTGCAGGCCGAGCCGGTCGAGGGTGGCGCGGGCGCGCTCCTCGACGTCCCAGTCGTCGCCGACGGCGTCGAAGTGGCGCTGGTCGGAGTCCCCGGACTCGATGGCGTGCAGGGCCTCACGGGTGGCCCGGATGCCGAGCGCCTCGTCCACCCGCACGGTGGTGTCCAGCGTCAACCCCTGGGGCAGGTAGCCGAGTTCGCCGTCGACCCGGACGGTGCCGCCGGTCGGGGTCAGCTCGCCGGCGATCAGCCGCAGCAGGGTGGACTTGCCGGCGCCGTTGAGCCCGATCAGGCCGGTGCGGCCGGGGCCGACGGCGAGGTGGAAGCCGTCCAGGACGGGCTTGCCGTCGGGCCACTCGAAGGTGAGATCGGTGCAGAGGACGGCGGTGGTGGGTTGTGCCATGGAGGGCCTCCCGGGTGGTTGCCGAAGGGAACGATGAGCAACACGGGGAGACACCGCGGGTGCGGGCCGGTACGGCCGGGGGAGGACGGGGCGGATCCGGATCAGCCGGATCGGGCTCGCCACGGGGCCGTGACTGAGGTCGCACACTCGCACACCGCGCGGCGAAGGGCCTGCGCGGCGGGGGCGGTGTCTCGGGACCTCAGTAGAGCAACGGCCTTCTCCTTGTCTGGCGGGTGACTCCGTCCACGCTACGCACGGCGCCGGACCCGGGCAACCGAATTTCGGCGCACCGGGAAGCACCCCTGGACACGCGTCGGGAAGCGGCTCGCCCGACCGGATTCCGGGCGCCCGGAGGAGGGCGGGTGCCGGTCCGGTGCCGATCCGGTGACGGCCCCGCCCCAGTCCGGGGGTGTGCGTAAGGGGCCTTTATCCGCATGGCAGACTCCTCCCCTGCTACGCCTGCGGCTCCCCGGAGCCGTACCCGAGGAAGGGGTCGCGTGGCGGTTATTCACAGGGGGATCTGAACTCATGTCACCGATGTACCGGCCGAACCGTGCCGTCCTGGGCGCCTCCGTCGCCGCGCTGACCGTGCTGGCCGCGACCGCGTGCGGCCCGGACAACAGCGACCCGGTCACGGCCCGGACCACGGCTCCGACGGCCGCGGCCGGCGCCACCGGCAAGCCGGGCGCGGCGCCGATCAAGCTGCCGACCGCCGAAGAGCTGAAGACCTGGAAGTTCGAGGACTGGGACAAGTGGGCCCAGCAGAACGTGATCACTCCGGCGGTCAAGGGCTACTGGACCCTGCAGCGGATCCTGAACGCCAAGCCCAAGCCGATGCCGCAGCCGCAGCCCGACCCGACGCAGCCGCCCGCCCAGCCGACCGGCGCGGCCCCGGCACAGCCGACCTCGAAGCCGGCCGCCCCGGCCCCGGCGCAGCCCACCACCGCCCAGCCCCCGAGCACCGGCGACGCACTGCCCACCGTCATCGAGGCCAAGCCGACCCAGCACCCGTTCGCGAAGAACCTGCACGTCAATGGCAAGCTCTTCTTCAAGGACGGGAACGAGGACTACGTGTGCTCCGGCACCGTCGTCTCCGACCCGGCCAACCCCGGCAAGAGCAACCTGGTCTGGACCGCCAGCCACTGCCTGAACGGCGGCAAGGGCGGCACGTACTACACCAACATCTCCTTCGCCCCGGCCTACAACAGCAACGGCCTGCTGAGCGGCGGCAAGCAGGCCAACGAGACCGCCGCCGAGCCGTACGGCGAGTGGGGCGCGACCGCCGGCATGGTCTCGCCGCAGTGGTCGGCCGAGGCCGACCCGGAGCACGGCGGCCCGTGGAGCCAGTACGACTTCGGGATCATCAAGGTCGCCAACCCGAGCGGCGACGGCAAGTCGCTGGAGGAGACCGTCGGCGGCTCCGTGCCGATCTGGTTCAACGCCCCGCGTGAGCAGCTCAGCAGCGTCAGCGCCTACGGCTACCCGGCCGGCAAGCCGTTCGACGGCGTCGAGCTGGACCACTGCGACAGCGGGAAGCCGGTGAAGAAGACCGGCGACCCGAGCCGCCCGGCGATGCTGATGATCGGCTGCAACATGACCGGCGGCAGCAGCGGCGGCGGCTGGGTCGCCGCCAAGGACGGCAAGCCGGCCCTGGTCAGCGACACCTCGATCGGCAACGGCGCCAGCACCTGGGAGGCCGGCCCGTACCTGGACGACGTGGCGGCCCGGATGTTCGACTACTTCTCGAAGAAGTCCAAGTGACCTCCTGACCGGCCCGCGCGGCCGGTCCCCGGGGTCGCGGCAGCCGCGCCGCGGCCCCGGGCTTTTCCGCCACCCGGCCCGCTCCTCCTACAATCGGGCTCATCATGAGCGCCACACTCGTAGTCAAGGACCTCGCCGCCGGTCACGGCGAACGCACCCTCTTCTCCGGCCTGGACCTGGTCGTCGCCCCCGGTGACGTGATCGGCCTGGTCGGCGTGAACGGCGCCGGCAAGTCGACGCTGCTGCGGCTGCTGGCCGGGCTGGACACCCCCGAGGGCGGTTCGCTGCGGCTCAGCCCGGCGACCGCCAACATCGGCCACCTGCCACAGGAGCCGGAGCGGCGCGAGGGCGAGTCGGTGCGCGGCTTCCTGGCCCGTCGCACCGGCGTGGCGGCCGCGCAGACCGCGCTGGACGAGGCCACCGAGGGCCTGGTCGAGGGCCGCCCGGGCGCCGACGACGCGTACGCGGCGAGCCTGGACCGCTGGCTGGAGCTGGGCGGCGCCGACCTGGAGGAGCGCGCCGAGGAGGTCGCCGACTCGCTCGGCCTGAAGGTCTCGCTCGACCTGCCGATGACGGCGCTGTCCGGCGGCCAGGCCGCCCGGGCCGGCCTCGCCTCGCTGCTGCTCTCCCGCTACGACGTCTTCCTGCTGGACGAGCCCACCAACGACCTCGACCTCGACGGCCTGGAGCGGCTGGAGGCCTTCGTCAAGGGCCTGCGCGCGGGCACCGTGCTGATCAGCCACGACCGCGAGTTCCTGGCCCGCACCGTCACCAAGGTACTGGAGCTGGACCTGCACCAGCAGCAGGTCAACCTGTACGGCGGCGGCTACGAGGCGTACCTGGAGGAGCGCGCGGTGGCCCGCCGGCACGCCCGCGAGGAGTACGACGAGTACGCCGACACCAAGGCCGGGCTGGAGGCCCGGGCCCGGATGCAGCGCGGCTGGATGGAGCACGGCGTGCGCAACGCCCGCCGCAAGTCCTCCGACAACGACAAGATCGGAAAGGCGCAGCGCGCCGAGTCCACCGAGAAGCAGGCCTCCAAGGCCCGGCAGACCCAGCGGATGATCGAGCGGCTGGACGTGGTCGAGGAGCCGCGCAAGGAGTGGGAGCTGCGGATGGAGATCGCCACCGCGCCGCGCTCCGGCTCGGTGGTCGCCACCCTGCGCGCGGCCGTCGCCCGCCGCGGCGACTTCGCCTTCGGCCCGGTGGACCTCCAGATCGACTGGGCGGACCGGGTCGCCATCACCGGCGCCAACGGCGCGGGCAAGTCGACGCTGCTGGCCGCCCTGCTCGGCCGGCTCGAACTCGACGGCGGCAGCGCCTCGTTGGGCTCCGGCGTGGTGGTCGGCGAGGTGGACCAGGCGCGCGGGCTGTTCCTCGGCGGCGAGCCGCTGGCGGACGCCTTCGCCGCCGCCGTCCCGGAGTTCACGCCGGAGGAGGTGCGCACCCTGCTGGCCAAGTTCGGCCTCAAGGCGGTGCACGTGAAGCGCCCGGCCGGCACCCTCTCCCCCGGCGAGCGCACCAGGGCCGCGCTGGCGCTGCTCCAGGCGCGCGGGGTCAACCTGCTGGTGCTGGACGAGCCCACCAACCACCTGGACCTGCCCGCGATCGAGCAGTTGGAGGCGGCGCTCGGCTCGTACACCGGGACCCTGCTGCTGGTCACCCACGACCGGCGGATGCTGGACACCGTCACGGTGAACCGGCGGATCGAGGTCCGGGACGGGCGGGTGCACGAGCTGTAGTCCCGCCCGGCCGGGCGGCCCCGCCGGGCGGCCCTGCCGGATGGGCGTGCCGGATGGGCGTGCCGGGCAGCCCTGCCGGATGGACCTGATCTGCGGATTGGTCTCGACCTCTTCCCGGCGCGGCCGTCATGTGCTGTGCTGTCGGCCATGGTTGACAGTGCAGTGGCAGGGACGCCCTATCCGACCGTCCCCCTCACCCCGATGACGGTGCCGGCCCACGAGGCCGAGGCCCGCAGCAGGTCCTTCCACGACGTGATGGCGCAGCGCCGGACCGTCCGCGACTACGCGACCCACCCGATCCCGGACGGGGTCGTCGAGTGGGCGATCCGGACCGCCAACACCGCGCCCAGCGGTGCGCACGTCCAGCCCTGGCGGTTCGTGGTGATCACCGACCCGGAGCGCAAGCGGCGTCTGCGCGAGGCCGCCGAGGCCGAGGAGCGCGAGTTCTACGCGCACCGGGCGTCGGAGGAGTGGCTGGCCGCGCTGGCGCCGATCGGCACCGACTGGCGCAAGCCGTTCCTGGAGGACGCGCCGGCGGTGATCGTGGTGTTCGAGGTGCACAAGGGGCCCGATTCGCCGCGGCCTTACTACACCAAGGAGTCGGTGGGGATCGCGGTCGGACTGCTGCTGGCCTCGCTGCACCAGGCCGGGCTGGCGACGCTGACCCACACGCCGAGCCCGATGAAGTTCCTCAACGAGGTCTGCGAGCGTCCGCTGGAGGAGCGCGCCGCGTACGTCATCCCGGTCGGCTACCCGGCCGAGGGGGCGCGGGTGCCGGATCTGCGGCGCAAGGAGCTGGACGAGGTGCTGATCCGGCTCTGACCGCCGGGCGTGTGCGCGCCCCGGTGCGCCGGGGGTGCGGCCGGGCGCGCCGGGGTGTGGCGGGGACCGGTGAGAGGCCTGGTGGGAGGCCGTCTGGAATTCATTGGTGACAGGTCCCGGCCAAGGACATAATCGCGGCCATGAGCCACCCGCAGTCACGGTCCTGCAAGTACCCGCCCGCCCCGCTCCACGTGCCCGCTCCCGCCGCCGTCACCGCCGGGCGGCCGCCCGAGGAACTGCGGCTGCCCGGCGGGATCTCGCTGCTGCGCCGCCGCAGCACGCACGCGGTGGCGCTCAACAAGGCCGTCCGCGCCAACCTGGACCACCTGCGGCCCTGGATGGAGTGGGCGGCCGAGCCCCCCACCCGGGCGCAGACCGCCGAGCTGGCCCGGGCCGGCTCCCTCGCCTGGGAGGCCGGCACCGACTTCATGTACCTGGTCGGCCTGGACGCCGAACCCGGCGGCGTGGTCGGCGCCCTCGGCCTGCACGGCCGGATCGGCCCCGGCGCACTGGAGATCGGCTACTGGGTCGCCGCCCGGCACGCCGGCCGCGGCATCGCCACCACCACGGCCGGGGCGCTGACCGAGGCCGCCCTGGCGCTGCCCGGCATCGCGCGGGTGGAGATCCACTGCGACGAGGCGAACGGCGCCAGCGCGGCCGTCCCGCGCAAGCTCGGCTACCGGCTCGACCGGGTCGCCGAGGCCGCCGTCCGGGCTCCCGCCGAGACCGGGCGGCAGCTGATCTGGGTCCGGGAGGCCTGACGGCGTTCCGAGGCGGGGCCGGCCACCCGGACGGCCCATGCCGCTCGGTACCGCTCGCCGCTCAACACCGCTCGCCGTTCAGTACCGCTCGCCGCTCAGCTCAGTACCGCTCGCCGGTCGGAGTCGGCAGCGCGTCCAGGTCGGCCAGGTCCGCAGCCGAGAGCACGACCTCGGCCGCGCCCGCGTTGTCCACCAGGTAGCGCGGCGTCTTGGTACCCGGGATCGGGAAGACGTACCGGCCCTGCGCCAGCACCCAGGCCAGCGCGACCTGCGCGGGCGTCGCGCCGATCCGCTCGGCGACCTCCTTGACCCTGCCGACCAGTGCCAGGTTCTCCTTCAGCGCGTCCTGCTGGAAGCGCGGCAGCCGGCGGCGGAAGTCGTCGGCGGGCAGTTCGTCGAAGGAGGCGATGCTGCCGGTCAGGAAGCCCCGGCCGAGCGGCGAGAACGGCAGGAAGGCGATGCCCTGCTCCTCGGTGTACGGCAGCACCTCGGCCAGCACGTCCCGGGTCCAGAGCGAGAGCTCGGACTGCACGGACGCCACCGGGTGCACCGACTGGGCCCGCTTGATCTCCTCGACGGTCACCTCGGAGAGCCCGATCCGGCGGGCCTTGCCGGCCGCGACGGTCTCGGCGAGGGCGCCCCAGGTCTCCTCGATCGGGACGGCCGGGTCGACCCGGTGCAGCTGGTAGAGGTCGACGTGGTCGGTGCCGAGGCGGCGCAGGCTGTCGTCGATCGAGCGGCGCACGTGCTCGGGGCTGCCGTCGCGGGCCGACTGGCCGGACCCGCCCGGGACGATGCCGACCTTGGTGGCGAGGAAGGCGCGTTCCCGGTACGGGCCGGCCAGCGCGGCGCCGACCACCTCCTCGTTGGTGTAGGGGCCGTACATGTCGGCGGTGTCGATCAGGGTGACACCGAGGTCCAGCGCCTGCCGGATCACCCGGACGGAGTTCTCGTCGTCCCGGTTCTGCACGTCGTAGGCCCAGGTCATCCCCATGCAGCCGAGGCCGATGACGCCGGTCTCCGGGCCGTTGGTACCGAACGTGGCGTTGCGCATGACGGTGCTCCGATCGTGGTGGTGTGCTTGGCCGCTCGCGGGGTGCTGCGGTGGATCAACGCGTCCAGCTTTCACCTTGGAGTGCACTCAAGGTCAAGCCCGTCCGGACGCGCCTCGGATCCGCCTCGGATCCACTTCCGATCCGCCGACCGCCAGAGGGGCCGTTGATCATATGAGCGGCCCTCGGCTCACCCGGGGGTGCGATGCGCCCGAGGCGCAGGCGGAGCGCGTGCGACGGACTTCACCACCATGCGAGCGGACACGACCATCCGAACCGTGCGTTCGCACCACGGCCCGCCGCCGGGCGGGCGCAGGCCGGCCGCCCGGCCGACACCAGGTGATCACCCGTCAAACCGGCGCGCGGGAGCCCGTCGGCGGAACCTCCGCACCACCGGGCGCCATCCGCCCGGTCTTGGCAGGGCTCACGGCGACGGCGGACCCTCTGGGCACAGCCGATCATCGGCTCATCCAGTCGTATCCCGTTGGGGAGGAACCCATGACGTTCTCGCGCACCCGCCTCGCCGCCGTCGCCGTGATCGTGGCCGCCGCCACCGCCGTGACCGTCCCGGCGCAGGCCGCCGGCGGCCACCGCGCCCTCAGCCGCTTCGACGACGGTAGCTTCGAGTCGCCCAAGGCCCCGGCGAACAGCTTCGCCGAGTTCAGCGCCGGACAGACCATCGGCCCGTGGACGGTCACCACCGGCAGCGTCGACCTGATCGGCGCCGGGTTCTGGCAGGCCGCCGAGGGCGACCAGTCGGTGGACCTCAACGGCGCCACCACCGGCGCCGTCGCCCAGTCCTTCACCACCGTCCCGGGCGCCACCTACTCCGTGACGTACGCGCTGGCCGGCAACACGTCGGCCGCACCGACCGTGAAGACCGGCCGGGTGCTCGTCGACGGCCAGGACTTCCAGGACTTCTCCTTCGACATCACCGGCAAGACGCCGACCAACATGGGTTACGTGGGGCGCCAGTTCAGCTTCGTCGCGCGGAACGCCTCCACCACGCTGACCTTCGCCAGCACCAACGCGGGCTCGGCCGGCCCGGTCGTGGACGACGTCCAGGTCAAGGAGTGCAAG
Source organism: Kitasatospora sp. NPDC088264 (assembly GCF_040685715.1). Taxonomy (NCBI): domain Bacteria; kingdom Bacillati; phylum Actinomycetota; class Actinomycetes; order Kitasatosporales; family Streptomycetaceae; genus Kitasatospora; species Kitasatospora sp. NPDC088264. The sequence continues at coordinate 88,556 of NZ_JBFBIR010000028.1, forward strand.
CCGTGCTGCGGGTGATCCACTGAACCGCCCGCCCGCCCGCCGGTTCGAGACCAGCGGGCGGGCCTTCTCCTCCTTGCCGACCGTTGTTTCCCCCTCGCTTAAAGTGCTTCACCCCGCACGACGAGCCCTGACAGGGTCAGTTACCGGAAGAGCTACGCCGAAGCCGAATGGGACGCTCAGGGTTCGCTGACCCGGACCATCGGCGCGGGCGCCATCACGGCAAGTGCCATCGGCGGCAACGGAATCGTGGGCGGCACGAAGTTCGTCGGGTCGACTCCGCGGCCCGGCCTTCACCGCCGTCGCTTTCGCGGCCGCCTCCTGCCGGGAGCCGAAAATCCTCCTGCCAGGGCGCCGGAGGTCGACAGGGGTGCCGTCCGAGGGCGCGGAGCGGTGTTCCAGGAGCGGGATCCCAGAGCCTTAAACCGTTCCTAAAACCTTCCCACAGCGGGCTTCCGATGCCCCGGAAGTGCTTGACGTGCACAGCTGGTCTAGTCCAGTTTGATGCTCAGCACCGCGCTCCTCCCCCGCACCGGACCAGCCCCCATGCTGCCGCCCGCCCCGCGTATCCCCCTTCGCGGCGCGGGCGGCCCCACGTCCCGAGAGGCACCCCCATGCCCAGCGCGCCCCAGCCCGCCCCCACGCACCGCCGCACCGCCGGTCGCACCAAGCTGCTGAGCCTCGCCGCCGCCACCGCGCTCGCCGCCGGCGGCCTCGCCACGCTCGCCGGGAACGCCGGCGCCGCCGACGGCAACCTGCTGGCCAACCCCGGCCTGGAGAGCGGCACGCTCAGCCCGTGGAGCTGTTCCGGCGGGACCGGCAGCGTCGTCAACTCCGGTGCGCACAGCGGCAGCTACGCACTGAAGGGGACGGTCGGCGCGAGCGACACCGCACAGTGCGGCCAGACCGTCACCGTCCAGCCCAACACCACGTACAACCTCAGCGCCTGGGTGCAGGGCCAGTACGTCTACCTGGGTGCCACCGGCAGCGGCGTCACCGACCCGGCCATCTGGACGCCGGGCGGCGCCAACTGGCAGCAGCTGTCCACCAGTTTCACCACCGGCCCGGCCACCACCAGCGTCACCGTCTACCTGCACGGCTGGTACGGGCAGGGCGCCTACCTCGCCGACGACATCACGCTCACCGGCCCCGGCGGCGGCAACCCCACCACCCCGCCGCCCACTTCGGGCACCCCGACCGGCGGCCCCACCGGCACGCCCACCGGCGGCCCGAGCACCCCGCCGCCGAACGTCGCCGTCCCCGTCGCGCCCTACATCGACATGGGCGCCTGGCCCACCCCGTCCATGCCCGACATGGCCAAGTCCGGCAACCTCAAGGCCTACACCATGGGCTTCGTCACCGGCGTCGGCTGCAAGGCCAGCTGGTTCAACGCCTACGACCCGCGCACCGGCTGGGCCAAGGACCAGATCGACGCGCTGCGCGCGGCCGGCGGCGACGTCAAGCTCTCCTTCGGCGGCGCCAGCGGCACCGAACTCGCCGCCGCCTGCACCACCGTGGACTCGCTGTTCGCCGAGTACGACGCCGTGGTCAACGCCTACAACCTGCGCTACGTCGACTTCGACATCGAGGGCGCGGCCATCGCCGACACCGCCTCCAACGACCGCCGCTCCGCCGCGCTCGCCAAGCTCCAGCAGGCCCACCCCGGCCTCAAGGTCTCCTTCACCCTGCCCGTCCTGCCCGAGGGCCTGACCACCGAAGGCGTCGCCATCGTCAAGTCCGCCCGCGACGCCGGGGTCGCCGTCGACCTGGTGAACATCATGGCGATGGACTACTACCGGACCGGCACCGACTACGGCAACGCCGCCGTGCAGGCCGCCCAGGCCCTGTTCGGCCAGCTCAAGGCGCTCTACCCGGCGAAGACCGACGCCCAGCTGTGGGCCATGGTCGGCGTCACCCCGATGATCGGCGAGAACGACGACCACCAGATCTACAACCAGGCCGCCGCCCAGCAGTTGGTGACCTTCGCCCGGCAGAACCACCTCGGCCTGCTGGCCTTCTGGGACGCCACCCGCGACGCCAACGCCTGCACCGGCGGCTCGCTCTCCAAGTGCACCAACATCGCGCAGCAGCCGTACGAGTTCGCGAAGATCTTCGCCCAGTACGCGGGCTGACCGCACCTCACGGGCCGACCCCCGCCTCGGCAGGGGTCGGCCCGGTGCCAGGGGTGTTCCTCAAGGGCCGCCAGGAGGCGAAGCGGTGACGGTGGCCGCGGCTCAGGTGTCGTAGCAGCCGTCCCACGGGGCGTGGAAGCCGAGGCCGTCGGGGTAGAGCTCGGCCCAGACCCCGCCCTCGCCGTCCTCGCCCTCTTCTTCCTTGTCCTCGTCCTCCTCGTCCGTCTCGTCCTCCTCGTCCGTCTCGATGACCAGCCCGAACAGCGACCCCTCGACCCGGACGGCGAACGGCGCGATGGCGATGTCCCCGTACGCGCGGCCGGGGAGGGCGTCGAGCCAGTCGGCGAGGAGTACGCGGGCGGCCTCGACGGCCGCCTTCTCGCCGTCCGCCGTCGTGCCGGTCGAGTGGATGCGCGAGTCGAGGTGCCGGCCGGCGTCGTCGAAGCGGTGGAGCACCGCGAACCAGCGCTTCTGCGCCTGCCAGTTCTCGACGTCGGCCCCGACCTCCGGGAAGGCCGCCGTGACGGAGGCGAGGAACTGGCCGCCCTCGCACCGGCCGATGGTGCGGGTGCGGTAGTCGGGCTCGTACCGGATGGGGATCAGGTCGGGAACGCTCATGACCGAACCGTACGGCTGAGCTGTGACAACCCCCGGCCCGGAGACGGCTCCGGGCCGGGCACTGCTGCGGGCCGGAGCCGGCTACGGGCCGGGCCCGGTCGGCCGACGGTTCGTTCAGCGCCCGGTGGGCAGGTTGGCCCCTCCCGTGCAGTCGAACACCACGCCCGTCACGAAGGTGTTGGCGGCCAGCAGGTGGATCGCCTGCGCGACGTCCTCGGCCCGGCCGACGCGGCCGACCGGGGTGGTGGCGGCGAGACCGTCGAACAGCGCCGTCCGCTGCCCGGCCGGGACGCGGTCCCACCACGGGGTGTCGATGACGCCGGGCGAGACGGCGTTGATCCGCAGCGGGGCGAGTTCGACGGCCAGCGGCGGGACCATCGCCTCCAGCGCGCCGTTGATGGCGGCGAGTCCGGCGGTGCCGGGGAACGCGGCGCGGGCGGAGGCCGCGGTGATCAGCGTGACGGATCCGTCCGACCGCAGGTGCGGCAGCGCCGCCTGGAGAACGCGGACCTGCGGCCAGAACTTGGCGTCGAACCCGGTGGCGAGGTCGGCCAGGTCGAGCTGGGCGAACGGACCGCTGCCGGCCGCGCCGCTGACCGCGACGACCAGGTGGTCGACGGTGCCGGACTGGGCGAAGAAGGCCGCGACGGCCTCGGGGTCGGCCGCGTCCAGCTGGTGGCCGGTGGCCCTGCCGCCGATCCGGGCGACGGCGGCGTCCAGCCGGTCCCGGCCGCGGCCGGTGATCACGACCTCGGCGCCGTCCGCGGCGAAGGCGGTGGCCGCGGCCTCGCCGATGCCCGAGCTGCCGCCCATCACGACGACGCGCTGTCCGGTGAAGAGGTTTGACGTGGTGCTCATGGTGGCGTGTCCTTCATATTGTCGAGACCGCTAGTTCCGTCAATAATGTTATCGAGACTGCTAGTCTTGTCAAGCGGGGGAAGAAGAAAGGGAACCCCATGACCGAAGCCCGCCCGCACACCGGACGCCGCCGCAACGAGGCCGCCCACCAGGCGATCCTCGATGCGGCCCTGCACCTGCTCGCCGAGTCCGACGGCACCCCCGTCACCATCGACGCCATCGCCCGCAGCGCCGGCGTCGGCAAGCAGACCGTCTACCGCTGGTGGCCTTCCAAGGGCGCCGTCCTGCTCGACGCCCTCACCGACCGCGCCGACCAGGACGTCCCCGGCCCCGACACCGGCACCCTGCGCACCGACCTCCGCGCCTTCATCGCCACCACCTTCGACGGCTCCCAGCGCGACACCACCGCCCCCGCCCTGCGCACCCTCGTCCGCGAAGCCGCCCGCGACCCCCACCTCGCCGACCTCATGCAGACCTTCACCGCCACCCGCCGCACCACCCTGCGCGACCTCCTCGCCCGCGGCCGCGAACGCGGCGAACTCGCCGACGACACCGACCTCGACCTGATCGTCGACCAGGTCTACGGCGTCTTCTGGTACCGCTTCATCCTCGGCCACGCCCCCCTCGACGCCACCGTCGCCGACCGGCTCACCAACTCCCTGGTCGCCGGGAACAGTTAGGCCCCCTCCGGCGGATCCTGCCGGGCGCCCACGCCGGTTGATCATCCGATCCGCCTTCGGTACCGTCCCGTGGGGCCCTCCCTGCGGGACGGCACCCGTCCGGGGAGGGGACATTCATGCAAGGGCGAGGCGCAGCAAGGCCGTTCACATCCCGCCCGGCGCGACGCTCGGCCGCGCTGGTCGCGGCCGCGACCGCCGCCGTCGCCCTGGCGGCCGGCTGCGCGGCCGGGGACCCGGATCCGGATCCGAGGGCGTACCCGGGCAGCCCGAAGGGGCAGACCCTCGAAAAGGTGACGAAGGCGTTCGGGCTGGACCTGCCCGCGTGCGACCTTCAGGGCGTCGGGTTCCACGGATCGGCGAAGTACCCCGGGGAGGTCCTGAACCTGAGCTTCCGGGCACCGAAGGACTGCGTGGACCGCTTCCTCGCCGACCACTCGGTGGACCTGGCCCGCCCCGTCCCCTGGAGCCCCGGGCAGGGGGCCGGGACGGGCTTCGACTCCGACACCGAGACCCGGACCTTCGGCTGGTCCTTCGACAAGAACGTGACCTACGACCTCTTCGTCGACTTCACGACCTCCACCGGAAGCCGCTTCAGCGTGCTGGCCGACCCCGGGCAGACCGAGCGGACGGTGTACCTGGAGGCCCGCCACCTCGGCGGTTCCTGAACCCGGAGGCCCGCGCCCGCCCTCGGCCCGCCCTCAGCCCGACCGACGAGTCCCGCTGGGCGCCGCTCCAGGGCCGTGTCCGTTCAGACGTCCGACGGCCCGCGGCGCCGGATCAGCGGCAGGTAGACCTCGTCCACGATCTCGATCAGGACGTCGTCGGGCGCGGTCGGCACGCCCCGCACCACGAACTCGTTGCGCAGCAGCACCACCGCCACCGTGGCGACCCTGGGGTGGAGCGCCTCGGGGGCCGCTTCGCCGCGGGCGACCGCGCGCCCCAGGACGGTGAGCCAGGGGGCGGCCGCGGCCTCGCCGGACTGGTCCTGGAGCTGCGCCAGAAACTCCGCCGCGCCACCGGCGGCGGCCAGGAGTTCGCGCAGGATCGCGCCGAGCGGGGAGCTCCAGTGCCGGTTCGCCTGGCGGAGCAACTCCAGGGCGTCCCCACGTAGTTCACCGGTGTCGGGAGGCACGGCGGCGGTGGCCAGCTGCTTGTAGGCGGCGATGCCGAGGGCCAGGCGGTTGGGCCAGCGGCGATAGAGGGCGTTCTTGTTGGTGCCGGCGCGGGCGGCGACCTTGTCCATGGTCAGCCCGGCGAATCCGGACTCGGTGAGCTCCGCCACCGCCGCCCGGAGGATCGCCTCCTCCAGCGCTGCCCCGCGCCGCCGTGTCTGCCCGGCCATGGCCCTCGTCCCGTCCGATCCAGTCCGGCCCCGTCGCCGGTACCGCCGTCGATACCGCCCCCTACCCTCCCATCCTTCTTGTCCTCTCCGTCCCACACCAACTAGGGTACTGGCCGTACCGTATTTGCCTGCTCCCCGTCCCACCCCCAGGAAGGCAGGACACCGTGCGCGCCAAAGGCATCAGCTACGACACCGGATTCGTCAGGAACGGGTCGTACTCCCGCAGCCGGTTCGACCCGAAGGAGGTCGAACGCGAACTGCGCATCATCCGCGACGACCTGCACTGCAACGCGGTCCGCATCATGGGCGGCGACCCCGACCGGATCGAACTCGCCGCCGGACTCGCCGCCGACCTCGGACTGGAGGTCTGGTACTCCCCGTACCCGCTGGAACTCGCCGCCGACGAACTCCTGGCCCTGTTCGCCGACTGCGCCGAGCGCGCGGAACGGCTGCGGCGGCGCGGGGCCGAGGTGGTGTTCGTCACCGGGGCCGAACTCAGCCTGATGAACCCGGGGTTCCTGCCCGGCGACACCACGGACGAACGCATCGCCCTGCTCAGCCGACCCGAGCTAGTCCGCGAACACCTCGGACCGGTCAGCGGCCGGGTCAACGCGTTCCTCGACCAGGCCGTGACCACCGTCCGCGAACACTTCGGCGGACGCGTCACCTACGCCGCCGTACCACTGGAGCGCGTCGACTGGACGCCCTTCGACCTCATCTCCCTCGACCTCTACCGCTCCGCCGAGACCGCCGACCGGTTCGCCGACGGCGTCCACGGCCTGGCCTCGCAGGGAAAGCCCGTCGCCATCACCGAGTTCGGCTCCGCCGGCTACCGCGGCGCGGGCGACCGGGGCGCGCTCGGCCTGGACATCGTCGAGTACGACGCCGAGGGCCCCGTCCGCCTGAAGGCCGCGCACGAGCGCGACGAGGCCGGCCAGGCCGCCTACCTGCGCGAACTGCTGGAGGCCTTCGACGCCGGCGGCATCGACGCCACCTTCGTCTTCACCTTCGCCCTCTACGACCACGTGCACCGCCCCGACGCCGACCCCCGCGACGACCTCGACCTCGCCAGCTACGGCATCGTCAAGGTCTACGAGGACCGCCCCGGCACCACCTACCCCGACCTCCCCTGGGACCCCAAGGCCGCCTTCACCACCGTCGCCACCTACCACCACACCCACTGACCAGGCCCCGCCCGCGCACCGCCCGCGGGAAATTATGCAGACCGGTCTACTGATCCCCACCCTCGCACGCTGCCCACCCACCCCACCTCGCGCAGGAAGTCGGCCAGGCCGACTTCCTGCGCGACACCCACCCAGCAGCGAACCAAATATGACGACCGGTCTATCTAGTTGGGCTCGCGGCAAGCATGAGCACCCCCCGCTCGCGCACAGGAAGTCGATCTGGCCGACTTCCTGCGCAGCACCCCAAGCCCGGACTGGGGGCCGGAGAATATGAAGACCGGTCTACATAGCTACGCGCCCGGCGAGCGCGGCCTCTACCTCCGGTGCGCACAGGAAGTCGGCCTGATCGACTTCCTGTGCGGAATCCACCGTGGGCAGCGCAGGATATGACGGTCGGTCTACATATTCGGCTCACGGCAGGCGCGAGCCCCCCTGCGCGCAGGAAGTCGGCCGGGCCGACCTCCTGCGCAGCGCCCCAGGTGGGCCGGGGCTAGGAATATGACGGTCGGTCTACATAATTCTCTGAGGCGGAAACGGCGCCGGGCATGGGGAGGCGGGCGGGGCGGCGTGTGACGTCCAGCGGGCGGGGGCGAGGGCCTGTCCGATGGGTCGTGTGAGCTGGTCAGGGCCGCGATCTAGTGTTTGCAGTTGAACGAAGGGGGTCGCTTGTCACGCAATACAGCCGAAGCAGAGGCGGGGATGAAGGGGATCACGTTTCCTGCCTGGTACGGAGAGCACTACGTGACGCTGGCTGAGCTACTGGTCCGCCTGGGCAGCTTCGGCCTGGACCTGAAGTGGCGCGTCGAGTTCGACGAAATCGTCGATCCTCGTTGCGCCGAGATGGAGAGACGGTCTGCCGACGGCGGCATGGACACGTTGACGCTGTTGTCGCTGACGACCCCCTTCCTCCAACTGATCGACGCCGAAGCACTTGGGTTCGCCGGGGACGGGGTGATGATCGCCCTGACCGAAGTAGACAGCTCGCTGTGGGACGTCAGGGCTGTCGACGAGCGCGTACTCGGCGAACTTCGCCGCCACTATCCGGGTGCACGGGAATCATCTGCGGCGCCCCTGGCCGGGCGTGATCACAAATCCGAGCGGGCGACACCCACCCTCCCCAGCAAGGTGAATCTTGCAGGTGAGACCGCCTCGCGAGCACCCTAGGTCCTCATCAGAACGGTGACGTGCCGGCCTCCTTCCGCTGACCCGGAACCCTCGGGGGGGGTGAAGGCGCCAGCCGCGTGCCGATGAGCGCGGCAAGTCGTGGAATCGACGCTGACCATGCCCCAGTCGATTCGGCTCTCGGCATCGGCGTCGGCCAGGACGGCCCGCAGAATTCTCTCCCCCGTGCCGTCCGCCGACCACCTTCGGTGACGGTCGGTCTACATATTCGGCTCACGGCAGGCGCGAGCCCCCCTGCGCGCAGGAAGTCGGCCGGGCCGACCTCCTGCGCAGCGCCCCAGATGGGCCGGGGCTAGGAATATGACGGTCGGTCTACATAATTCTCTGAGGCGGAAACGGCGCCGGGCGTGGGGAGGCGGGCGGGGGACTAGTCGGCGAAGCGGGCTGACAGGTGGGGGAGGAGGGTGGGGAGGTCTTCGTCCTCCCAGGGTTCGCCGGTCGGGGGGCCGGAGGCGATGCCGTTGTCGGGGAGGTCGTTGCCGGTGAGTTGGCGGTATGCATGGGTGGCCGCGTAGGCGAGGTCTTCGGCCTCCAGATCCTCCTGGTCGGGGGCTAGGAGTCCGGCGAGGCTGTCCGGGTCGGCGAGGGCCTGTTCGAAGAGGGTGCGGCCGGCGCCTATCAGCCAGTCGCGGAAGTAGTCGAAGCCGTCGTCGCTGCATCCGTCGTTGATGAGGTAGCCCGCGCCCCAGAGCAGCCAGGTGCAGGAGCGGGCCTTCTGCTGCGCGTAGTGCCGGTCGAAGTCGGCGATCTGGTCGGGCGCCAGACCAGCGAGGTGTTCGGTGAGCGCGTCGGCGTGTTCGCTCTCGTCGGCGGCGCCGGCGCGGGTGTCGTCGATGATCTGCCAGAAGGTGTCGAGGTCCATGCCCGTCACCCTGACAGCCGGGACTGACACTCTCTCGCGCAAACAGCAGGACGGCTTCAGCCGCTTCAACGGGGCGTCTGGGTGCGGAAGCTGTGGCCGAGCTCGGGGCCGAGTCCGTAGTAGTGGCGGAAGTTGTAGATCAGCGGGCTCCACCGGGCCGGGTCGACGTGCTGGGAGCCGGGGACGACGATGCCCGGATCGGCGTGGACCTTGAGCACGTGGGCTTCGACGATGAGGAACCCGCCGGAGGCGTCGGGCTGGATCCGGGCGGCACGGGCCTCCAGTTGCAGGGGGCATTCGGCGACCCGGGGCGGCCGGACGAGTTCGGAGGGCTCGGCCCGCAGGCCTGCGGCCGCGAACTTGTCCCGCTCGAACCGGAAGGTGTCCTGCTTGTTCGCGGGTACGGGGGTGCGCCCGGTGAGCGGCGCGAGTCGTTCGACCGCCGGCCACTGGGTCGGCTCGGGCAGGTTGATCACCAGCTCGGGTCGGCTGCGGAGGTTGTGCGCGGTCTGCGCCTCGGCCCCCATGCCGAGGACGATCACCTGGCCAAGGGCCCAGGCCGAGGACATCGGCGCGAGGTTGGGGGTGCCGTCCCCGTTCTCCGTTGAGAGCAGGACGACGGGCGTGCCGAAGTAGAGGATGCTCGGCGCGATGGCCACGTGGTCCGCGCTCACCGAGCCATCGGTGAGCGCGTCAGTGAGCGCGTCAGTGAGCGCGTCAGTGAGCGCGTCAGTGAGCGCGTCAGTGAGCGCGTCAGTGCGTGTGCTGTCAGGCGTCATGGTGTTCACGGGAATCGACGGTAGGTCGGGGATTCCTCGGCGCGGACCGAAGGATCGTCGGCAGCCGGGGCGCCGCGCGAGGGGCCGCGATGCGGCCAGGTGGCCGACATCCGGCGGACGCAGCCAGTTCGGGTACGGATGGCGGGCCGGGCCAACCCATGTCAAGTTACTCAAAGTGTTCACAAAAACACTTCGTGTTATCAAAATTCTGTGGCGTGGGGCCCTGTGGTGATCACGCCCGACTGGAACGGAGACGGTATGGCAGGGATCAGACGCGGCCGGTCGCGCGGCAGGCTCGCCGCGGCGATCGGGCTGGCGGTCATCGGCATGACGGCGGGTTGGGGAGGCGGTTCGGCGCAGGCCTTCCCGGCGCACGCCTTCCCGGCACGAGGTGCGACGTCCGTCAGCCCTGCCGTCGCCTCGCCGGGGGACGACGCCGACAGGAAGTCCCCGGACGGCGCAGACCGCGCGAACGGCGCGGACGGGAAGTCAGGGACCCGGGCGCTGACCTGTCCGCCGACGCCGCTGTGGGTGAACACCGGCGGTGGCGGTGACCAGCTGTACTCGTACAGCCCGACCGGTACGCAGTTGTCCGACGTGCCGCTGGTGCGGGACTACGGGGACATCGCGTGGAGTGCGGACGGCACGACGCTGTACGGGGTGTCCTGGCAGGAAACCCCGGCGACGCTGTACACGATCAACCCAGCCACCGGCGCGGAGACCAGCTCGGTGGTGATCACCGGTCCGGCCGCGGTCGACGGATTCGACTTCAACGCGTTGAGCGCCCGCCCGGACGGCACCCTGCTGGTCGCGTCGTTCTTCTCGAACCAGATCTGGACGATCAACCCGGCCACCGGGGTGAGCACGCTGTTCCCCGTCGCCTACCCCGCCACGCTCGTCTCCTCGGGCGACTTCGTCACCCTGTCCGACGGCGACATCCTCGGGGTCGCGTTCGATTCGTTCTTCCAGAACCCCACCAGCTACTTCCGCATCCACCCGGACAACACGATCACCGAGATCGGCACCACCCCGAACTCCATCTACGGTCTGGCGCAGTCCGGCGGCAACGTCTACATCTTCCGCGCGAACGGCACCATCGAGGAGCTGAACTCGGTGCCGACCGCCAGCTCGACCGCGACGCTGCCCACCACCGTCATCGCCAACACCGGGCACCGCTTCTACGGCGCCTCCGCCACCCAGGACAGCGGGAACTGCAACCTGCCGGCCGGCACCTCCTACACCGTCGCGAAGTCGGTCTCCCCGACCGGCCCGGTGGACCAGGGCGACACCCTCACCTACACCGAGACCGTCACCAACACCGGCACCAACCCGGCCACCTTCGCGGGTTTCAGTGACGACCTCTCCGCCGTACTGACGGACGGCACGCTGGTGCCGGGCTCCGTCACCGCCAGCTCCGGAACGGCCGCCGTCACCGGGAACACCCTGACCTGGTCGGGCACGCTGACGGCGCCGCCCGCCGCCGGCTCCACCGTGACGGTGACGTACCAGGTCAAGGTCAACAACCCCGACACCGGCAACTTCGCCCTGACCAACAACCTCGCACCGACCATCGCCGGCGGCACCTGCGCCACCACCGGCGGCTGCACCACCACCGTGCTGGTCAACGTCCCCGCCCCCACGATCACCAAGGCGGCGACCGAGGCCTCGTTCGTCGCGGGGCAGACCATCCACTACACCTACACGGTGACCAACAACGCCCCGGTGGCGCTGACGAACGTCGCGGTCACCGACACCGGCCCCGGCACCCCGACGGTCACCTGCCCGCCCGGCCCGCTCGCGGCCGGCGCCACGGAGAACTGCACCGCCACCTACACCGCGACCGCCGCCGACGCGACGACGGGCACGATCACCGACACGGCGAACCTCACCGCCACCGTCGGCACCCAGACGGTGACCGGGACGAGCAACCAGGTCGTCGTGCCGCTACGGGCGCTGACCATCACCAAGTCCGCCGTCCAGCCGGACTTCACAGCCCCGGGCGAGACCCTCAACTACACGTACACCGTCACCAACACCGGCCAGATCGCACTGACCAACGTGACGGTGACCGACCTGACGCCCGGCGTCACCGTCTCCGGCTGCGGAACCAACCAGCTCGCGCCCGGCCAGTCCACCACCTGCCAGGCCACGTACGTCACCACCGCCGCCGACGTCGCCGCCCAGAACGTGCCCGACCAGGGCCAGGTCACCGGCACCGACACCGGCGGCCAGACCGTCACCACGACCAGCAACAAGGTCAACACCCCCCTGGTCGCCATCAGCGTGGTGAAGAAGGCCGCCGAGGCGCAGTACACCGCCGCCGGGCAGACCATCCACTACACCTACACGGTCACCAACACCGGCGCCCAGCCGCTGACCAACATCGGCGTGGTCGACAACGGCCCCGGCACGCCGACCGTCACCTGCCCCACCGGGCCGCTCGCGCCGGGCGCCTCGGAGAACTGCACCGCGACCTACGTCACCACCGACGCCGACGTCGCCGCGGGCAAGGTCGTCGACACCGCCCAGGTCACCGGCACCACCCCCAGTGGCCAGAACATCACCTCCACCAGCAACAAGGTGACCGTCCCCTACGCCGGGCTGAAGATCGTCAAGGCCGTCCAGGAGACCTCGTTCTCCGCCGCCGGACAGGCCCTGCACTACACCTTCACCGTCACCAACACCGGTGACACGACGATCAGTTCGCTCGCCGTGACGGACTCCGGCCCGGGCACGCCGGCCGTCTCCTGCCCGGTGACCACCCTGGCCCCGGGCGCGTCCACGACCTGCACCGCGACGTACTCCACCGCCGAGTCCGACGTGCAGGCCGGGAAGATCACCGACACCTCTACCGTCACCGGCACCACCCCCGACGGCACCCCGGTGACGGCGACCAGCAACACCGTCACCATCGTCGCCTGCACCCCCTGCGAGGACCAGGACCACGGCGGCTGCGACGGCCACAACTCCGGCGGCCACGGCGGCTGGGGCGACCACCACCCCGGGCCCGGCCAGTGGGACAACCACCCCGACGGCACCGCCCCCGGTGACACGTCGGCCGCCGAACACCCCGCCGGCACCCACCCCGCGCCCGTTCCCCCGCGCGACACCGCCGTGCAGGAACCCGCCGTGCAGGAACCCGCCCTGATGCTCGCGAGCGCCGGAGCCCCGGTGGCCACGGTCGGCCTCGGCGGCGGCGCGCTGCTGGGCCTCGGCTGGCTCATCGCCGCCTTCGCCTCGGCCCGCCTGCGCCAGGACCGCTCGGGAGAGTGACCACCCTCCACCACCCGGGCCGGCCCCGGCGACGCGCGCAACGCACACGGCACGCACGCCGGGCGTAGCGGCCGGGAGGGCAGAGTGCGCCACCACCGGTGGCGCACTCTGCCTGCTTTCTAGCCGAGGACGGCGTCCACGGCGGCCGTCAGCGCCTCGCGCACCGCCGCGGGGGCGGTGAAGCGGCTCTGGTTCATCGCGCCGTGCCGCAGGATCAGCAGGGTGTCGGCCGCCCGGTCGGGGTCGGGGTGGCCGGCGTCGGCGAGCAGGCCGGTCAGCAGGGCGCGGAACCAGTCCATGTGTTCCTGGATGGCCTGGCTGACGGGATGGTGCGGGTCGGGGTAGTCGGCGGCGGCGTTGATGAACGGGCAACCGCGGAAGCCGGGTGCGCAGAACTCGTCGGCGATGCCGGTGAACAGGGCCGCCACGGCCTCGCGCGGAGGAAGGTCCGCCACTGTGGCGGCGGCCGCGCGGAAGAGGCGGTCGTGCTCGCGGACATAGGCGAGCACGACGTCGTCCTTGGACGGGAAGTGCCGGTAGAAGGTCGCGTTGGCGACCGCCGACTCGCGGATCAGCTGGTCGATGCCCACCCCGCGCACGCCCTGCGCGTAGAAGAGCCGCATCGCCGCGGCCAGGATGCGAGCGCGCGGTGGCGCGGAATCTCTCGTCGTCATGGCTTGACGCTAGCAGAAGGATCGTTCTACCTTGGAGGAGTAGAGAGAACGCTCTTTCTACTTCTTGGATCGAACGACCGCGCCCCGACCGGCCGCCGATCCGATCCCCAGCCCTCACGCACCAGGAGAGACCCCGCCATGCCCAGCAACCGCACCCCGGTCATGTTCATCCACGGCCTCTGGCTGCACTCCACGAGCTGGCAGGGCTGGGCCGACCGGTTCCGCGACGCCGGCTACGAACCGATCCTCCCCGAATGGCCCGGCGTCCCCGCCACCATCGCCCAGGCCCGCAGGAACCCCGACCCCCAGGGCGGAATCGGCCTCGCCGAGATCTCCGCCCACCACGCCCGGATCATCCGCGACCTCGACACCCCGCCCGTCCTCGTCGGCCACTCCGTCGGCGGCTTCATCGCCCAACACCTCCTCGGCCAGAACCTCGCCCAGGCCGCCGTCGCGATCTGCCCCGGCCAGATCAAGGGCGTCAAAGCCGTCGGCCCCGCCCAGGCCAAGTCCGCCTTCGCCTTCCTGCGCAACCCCGGCAACACCAAGCGCGCCGTCTCACTCAACCCCGCCCAGTTCCGCTACGCGTTCGCCAACGCCGTCTCCCAGCAGGAATCCGACCAGCTCTTCGACGAATGGACCATCCCCAGCCCCGCCCGCCCCCTCTTCCAACTCGCCCTGAGCAACTTCGCCCCACACTCCCCCGCCAAGGTCGACACCCACAACCAGAACCGCGGACCGCTCCTCCTCCTCTCCGGCAAACTCGACCACACCGTGCCCGACATCCTCACCCGCTCCACCCACAAGCAGTACCGCAAGTCCCCCGCCGTCACCGACTACCACCGCTTCGACGACCGCGGCCACTCCCTCACCGTCGACCACGGCTGGACCGAACTCGCCGACCACACCCTCACCTGGCTCAACCAGCACCACATCGGCTGAACGGGCGACACCGCCCCGGCGCCATCCGCCGGTGGCGGTCAGGAATCGACGCCCTCGTTCACGGGCTCCGCCTCAGCCTCGACCTCGGTCTCAGCCTCGGTCTCGATCTCGATCTCGAACGGAGCCCGCCCGGTGCCGGGCGGCCAGCGATGGCCGGCCTCATGCAGCTGCTGCAGAGTGATCGGCCGGACAGTTCCAGGTCGTACGTGGTCAGGTCGGGGCCGGCCGGGCGGGGTCGGCCGACCGCCTCGCGGTTATGGTGTGGTGGGTCCACGGAGGCCATGGACAGGAGGGCCTCATGACGGTCGGGCATCGGTGGCCGGTGGACGAGACTCCCTGGCCCGAGCAGGCCACGCTGGCCTACGGCGAGCTGGTGGAACTGGCGACGCCGCACCCGCCCCTTCCGGAACTGGGCCGGCTCGGGCCGGAGATCGTGGGCACCCGCGGGGTGATCGTCGCGTGTGTCGTCGAGCAGGACGAGCGCGATGACCACGTCGGACCTCTCTACACGGTGGAGACCGAGGACGGCAGCCCCTGGCGGCTACGGCCGGAGTTCCTGGCCTCCCGAGGAGGACTCCACCCCGGCATGCCTCCGCGCTACCGCAGCGACCTGCCCGAAGGAACCCGCGCCCGGATCCGCACGGAGTCGGACACGCCGGGCACGACGACGGACGCTGTCGGGGAGGTCACCGGGATCTGGTGGACGACGTCCCTGGAGCCGCCGAAGGGCTACGTCGTGCAGGTCGGCGAGGAATCCCACTGCGTGGCCCCACAGCAGACCGAAGTCCTCTAGTGTGATGCGCCACAAATTATGAGGGTAAGTTGATACCCTTTTATGGTGTCGCATCCTGGGCCTTCTGCCGTGGTGATCTCGCTGTCTGAGGACGAGCGTGCCGAGTTGCTGCG